>JAKAEJ010000016.1 GCA_021818335.1 Pseudomonadota bacterium | reverse complement strand
GTATCGGCGCTGGGCACCTTAAATGCAGAGCATGTCGCGACCAGCGGCAGCAGATGCGGCTGTGACGAAGGGAGCTTCTTGCCCTTGATCTCTTGCAGCACGCGCCGCCAGGTACCGCGCCATCCGCGGATGTTCAAGCTGCTGCGCAGGCGCCGCAGCAGCATGAAGGTCCTTCGCATTCGCCAGGCTAGGGAATCCGTCCAGGTCATGGGTCGCATTCAGCACCGAGAATCTCGCAGGGAAACGGGCGCCTTTCTCGATCCAACCGGGCGCGTCGCGGTTCGCCAGCATCGCATGCCCGCGGCATCACGCTGCCGTCACGACCCGAGAATTCTGCTGGCGAACGCAGGACACGCTCAGCGCAACAGGACTTCCGGGCACTGCTCGATGCGACCGGCCATGCGACCCGCTCGCACAGTCGTCTCGGCTAGCACTTGGTGCACACGGACCACGTTGGTCCCGATATTGCCGAGGCGCGGCTCGATTTCGCACGCAGCATGGATCCTCGCAGCCATTTCGACACGCAACGCTCGGAAGCTCACGGGGACAAGACCAGTGCCTTCGCCCATCCCCGTGGGCTAGCACGGCCGTTGTCCGCTTCAGCCAGCAAAGTCGGCCCGTCATGCCAGCTCAGTTCACCCGCCTCCTGAGGTAATTGAGCAGGTCGATGCGCGTGATCAGACCGAGAAAGCGCGGGCCGTCCATGACGATGGCCACATGGCCGCGGTCGAACAATGGCATCAGACTCGCTACCGGCGTGCGCATGTCGACAAACTCGAGCTTGCTGACCATCGCGGTGGAAGCCGGATCGCCAAAGCGCTCGCTGTCGGCGTGGACATGCATCAGCAGGTCGGACTCATCGAGGATGCCGACGATCCGCTCGCCATCGAGCACGGGAAGCTGCGACACGTCATACAGCTTCATGCGCTGATACGCAACGGTCAGGGGCTCATGTGGGCCAATGACCACGGTGTCGCGCTGTGCGTAGGGGCGCAGGATCAAGTCACGAAGATCACCATGCTGCGGGCGCTCGAGGAACCCGTTGTCCAGCATCCAATAGTCATTGAACTGCTTCGAAAGGTACTTGTTGCCGGTGTCGCAAACAAACACGACGACGCGCTTGGCCTCCGACTGTTCGCGGCAATACCGCAACGCGGCGGCCAGCAGCGTGCCGGTGGAACTGCCGCCGAGGATGCCCTCCTTCTCCAGCAACAGTCGCGCGGTCAGGAAACTCTCCTTGTCACTGATCGCGTAGGCTTTGCGCACCCTCGAAAAGTCGCTGATGGATGGCAGGAAGTCCTCGCCGATCCCCTCCACCATCCAGCTTGCCGATTTCTGGGAAAGCGTGCCCTCGTTGATGTACTGAGCGAGGATTGAACCCACGGGATCGGCCAGAATCAGCTCGGTCTTCGGCGATGCAACGGCGAAGAACCGCGAGAGCCCGGTCATGGTTCCGGAACTGCCGCAGCCGAACACGATCGCATCGACGCGGCCTTCCATCTGCTCGAGGATTTCGGGTCCGGTCGTCGCCTCGTGCGCTGCTGGATTGTCCGGATTCCCGAACTGGTTGACGAAATAGGCGCCGGGCGTTTCTTCGGCAATGGACTTGGCAAGATCCTGGTAGTACTCGGGATGACCCTTAGCGACGTCCGAGCGCGTGAGGATCACTTCGGCGCCCATGGCCTTGAGGTTGAAGATCTTCTCGCGGCTCATCTTGTCCGGCACCACCAGCACCAGACGGTAGCCTTTCTGCTGCGCCACCAGGGCAAGTCCGATGCCCGTGTTGCCGGCCGTGCCTTCCACGAGGGTGTCGCCCGGTTTGATGCGGCCGGCGCGCTCCGCCCGTTCGATCATGGTCAAACCGATGCGGTCCTTGATCGAGCCGCCCGGGTTCATGCACTCGAGCTTGAGATAGATCTCGCAACGACCAGCATCCAACCGCCGCGCCCTCAGCATGGGCGTCTGGCCGATCAGTTCGAGCACGGAGTCATGGATCATCTGCAGGCGACCTCGGTGATGCGTTCGCGCCCGACAGACTTGACCGCCGCGGGCCTGCCGCGGCGGTCGGGTGACGCGAGGGACGCTTGACGGTCCCCGAATGATAGCGGCATGCGGCGGCGCACGCCGACCTCCGTGCTAGTGCGTGGAGGTTCTCGCCTCTTGCCACATGCGGAGAAGTCGTTCCTTGGCGACCAGCTTTTCGCGCTTCATGCCGCTGAGCGTGTCGCTGTCGAGCGGCAGCACGCCGATTTCCGCATCGTGTACCTTGCTGTCGAGCTCGCGGTGGCGAAGGAACAGGCGCCGGAATTCGATGTTGGCTTTCATCAATGCCTCGACGTCTTCGCGTGGGTGATTTTCAAACATCGCGCGACCTCCTTAGTTTGGGGTGGGACACAGGGACGCAACACACCGCCCGCCACGGCGGTTTCGCATGCGGGATTCAGGGGGCGCACTCCACACACCACCCAGCCAGCGATGTGGCGGGGCGTCGGATGTGCAGGGCGCGCAATGCATGATGACGGGCCTGAATAGGCGCGGGTCCGGAGCCCCGCTTGTCTCGAACCTACTCCCGCAACCAAGGCAGGGCAAGTACCCCGGGAACGGCGTTGTACGCGTGAAGGGATCCCGATGCCGCCGCACATCGCGAAGTACGCGGTCGGATGGCATCGACGGCCATCGATACGGCAACGAATGGTGCCATCAGGATGCTCATTTGACGCGGCACATTTGCGAAATTCCTGTTAAGAGGTTGGTCACCATCTAGCCTGGCCACCATCACCTTCGCCGTGCCAACGTCAGCCTTCATTGGAAGGCGACGACCGGCGGCATCCGGGCCGCCCACGGTCGTGCCTGCTCGAGCTGCGCAGCCAAGGCAAACAACCGAGTCTCGGCGCCGAAGGGCGCCATGAACTGCACACCGACAGGCAGGCCCTCGGTGTTCCAGTGCAGTGGCACGCTCATCGCCGGAACGCCGGTCAGATTGGCCAGTTGCGTGAAGGGGGTACGCGCAAGATTCGTGATCGCGACCTGCTCCACCACGCGCATGCGCCGAAGCAGGCCGCCCATGCGCAACCGCGAAGCCCATGCAAGCAGCCTTTCCTGCGTGGGCGACGGCGCCAGCTCGCCAATCCTCGGAGGGAGGTCCGCGGTGGTTGGCGTAAGCCAAAGATCGTACGCCTGGAAAAAGCCGCCAAGTGCGCGGCCAAATAGATTCCATCGCTGTTGCCAACGCAGGAACTCGCCCGCGCCAATGGCCTCGCCAATGGCCGCCAGCGCACGCGTCGAGGGTTCCAGCAAGTGCGCACGGAGGCGACCACCTTGCTCGCGAAGTTCGCGCAACTGCGCCGCCACCGCACCGAAGTAGAGCATCAAGTAGGCGCGCATCAACAGGATCCCGTCATAGGCAGGAGCCGTCTCCTCGACCTCATGACCCAGTTCTTGCAAGAGCGCCACGGTACTGCGCACGGCGTCGACGCAAGCGGGAGCGACCGGCGTGCCCAGCGGCGAAGCGATGCTGAAGGCGATGCGCAGCTTCGGCACGGGTTGCCGCGTCGCTTCGAGGAACGAACCTGTAGGGGCAATGCCAAACGGATCGCCGGGCGCGGGACCAGCCACGGCATCCAGCAGCGCGGCGCTGTCGCGGACGCTGCGCGTCAACGCGTGCTCGCACGATGCACCCATCCAGATTTCGCCGGCGTCCGGCCCGCTGCTGACGCGTCCACGACTCGGCTTGAGGCCAAATAGGCCGCAATAGGCTGCCGGGATGCGAATGGATCCGCCACCGTCGTTGGCGCCAGCCGCGGGAAGGATGCGCGCTGCGACGGCTGCCGCGCTGCCGCCGCTGGACCCACCCGGCGTGCGCGTCGGATCCCAAGGGTTGCGGCTCGCGCCGAATGCCTTCGGCTCAGTATATGCAACGAGGCCAAATTCCGGCACATTGGTCTTGCCGAAGAGCACCAGCCCCGCGCGCTTCAACCGCGCGACGAACTCATCGTCATCCGCTGGCACGTGGTCGCGCAACGCCGCACTGCCCATGCTCATGGGCACGCCAGCGCAGGACTGGAGGAGATCCTTGAGCAGATAGGGAACGCCCGTGAAGACGCCTCGGGGCAACCCGGAGGCAATCGCTGCGGCGGCTTCCGCATCCATGCGTCGCACGATGGGGTTCAGCGATCCCTGCACCGCATCGGCCCGGACCTGAGCCGTGTAAAGCAATTCGGCCGCGGTCACATCGCCAGCCGCCACCCGGTCGGCCAAACCCACCCCATCGTATCGATCATATTCCGCGAATGGCTGCATGACTGGCCCCGGCGCATTGCACGAGAATAGACTGCCTGCTACGACCGATGTTCCCCTCTGCCCCACGCAGCGATCATGGTTTCCCTTTTCGAACGCGCGCAACAGTGCCTGGATTGCGCCTCGCCGGACGACAAGGTCGCATGGACGCTGGCGACGTCCATTGAGCTGGCAAATGGAGCGCTGACGCTGCGAGACGAACCTGGCCGGCGTCCGCCAACCTTGTGGCCAGGCCGGCCTTCGCGGCCCGCGCTGGTCGATCCGCGTAACCTACCTCGGCGCGGCCTCGGTAGCGAAGGTGGCCGGACCGCCTTGCTGCATGCCGTTGCACACATCGAGTTCAATGCGATCAACCTCGCCTGGGACGCTGTCGTACGGTTCCGTGACATGCCTGAGGCCTTCTACCTCGACTGGAGCGCGTGCGCTGTCGACGAGGCGAGGCACTTCAGCATGCTGGCGGCGCGTCTTGCCGATTTCGGACTGGCCTATGGCGACCTTCCTGCCCACGATGGCCTCTGGGCTATGGCTCGGCGAACGACCCATGACGTGGTGGCACGCATGGCGCTGGTGCCGCGCGTACTCGAGGCCCGGGGGCTGGACGTGACGCCGGGGATGATCGCGCGCCTGCGCGCCGTTGGTGACCCCGAGAGCGCGGACATACTCAGCACGATCCTCAAGGAGGAAATCGCCCACGTGGCCGCCGGGACTCGATGGTTCAATTGGTGCTGCCGGCGCGAAGGGCGGGAACCCGAGAGCACGTTCCAATTGCTCTTGGCCGAATACATGCCCGAGGGCCTGCGGGGCCCCTTCAATATCGAGGCAAGAGCCGCCGCCGGCTTCAGCACCACCGAACTCGAAACCCTCGCAATGATCCCAACGGCTTGAGCGCGCAGGATTCGCCGTTGCGCTGGCGGCGTGACCACGTTCGGATGAATACGTATGCAGCAGCCGTCACAGCCGACGCTGCAGCCTACCATCGCGGATCCACCCTGAATTCCATTGCGACGAGGAAACCAACATGGCCAAGCCGAGCCGAGCGCACTCGCTCCTTGTGGGACTGATGCTGTCCCTTTTGGTCACGGGCTTGTCCTCCGCCCGTGGAACCGAGCCGACGAACCGCGCAGCAACGAAAGCGCCAGGAGATCAGCCCGGCATTGGCGCACCAGCACCATCGGGCGTCTTCTACGAAGTATTCGTGCGCTCGTTCTACGACAGCAACGGCGATGGGATCGGCGACCTCAACGGGATCACCCGGAAGCTTCCCTACCTGAGAGCCCTTGGCGTCAGCGGCCTGTGGCTGATGCCCATCTTCGCATCGCCCAGCTACCATGGCTACGACGTGACCAACTATCGCGCCATCAACCCGCAGTACGGGACGATGGCTGACTTCGAGCGATTGGCGCGGGCAGCGCACGCGGACCACATCAAGGTAATCCTCGACTTGGTCGCGAACCACACCAGCGCCGAAAACCCGTGGTTCGAGGCATCGCGTGATCCCCGCAGCCCCTACCGCCACTGGTACTACTGGGCCACGCCCACCACCAATCTCACCGAAGTCAGTCCCTGGGGTGCGCCCATCTGGCACCGGATCGAAACGCCATGGGGCACGCAGCACTACATGGGAATCTTCGATGTGCACATGCCGGATCTCGACTACGACAATCCGTCCGTGCGAGCGGCGATGATCGGCATTGGTCGATTCTGGTTGCGCAAGGGCGCCGACGGATTTCGCCTGGATGCAGCCAAGCACATTTACGACAAGCTCGACCGCGACGACCACGACCTCGCGGTGATGGACCGGAGCGCCGCCTGGTGGCAACAGTTCCGCGACGGCATACGCCCGGTGGACCCGGCGGCCTACCTCGTCGGCGAGGTTGCAGGCACGAGCACGCGCTACATGGCGCCATTCGTCAAGCCGCTGAACGCCGTGTTCGACTTTCCACTCGCCCGAACACTGATCCGGAGCGTCCGGCTCGGCAGGGATACCGGGATTGGTGGGGAACTCGTCAGCATCCAGCAGCAATACAGGGCAACCGCTGGCCATTACGTAATGGACGCACCCTTCCTGACCAACCATGACGAGAACCGGATCATGAGCGACCTTTCCGGCGACATCCGCGAAATGAAGCTCGCCGCCGCGCTGCTGATGACGCTGCCGGGGCACCCATTTGTTTACTACGGCGAGGAAATCGGCATGCGCGGGACCAAGCCGGATCCGCAGATCCGCGAACCGATGCGTTGGGACCTCAGTCCCCATGCCCCCGGGGAGACATCATGGGAGCCCATGAACATCGCGGCCAATCGGAGCGTGTCGGTCCAGGCCGAGGAGAACGATCCGCACTCGCTTCTCGAACGTTACAGGGAACTGATCCACTGGCGCATGCAAATTGCACCACTTCGCGATGGGGTGGCCAGCGAGTTCGCCACCGGCAACCCCGCCTTGGCGGCCTGGCGGCTGCGGGATGCGCAGGGACGCGTCCTCGTCGTGCACAACCTCTCCGCACGCGAGCAGCAGATGACCCTGCGCCCGGTCGAGGGCTATGCCTACGTGACTTTACTGCGCGCGAGCGAGCCCGAAACGGATACTGCCGGAGGCACGCTCCATCTGCCCGCTTACGGTAGCGTCGTTCTGGAAGGCGTCGCGCAGCCTATGGCCATCCCATCGGAGCACCGCTGATGCGTACGTTGGCAGCTCCTCTGCTCGCGGGTGCCCTGGCGCTGCCTGCCGCGATGCCAACGCAGGCCCAAGCCGCGCGGCCTGCGCCGTTCGTCCTTGTGACCGCGCATCGCTATGGGTTCGATTTGCGCAGCAGTCGCGCTGAACCTGCAGATGCCCTGACGCATGACGCACGTCGGATGCCCTGGGGCCCAGACGTGCTCAGCGTGCGCTGGCGCGCGCCGAACATCGTCGAGATCCACCTTCTGCCCAGCGCACACGCCAGTGCGGCGACGCTCGTCCTCGATCCGCACCGAGTCCCCGGGCACTACGCGCCGGAGCGCGACCAGGACGCCCAAGGCAATCTTTCCGAGCATTCACCGTCCATGCGGCTGCAGTGGAACGCTGCCACACAGGCACTGCGGATCGAGGATGGGTCAGGAAGACCCCTGATTGCGCTGGATGGCATGGAGGGGATGACGAATGGGCGGATCCGGATGACCGTGAATCCGGCCGACGCGCTCTACGGCCTCGGTGGCTACAGCAAATCGGTCCATGCCACTGAGGGCATGGTTCGGCATGGCCCGTGGAACGTGAAGGCGGGTGAACAGGGCCATCCCGGCGCGCCTTGGCTTTGGAGCACGGCGGGCTGGGGCGTCCTCGTCGATACGCTGGGCGCCCACGTGACCATCCACGCGGGACGGATCGAATGGCGCGGCATGTCGCGCCCCGACATCCGCCTGTACATCGTGACCGGCAAGCCGGAGGCACTGTTTGACGGCCTTCGCACCCTCAGCGGCCCGGCACCGCTATTCCCGAAGTGGTCCCTCGGCTTCATCAACAGCCAATGGGGCATGGACCAGCCCGAGCTACTGCACATCGTGCGCAAGTACCGTGCCTTGGCCATTCCGCTGGATGCGTTTTCGCTGGACTTCGACTGGAAGGCCTGGGGCAAGGACCATTATGGTGAATTCCGCTGGAACACGACCAAGTTCCCCGGTGGCCCCGATGGCTCGCTGAAAGAGCAGTTGGACGCGCTGGGCGTGCACCTTATCGGCATCATGAAGCCACGCATCCATGTGCATACCGTCGAGGGCCGCTATGCGAGCGCCCACGATTTCTGGTTCCCGGGACTGAAGGCCGAACCCGATTATTTTTCGCACAAGCTCGTGCAGGACCTCGACTTCGACAATCCCGCCGTCCGCGCCTGGTTCTTCAACACAACGCTTCAACACAGCTTCGAGACCGGCATCGTCGGCTGGTGGAATGATGAAGCTGACACGACGCCCGACGATACGCAGTTCATGAACATGGAGCGTGCTCTCTACGACGGACAACGCAAGTATTTCCCCGGCACGCGCGTGTTTTCACTCAACCGCGATTTTTACCTTGGTGCGCAACGTTATGCCTACGCGTTGTGGTCGGGTGACATCGATACCGGCTTTGCGAGCATGGCGGCACAGCGGGTAAGAATGCTCAGTGCCATCGACACCGGCGAGATGTGGTGGACCATGGATGGCGGTGGCTTCAATGGCCACCCAAGTCCGGAGAACTATGCCCGCTGGATGGAATTCGATGCCTTCAGCCCGATCATGCGGGTCCACGGCACGCATGACCAGCGCCGCCAACCATGGAGGTACGGCGCCACCGCCGAAGCAGCCGCGGTTGCGGCGATCCGGCTACGGTACCGATTGCTCCCCTACATCTACAGCTACGCGTGGGCCGATGCGGAGCGAGGGACCGGCATCGTGCGGCCGCTTCCCATGGCTTTTCCCGATGATCAGGCCGTAAAAGACGACTCGAGCGCCTGGATGTTTGGTGACTGGTTGTTGGTGGCACCGGTCATGCGGCAGGGCCAGAGGCAAAAACAGGTTCTGCTTCCACCAGGCACCTGGCTCGACTGGAGCACCGGCAAGTCGTACACCGGCAGCCAGGTGATCACCGTCCCGGTCGATTGGCGAACTTGGAAGGACATTCCAATCTTCGTACGTGATGGCGCGATCATCCCGATGCAGCCGGTGCAGCAATATGTGCACCAGCGCCCGGTGACGCAGGTCACCGTGCAGGTGTTCCCCGCTGAAACCGGCAGTTCCTTCGAGTACTACGACGATGATGGCAACGATGATGCCTATGCACATGGCTCCTACTATCTTCAGCAAATTGACGTCCACAGAGTGGGAACCACCGTGCACCTGACGATTTCGCAGCCTCGTGGCAGCTATCAACCCGCGCTGCGGACTTACCTATTTGCCGTCCACGGCATCGCGGCGGACGCGTTGCAGAACTCGGGGGCGCCACTGCCGCGCCTTGCGAGCCTTCGCCGACTCGATTCCAGCGTCGGGCCTGGCTGGTCGACAGGACGGGATCGTTTTGGACCAGTGACTTACGTGCGCCTTGCGTCGGAATCAGGCGCGCATCTGACGCTGGAGTCACGGTGATGAGGCGCTGGGGCTTGGCACTGCTGGCGCTCGCCTTGGCGCCGCTGCTTTCGCACGCGCAGGTTGCGGTCCATTGGCATGAGAGGCTGGAATGGCAGGGTCATTCGGCAAGCATGCGTCGCAATGGCGCGGGATTCTTGCTGTCTGATGGCAAAGGGACACGCTCGATTCCGACGGCCCCCTGGCGCGTCGAAACGGCGAGCGTCATGTTTGACGGTCTGTTCGCGATGGCCCAGCAGGACCTCCGGCGTGACGCAGTCTCCGAGATCACCGATGGCGCTTGGAACCGCGGGAAGCCCGTGCCCTGCAACTGCTTTGTCGCCGGAAAGCAATGGCCGTTTGTATGGACTCGGGACTTGTCCTACTCCACGGATCTTGCGCTCTGGCGCTTCGATCCGGATCGTGCACGGAACTCGCTGGCGTTCAAGGTCTCGGGAGTCCGCGACAACCGCGCCCCCCAGGGCCAATACGTGTTGCAAGACACGGGCTCTGGCGGCAGTTGGCCCATCAGCACCGACCGCGTGGTGTGGTTCCTCGGGGCCCGGCACCTGCTACAGGATGCTGCATTCGCCAGATTGACCTGGAAGGCATTGCGCGACACGCTGGCCCAGGACCGTACCTACGCCTTTGACCCAGTCACCGGACTTTACCGCGGCGAGACCTCTTTCATGGACTGGCGCGAGCAGACCTATCCCGGCTGGACCGCGCACAACGTCCGCTTCATCGCCAGTTCCTTCGCGCTGTCGACGAATGTCCTCCATTACGAGGCCCTGCGATTTGCCGTACACCTGGCGCGTCATCGCGGCGACGCCGCCATCGCGGCGCAGTATGCCCGCCAGGCCGATTCCTTGAAGGCGGCCATCAATCGCTGGTTCTGGAACCCCGGACGAGGCCTTTACCGCAGTTACCTGGGCGGCGGCAATCCGCCATTGCCCGTGGATGCCTACGACCTGCTGGGTACGTCGCTGGCCATTCTCAGCGGCGTGGCCGATGGCGAGCGCGCGCGTCTGGCCCTGGACAACTATCCAAGCTGGCCGGCTGGCACGCCGGTAATCTGGCCCGAACGCGCCAGTCAACCCGTCTATCACAACCGAGCCTTGTGGCCCTTCGTGAGCGCCTACGCGCTGCGCGCAGCCCGCAGGATCCAGAATCCAGCGCGCATTGCGCACGAAATGCGCTCGTTGATCCGCGCCGCGGCCTTGAGCGGTTCGAACATGGAAAACTTCGCGCTCCCGCAGCTCGCCACGAAGCTGACCGGCAAACTGGGAGGCCCGGTGGTGGACTCACGCCGCCAACTCTGGTCCGTGGCGGGCTACCTGAACATGGTGGTCGAGGGCGTGTTCGGACTCGAGAACAACGGCCGCATCCACCCCGAGATTCCCGTCTCGCTCGTGCCCATGCTCTTCGGGGCTCGCCGTTCGATCTCGCTGCGGATGCCAGGGCAAGTGATCACGCTGGTTCGTCCAGCGCAGATGGCGGGCAACCTGCTTGTTGCCGATTCAGACGCGCCGCCCGAAGGCAAGGCCGTGCGCATCCGGCTCACGGCGATCAAGGCCGTCTCGGCACCCGTGCGCGCGCCGTTTCCTTCTTTCGCCCCGGCAACGCCAGCACCCGCGCACGTCGTGCAGGCAGGCAATGTGTGGATCGTTCGCAGCACCGTTCCGGCGACGCTCTGGGTTGACGGACGCGCCCTGTCCAATAAGGTCGCTCGGACATGGAGGTTGCCGGTCGATGGCCTGCGCCATTGCGTGAACCTGACCACGGCCACCCAAGGCATCGACTCACTGCCGAGCCGACCAGTATGCATGGGGCCCACGGATCGCATCAGCGGCGCATGGCCGCGGAAGTGGACGGCACCACGCACCGGTGAATTCGTCCTTCGCCTCGAATTCGAAAATGCCAACGGACCCATCAACACGGGCATCACGGCGGCGGTTCGACGAATTGCTATCCATTGCGGTGCCCTGCCGACCGAGACAGGCCCCTTGGTCATGCCCCAGGGACACGGCCTACAACGTTCAAGCCAGGTCCGATTCCACGCCACAGCCGGCGCGCGCTGCGAATTCGGCCTGCTTCCGGGCTTCAACATGAGTTACCTGAGCCAGGCCGCCTTGTTTACGGGTGGCGCCGGTGGCGCAAGCGGGCCGCTCAATGAGGCCCGTATCGATGCGCTGCTCATCTCGCCCACACCGCCGGCGCCACGCCCGACGGCAGCCAATGGAGCGCCATGATGAGCCGTAAACCCGAGCTGGGATTCTGGCAAGTCTGGAACATGTGCTTCGGTTTCCTTGGCATCCAGTTCGGATTTGCCCTGCAAAACGCCAACGTCAGCCGAATCTTCGAGACCCTGGGATCGAATGTCGAGCAAATTCCGATCCTCTGGATCGCTGCGCCCCTGACCGGCCTGCTGGTCCAGCCCATCATCGGCCACTATTCCGACCGCACCTGGACGCGATTGGGGCGGCGGCGGCCCTATTTTCTCGCCGGCGCATTGCTGAGCGCAGGGGCATTGGTTGGCATGCCGCATGCCTCGGCGCTATGGATGGCGGCGGTCACCCTCTGGATCATGGATGCCTCGTTCAATGTCTCAATGGAGCCCTTCCGCGCCTTTGTCGCCGACCAATTGCCCGAACGCCAGCGACCGGCCGGTTATGCGATGCAGACCTTCTTCATCGGTATCGGGGCCGTCATCGCGTCAGCGCTGCCGTGGCTGCTCACGCAAATCGGATTCGACAATACCGCCGCTCCAGGCAGGCTGCCGGAAACGGTTCGCTATGCTTTCTATGTCGGTGCGGTGGTCCTGCTGCTGTCGATGGTCTGGACCGTGGGATCGACGCAGGAATACCCCCCACAGCAATTGGACGCCTTTGCCGATGAACCCATGACCCCATCCACGCCCGAGGGAGAGCCGGCGCTCGCACCGGCCCGGCTCCGGAGAAGCGCCTGGGGCTGGTCTCTCGCCGGCGTCGGGTCGGCGATGCTGGTCTGGCTGTTGCGGCTCAAGCCCGAGGTCTACCTGCTGGCGGGTGGCTTGCTTGCCTTCGGATTGCTCTCCGCCGCGCTGGCGGCCTACTCCAGGGGCCAGCGTGGCGGCAAGGCGCCTGCATGGGCACAAATCATGCGAGACCTTCACGGCATGCCCCCGGCCATGCAACGTCTCGCGTGGGTGCAGTTTTTCTCCTGGTTCGCGCTGTTCGCCATGTGGATCTACACCACGCCTGCGGTCACTGCCACCCAGTTCCACGCGACCAATCCGCAATCCGCCGGCTTCAATGCCGGAGCCAACTGGGTAGGCATCCTTTTTGCTGTCTACAACGCTGTCGCCGCGCTGGCCGCGATCGCGCTGGCCCCGATGGCCCGGCGGCTGGGATTGCGCTTGGCCCACCTGCTGAACCTCTGGCTGGGTGCGGCGGGGTTCCTGTCGATCTCCCTGATCCATAACCCGCACTGGCTGGTCGTACCCATGATTGGCATTGGCATCGCCTGGGCGTCAATCCTCTCGCTGCCCTATGCCCTGCTTTCCGACCACCTGCCGGCCCGGAAGATGGGCGTTTACATGGGCATATTCAACTTCTTCATTGTCATTCCCCAGCTGCTGGCCGCGAGCATCCTCGGCTTGCTGGTGAGGTACCTATTCGACGGCCAAGCGATGGGCGCACTGTTACTGGGCGCACTCAGCCTGTTCGCCGCGGGACTGGCCGTATTTCGAGTGCGAGAGCCGTCTGCTGACTGATCGTCAATGGCGCGCGCCGCGTGTGGGCCGACGGCCATGCGCCGGGAGCGTGGTCACCGTGGCCGGCGACCGTGCCGGCGCCTGCGACACTGACTCTCCGCAGGACTGCCGCACCACCAACTGCGGCGCAAGCTTGATCGGCTCCATCGTTTCGCCTTGGACCATCTTCAGCAAGGTGTCCACGAGCAGCTCGCCCGCGCGCTTCGTGTCCTGCTGGACGCTGGTCAGCGCCGGCGTGGTGAACTGCGCCATGGGGATATCGTCGTAGCCTGTCAGGGCCACATCTTCAGGAACACGCAATCCTCGAGTCTGGAGCGCGCGCAGCGCGCCGATCGCGATCAAGTCGCTGGCACAAACCAATGCGTCCACCCGCGCGCCACGCTCGAGGACCAGTTCGGCCGCTTCGCGCCCAGCCTGCTCGGTGGATATGGCATCGGCCTGCAGCAATGGATCGGCCACCAGTCCGGCTTCACGCAATGCCGACGCATAGCCTTGGTATCGCTCCAGGAATTCCGGGGCACCCTGTGAGGCGTGGCCCAGGAACCCGATTCGGCGACGTCCCAGCGCCAGCAGATGGCGAGCGGCGGCGCCGCCGCCGGCATGATTGTCGCTGCCGATGGATATCCCCGGCTGGTCCTCAAGCACTGCGCCCCAGCGGACGAAATGGGTACCCTGCGCCACCAGAGCCTCCAGTCGACTCCGATATTCGCGGTAATCGCCGTAGCCCAGGAGGATCAGTCCGTCGGCCTTGTGGCAATCCTCATAGTCGGCATGCCAGTCACGCGAGAGCTGCTGGAACGAGATCAGCAGGTCATAGCCACGTTGGGCGCAGACGCGCGTGATCGATCCCAGCATCGAATGGAAGAAGGGGTTGATGCTGGAATCATCAACGGTCGGATCTTCGAACAGCAGCAGCGCGAGTGTTCCCGACTGCTGCGTGCGAAGATTCGACGCATTCTTGTCCACTGTGTAATTCAGTTGGCGTGCGACCGCAAGCACGCGCTCGCGGGTGGTGCGGTTGACGGCCGGGTGTCCCCGCAACGCGCGGGATACCGTGGCTTGCGACACGCCCGCCAGGTGCGCGATGTCCAGCGAATTGGGTTTGCCCTTGATCGGCATGGCGCTGCGCCTGTCCGCACGGATCCCGGCCAAGTCTAGGACGGCAGCCGACCTGAAACAGCTTGTAGTGCAACATGGGACACTGGCCCCGGGTATGTCACCCCACCTCGCCCCACCGGCCGCCACGCCACCAAGACCGTTGGACATCCGGCCAGCCGTCGCGCGAAACTGCCGACCCCTCGCAGCACGCCACCAGGCACCAGGGCCGCAAAAGCAGGCCCGGCTTGCCGCCACCGCGCCATCGTGATGAAGATCCTCGGACTATCCGGAAGCCTCCGTGCCGCTTCACTCAACAGCGCGTTCCTCCGTATGGCCGCGGCGCATGCGCCCGACGGGGTGATGCTGGTCGTGGACCCTGCGCCGGGGCGACTGCCCTTGTTCAACGCCGATCTCGATGCAGCGCCGCCCGATGAAGTCCGCCGATTCCGCTCGGCGGTCGCGCAGGCCGACGCACTGGTCATCGCCAGTCCGGAGTATGCCCATGGCATAAGCGGCGTGATGAAGAATGCCGTCGACTGGCTGGTTGGCGATCCTCGCTTCGTCGCCAAACCGATCGCCTTGGTCAATACGTCGCCACGCGCACATCTTGCCCAGGTGGCGCTAGCGGAGACATTGCGAACCATGTCCGCCCGAGCCGTAGAGGATGCCTCTGTTTCGGTTGACCTGCTTGGCTCGGGCCTTGACCTCAGCGATGTGTCCCAGGCAACCGACGTGCGCGCTGCGGTCGATCGAATGTTTGTCGCTTTGGCTCATGCCTGCTTCCCCTCCATGTCTGTCGAACACCCCGACTTGCCGCTCACATGAAGAAGTCTGATTTCCACTTCGACCTTCCCAGCGAGCTGATCGCGCAGGCTCCGCTGCCAGAGAGGAGTGCAAGCCGCATGCTGGTTCTGGACGCAGCGCGGGAGCGGCTGACCGATGAATGGGTGCGCAGCCTCCCGGCTGCAGTACGTGCGGGAGACTTGCTGGTCTTCAACGACACGCGCGTCATACCGGCACGATTGCACGCCCGCAAATCCTCCGGCGGCGCTGCCGAAATCCTGATCGAGCGCCTCATCGGCGGACGCGATGTCCTGGCACAACTGGGCGTCAGCAGAAAGCCCTCTGCAGGCGCCACTTTGGGGCTCGCCGATGGCAGCACCGTGCAAGTTCTCGGTCGCGAGGGGGAATTTTTTCGGTTGCGGTTCGAGGCTCACGAGCCGTTGCCACAGCTGCTCGGGCGCTTGGGCGAGATGCCCTTGCCCCCCTATATCTCGCGCGCCCCTGGCGCGGCCGATGCCGAGCGCTACCAGACTGTCTTCGCGCGCCATGCAGGGGCCGTCGCCGCCCCTACCGCGGGCCTCCATTTCGATGAGCCCCTATTGCAGGCCCTACGCGCACGGGGCGTCCAATTCGGCCACCTGACACTGCATGTGGGCGCCGGAACATTCCAGCCGGTGCGCGTGGAACACCTCGAGCAGCATCGCATGCACCTGGAGTGGATCAACGTCGGAGCCCCTCTGGTTGAACAGATCACGCGCACGCGCGCTGCAGGTGGCCGCGTGATCGCGGTTGGCACGACCGTGGTGCGCGCATTGGAGTCTGCCGCCCCGAATGGCCGGCTGGCCCCCTTCGAGGGCGAGACCGGCATCTTCATCTTGCCCGGCTACCGCTTTAGCCAGATTGACGCGCTTCTCACCAATTTTCATCTGCCCGAGTCGACCCTGTTGATGCTGGTTTCTGCGCTTGCCGGTCGCGAACGCATCCTGGCCGCCTACCGGCACGCGGTGGAACAGCGCTACCGCTTCTTCTCCTACGGTGATGCCATGCTGATCTGGCCGCCTGCCGGCGGCACCGCCCCCTGACCCGGCCGAACCCGGTGGCATTTGCGGTTACGCTTGCCGAGCCTGCCCAACGACGCCGCATCATGACCGCTATCGAAACTGTCCTGGTGGCTTGGACCATCCCTCGGGATTCGCAACACGCATTTGCGCGGGCAGAACCGGGATGGACAGGGTTCCAGGCGCACGTGCAGAGGACTCACGGCCACGACGGGAACACCATCGCCGGGCTTGGCAGGCAGGATGCATGCACCCCAGGATGCCGGACGTGATGAGCATCGACGGAGCAAATGCACGGGCACTTCGCGGAATCGTCATCGTTGGCGGTGGCACCGCGGGGTGGATGACTGCCGCCGCGCTATCCCATGCAACAGCCGGTCGGTGTCCGATCACGCTCGTCGAGTCGGCAGATATCGGCAGCATCGGCGTGGGCGAGGCCACCATCCCGCCCATCAAAGCATTCAATCGCATGCTCGGCATCGATGAGAACGACTTCCTCCGATCGACAGGGGGCACGTTCAAGCTGGGCATCGAATTCGTCGACTGGACCCGCATCGGGCACCGGTATTTCCATCCCTTTGGCCAGATTGGCGTCGAGTTCGACGCGGTGCCACTGCATCAATACTGGCTGCGTGAACGCGCAAGGGGCGACAGGCGCCCGATCCACGACTACGCCATGGCGTGGGTCATGGCCCAGGCGGCCCGGTTCGATCGGCCGCTGGGTGATCCCCAACGGGTGCAGAGCACTTTCGACTACGCGTATCATTTCGATGCCATGCGGTATGCGCAGTACCTGCGCCGCTTCGCGGAACATCGCGGCGTGGTGCGTCGCGAAGGCCGCATCGTCGAGGTCGAGTTGCGGGGTGAGGACGGGTTCATCGCCGCCGTGCGACTTTCGGATGGCGCACGCCTCGCCGGCGACCTGTTCGTCGACTGCTCCGGCTTCCGCGCGTTGCTCATCGAAGATGCGCTGCATGCAGGCTACGACGATTGGCGCCACTGGCTGCCCTGCGACCGCGCCGTCGCCATTGGCTGCGCCAGCGCGCACCCCATGGTTCCGTATACCCGCTCGACGGCACGGGAGGCAGGCTGGCAGTGGCGCATCCCCCTGCAGCATCGTACGGGCAATGGCCATGTCTACTGCAGTGAATTCATGGGCGATGACGAAGCCACGACCCTGCTCCTGGGCCATCTCGATGGTGAAGCCCTGGGCGAACCGCGGCCGCTGCGCTTCGCCGCCGGGCGACGGCGCCGTTCCTGGCACCGGAACTGCGTCGCCATCGGATTGGCTGCAGGGTTCTTGGAGCCGCTGGAGTCCACGAGCATCCATCTGATCCAGACCGCAATCACGAGGTTGCTCGCATTGTTCCCCGATCGCGATTTCGAGCCGCTGGCGGCGCAGGAGTACAACCGCATCACCAGCGCCGAGTACGAGCGGATCCGCGACTTCCTGATCCTCCACTACCACGCCGTCGAGCGCGATGATGCGCCGCTGTGGCGGCATACCCGCGCCATGCCGATCCCCGAGACCCTGGCCTATCGCATTGCCCAATTCCGTGCCGCGGGACGACTCGTGGCCGAACCGCTGGAATTGTTCCAGAACGCCAACTGGCTGGCGGTGCTAGCGGGCCAGGGAATCGAACCGCAGCGCCATGACTCCCTGGCGGACCTTCGCGGTGTCGAGGCCCCGACCTTTCTTGCGGAGCTGCGCACCGTCATGCAACAGGCGACGGCCGCGATGCCGGCGCACGATGCCTATCTCAACCGACACTGCCGCGCCAAATCCTGAGTGTGCATCAGGCCGCGCAGTGCTCGGCGATGAACCGCCCATGGGTCGGCATGGCCGCGACCGCCCGCTGGATGATGGTGCGGAGACTAACCATGAACTCGTCCAGTCGGCCCGAATCCAGCGCATCCGCCAGCGGATGCCAGGTCTGCGGTTGAACCCCCTGCCCTACGAGGACCTGCAGCCAGCCAACCTCGGTAAACAGTTCTTCGCCGTCACGAAAGATCTGGCCGCACGCGCGGAACAAGTCCATCTTGTCCTGCAATCCGCCGGGCCTTTCGATTGCTGCGCAGTGGCGCCAAAACGGCGTGTCGCGTCGTTCGGTCGTCGTGTAGTGCAGGACCAGGAAGTCGCGGATCCGCTCGTACTCGAAGCGCGTCTGCCGATTGAACGCTGCGCGAACCGGGGGTTCGAATCGCGCGTCTGGGAACAGCTTGAGCAGCCTGTCGACGCCCGATTGAACCAGATGGATGCTGGTGGACTCCAGCGGCTCCATGAATCCGGCGGCGAGCCCGAGCGCAACGCAGTTCTTGACCCAAACTTGGCGGCGCATGCCCGTCGTGAACCGGAATGGCCGCGGTTCGCCCAGCGGATCCCCGTCGAGGTTCGCCCGAAGCACGGCCAGCGCCTCATCATCGCCCATGAATTCACTGCAGTAGACATGGCCATTGCCCGTACGATGCTGCAGCGGAATACGCCACTGCCAACCGGCGGCACGAGCGCTGGCCTGCGTATAGGGGAGTGCCTCGCCAACCCGTGCACTCGGCATGGCCAGTGCGCGGTCGCACGGAAGCCATCGCCGCCAGTCATCGAAACCGGCATGCAGCGCGCCTTCGATGAGCAGCGCGCGGAAACCGGAGCAATCGATGAAAAGGTCGCCGGTGACACGCGCGCCACTCTGCAGTTTCAGGGCGCCGATGAAGCCGTCCTCGCCCTTCAGTTCCACGTCGACGATGATGCCTTCCTCTCGTTGCGCCCCTAGCCCGACCGCCACGCGCCGCAGGAACTGTGCATAAAGGCCGGCATCGAAGTGATAGGCCCAGCGCATCCCGGTCAGCGGACTTCCCCCCACCTGGCCCAGCCGGGCCATGCGCCCCGTCGCGGCCGCCTGGGCGTTGAGCGAGTAGGCCCAGAGGTCGGACGCATCGCCCTGCGCACGCGCGCGCAGCCACCAGTGTTGAAAAGGCACGGCGGCCTGCGGCAGGCCGATGTCGCTGAAGGCATGCAAGTAGGCATGGCCAGGCCTCAGCCAATCATTGAACTGGATACCCAGCTTGAATGTCGCCTTCGTAGCGCGCATCACTGCGTCTTCGTCCAGGCCAAGGAAATCATTGATCAGCCGGATCTGGGGGATCGTGGCCTCACCCACCCCGACCGTCCCGATGTCATCGGATTCAACCAGCGTGATGCGGACTGAGCGGCCAAGGGCCTTGGCGAGCAGTGCGGCGGTCATCCAGCCGGCGGTTCCCCCACCGACGACGACAATGCGTTGGATACGCTCCCCTTCCATCCCGATGCCTCTTCTGCGAGTCAATCGCGACTCGATACTACGGTGCTGCCAGGATCGTTGGAATAGCGGAAGGGCCTGGACTCAGGCCTTGCTCCCTCCGGTGACCGAGGCCAGCCCTCGCAACAGAGCCACCCACTGGGTGGGGCCTGCACGCGGCGTTGACAGCCGACCATGGATCATCTGCGGACATTTCATTACTTGCAGGCGGCTTCATGATCACCTTAGGCATCCTCCACGCGACGCTACCGGCGTACATGCAACAAGCCGGCGAAGAGGAAAGCAAACACCTGCAGGTCATCGTCAGCGCTGCCGACGTCGCGACCTTCGAACAGTTAGTGGACCGGCATAAGCCGCAGGTCCTGGCCGTTGATTTGTCGCTGCTTGGCAACGAGCCGGCTGAAACGCTGCAGCGCCTTGAGCAATTGGTCCAGCCGGAACTTACCTTGGTCGTCTACGCATTTGCCAAGTGGGGTGTCGTCGAAAGCTTGCGCGCACCGGGTAGACAAGTGGTCCGCGCGCCGATCAGCGTGCGCATGCTGCGGGCAAACCTCATCAATCTGATCGTGCGGGAAATCACCCAGCGCCGGCAGTTGGATGGTGGCCTCCCGGTCGTGCCGGCCGCTCCGCCACCTCCGCGGAGATTCGACGACGTGCAACTGGTCGGCCTGCAGGAAATCCGTAGCCAGGTCGATTGCGAGTGCCCGAATCAGGTTGCCGATTTGGTGTTGGCCCTGAGCTCTTTCGAGAGTTATTCAAGGCAGTGCGAGAACCGCAACGTTGCCGACGCACGCATCCACGCTCTGCTGGCAAGAGCAACCGGCCACGCCCGGGCGCTGATGGAAACCGCCTTGAGCGACCTATGCGCCTTCGAGAAGATCGACGTCCAGACGCTGCCACGCCGAAGCGCCTAGGCCCGGGGCCATCCCAACCGGATACCCCGGCAAGGGAGCATGCGCGCGCGGCGCGCCGGACGTCAGGTTGGACCGGGCGGACGCGTCGCAAGCCCGCCAACCTCGCTGCCTGTTGGCGTCGGAGAACGTGGGCGGCCCTTTGACGCTGCCGCCTGCCGAAGGATGCGTCATCGGACCTTCGATCCAACGCCCCAAGCGCCGCCAAAGGGCCGGACGCGGCTGGTCTACGCATAACGGAAGTCCGCAGCAGAGGCCCGCAGGGGCAGTGCACATCGCCGCCGTCGAACGGGCCCCGGCTTCTGTCCCAGTTGATTCCCTGGGCTGTCCCGGGTGTTGGAATTCCATCCTGGGTTCTGGCCGATCGCCGACGAGGCCGATCTGGCCCGGCTCAATGTCCTCACGGGGCTCAAGCGCCCGCCACAAGTGGCGCTAGAAGTCGCAGAGCTGGCGCTTGCCTGCAACCCGGCCAGCGAGGCACCCGCGCGTGACGGTTCACCGCGATGCTGCGCGGATCGGCAGGCGCCGCACAACAACGCCGGAAATCGTCGAACCCCTGCGATCCGGCTCTCGTGTCGCATGAATTCCCGGCAAAAAAAAAGGCCCCGCCGCGGGGGCGGCGGGGCATAGCCCAAGCACACGTGGAAAACTCAGAACTTGTAGGACGCAAGTACCTCGTAACTGCGACCGTAGCTTTCCCAATAGAGCACTTGCCGGGGATCGCCATTCTGGTAGGTGATGAACCGCTTGTTCGACAGGTTCGACCCCTGCAGCGTGAGGGTCAAGCCGTTGAAACGACCCCGATCGAAGGTATAGCTAACCTGCGCATCGTAGGTGCTGCCACCCTGGATCGTCTGCAGGATGCGCGTCGCGCTGATGCCCGCAACCTCGCCAAGGAAGCTGCTGCGGTAGTTGCGGCTGACGCGTGCCTGGAAGCCTCCGATCTGGTAGTAGGCCGTCAGGTTCGTCACCCACTTCGACAAGCCCGGCACGGTGATTGGCGTCGGGTTGCCCGCATAGACCAGCGAGCTCTTCGTGTAGTTCGCGCTGGCGATCAGGCCGAATCCGCGAAGCACTGGCGTCAGCATCTTCAGCGGCACACTCGCCGAGACCACGGCACCGCGGACGTTGCCGTAGCCATCGTTGGTGGGTCCCGAGACGATGCCATACGGCGTGCCGAGCTGCTGCTGTTCCGCAGGGCTCAGGTAGCTGCTGATGAATGGCGAAAAATCTGCCAGGTAGGCGGCATTGGGATTGATGTAATCGTGCAACTGAATGTAATACCCCGACGCCGAGACATAGCCTTGGTTGCCCGCGAAATAATGCTCGAGGCTGATGTTGTAGTCGTTCGCCATAGTCGGGAGCAGCTTGGGATTGCCACCGCTGGCACTGAAGTAGGCCTGGTTGGGATTGGTCGAGGCCAACTGCGTGATGTTGGTGTTGATACCCAGGCTGGCGCTCATCTGATCCATGCGGGCACGGGCCATCACCCGCGCTGCGCTGATACGCAGGTCGGTGTTGCTGGTGAGCCCGAATATCAGGTTCATGCTCGGCAGGTAGCGCGTGTAGTTGGTACTACCCGACACCGGCACCAGTTGCACCTGCGACCCCGCGCCTGCGTTGCCGGCGGTCACTCGTTGGCCCTCGGATCCTTGCAACGTATGGGCGACCTGCATGCCGAAATTGCCGGTCACCGGGATCGAACCAATGTGGGTATCGAGGTTGAACTGCACGTAGGGGGTGGTATCGATCTCATGCACCCTCCAGTTCGGCGGCACGCCGATCGATGAAAGTGCCGTCGGGAACACCACGTAGGCGCCACTGTTGAGCAAGCTCAGCGGGTCGTAGCAGACCTGCGGGCCGACGCCCATGAACGCCAGCGGATCGCAGGTGCCGCCATTGACGAACGCACTGGTCGGGATCGGTGCCGTCTGCGCGCCGATCGGGCTCGTCGCGAACGTCTGGGTGCCATTCGGCAGCGTCAGGAAGTACTGGTCGATGTTGTAGGTCTTGTTGCGCGTCTTGCGATCAATGCCGAACTGCACGCTGGAGAACGGGCCATTGTCGAAATCCCGCTTCAGGCTGGCGCGCAAGTCACCGATATAGTCGGTCGTACGTGGTGCATTGATGAAGCCCGCCTGGACAATCGATGGGTTGGCACCCGCTCCCCAGCCTTGCGGATCCGTCAGCACGATATTGCTGCCGGCGTAGTTGAGCGATGGATTGAGGTACAGCAGGCCGCTGCCCAGTTCCGTGAACCCAATGGTGTCGGTCGCGCCATTGGCCGCGCTGTAGCCCGTCCCGCTGTAGGACTCCATCAGGAAACTGCGCCGATTTGCCCGCGAGTAGTTGGCGTCCACGGTCGCCGACCAGTTTTCGTTGATGCGGTAGCGGTTGTTCCAGTCGATGTTGTAGACGCGGGCGTAATTGCGGTTGTAGTCGTTGCGGATCACGCCCTTGACGTTGCTGTAAGTTCCGGTCGTAACGAAGCCGTTGTTGACCGTATAGCCGGGCTGCAACTGGGCCGCACTCCAGTACAAGGGAAACTCAATGCCCTTCGCCGACTGGTTTTCGCGGAAATTGTCGTACGTCATGTCCAACGTGCTGGTGAAATTGCGATTGGGACGCCACTGCAGGGTCCCCAGCAATCCGGTGCGGCCAAACAGGTCGGAGATGCCGTAGTTCTTGGATCCGCCGATGACCAGCGGTCCGCCAGTCCCGGCGTTCGGATAGCCCCAAGGCGCCTGATGCTCGATCTGCGACGGATTCTTCTGCAGATCAACGCCCAGGGTGACGCCGAACGTATCGTTGAGGAACTGGTCGACATAGATGCCATTGACCTGATAGCCCTCGTTGCTCAAGCCGGGCGCCAACGTCGACTGGCTATTCCAGACATAACCGGCATTGACGGCTGTGATGCGGTGCGTTTCGTCCAGGGGCCTGTAGGTCTGCAGGTCCACGGTACCCGCCAGTCCTTGGCCCATGAGACTGGCCTTGGGCGTGAGGTACACGACCACGTTCTTGAACCAGCTTGACGGGTACTGGTCGAACTGGACGCCACGGCTGTTGCCGGTGCTGACCTGCTCGTTGCCATTCATCAGCGCCGTGCTGAAATCAGGGCCGAATCCGTGGATCGTGACGACCTGCGGTCGTCCGTTCAGGGTCTGCACCGCCAGTCCGGGCAGGCGCCCAAGAGTGTCGGCGATGCTGACGCCCGGCAACTTGCCGATCTGCTCCGCGGAAACGGCCTCGACGATTTCCGTCGAATAGCGCTTGATCGCAGTCGAATTGGTGATGCTGCTGACGAAGCCGGTCACCTGCACCATGCCCAATTCCTTGGCTTTCTTCTCCTTCGCGGCCCGATTCGAGCGTTGGCTCGAGGCCGATCCTGTGTCCTGTGGGGCGTCGGCTTGCGTTGGGGCCGATGCGTTGTTGCCTGCTGCCGGCATCGGCGCCGGAGCAGCTTGGGCCATACCGAATGCAGCCACACCCAGCGTTGACGCCAGGGCCATGGCAAGTACGTTGCGCTTGAGCTGAATCATTTCCCCCTCCGGGAACTGCAGTTGAGCAAATCGTGCGTGTGGCGATGCGTTGTCATCGGGGTGTCACGGCGCCGCAATGCGGGCGCAATGGCATGGTAGGCGTGTGGAGAACGGACGGAAGGTCCGTGCATACGTATTCATCGCCCTTCCCGCCGGCACGCGAAAACCGTCCCATACGCCGGCAATCGGGCCGCGCGCCCGGCCGTTTCGACGACGCCCGCGTCGAGGCCCTCGGGCGACAAGGCCTGCCAGTCACCAGGCGGCAAATCCATTTGAAGGGGCATCGGGCCCAGATTGAACAGCGCCAGCATTTCGCTTCCGCCATCTGCCCGGACAAACCCCAGCAAGGGCTCGGGCAGGTCCAGCATTCGCACGGATCCCCAGCACAGCAAGGGTTGTTGCTTACGCCAATGGACGAAGCGGCGAAACCGCTGCAACGGCGACTGGAGGTCACTCTCCTGCCGCGATACGGCGAGATGGCGATGCAGCGGCGGAATGGGCAGCCACGGCTGGCCACTGGTGAAGCCCGCCTGCTCGCCCTCATCCCAGGGCATCGGCGTACGGCACCCGTCGCGACCCTTGAAATTCGGCCAGAAGGCAATCCCATAGGGGTCCCGCAATGACTCGAAGGGGACTTCGGCCTCGGGCAAGCCCAATTCCTCGCCCTGATAAACACAAACTGATCCACGCAGGCAGAGCGCGACAGCAGTCAATTGCGCGATCTGCGCCGCGCAGGGCGCCGGCCCGCCCCAGCGGGTCGCCACGCGGGCGACGTCATGGTTGGAAATGGCCCAGCAGGGCCACCCGGCCCCCAAGACCCGTTCGAGATTCTCGACCGTCGCCCGGATGTGGGCAGCGGAATGGTCCTCGGTCAGCAGTTCGAAGCTGTAACCCATATGCAGCCTGCCCGGCTGCGTGTATTCGGCCATCGTCGCCAGGGAATCCTCCGAAGAGATCTCACCCAGAGCGACGCTGCCCGGATGGCTGTCGAGCAGCGCCCGCAACTCCTGCAGGAACGGGATGTTCTCCGGTTGCGTGTTGTCGTAACGGTGATACTGGTAGGCGTAGGGATTATCCGAGCTGAAACCGCGCCCGCTGCGTGCATGCTCCGGCTTGGGCGGGTTATTCCTGAGCTGCGCGTCATGGAAGCAGAAGTTGATTGCATCGAGGCGCACGCCATCGACGCCGCGCTCGAGCCAGAAGCGGACATTGTCCAAGACCGCCACGCGAACATCGGGATGGTGGAAATTGAGGTCTGGCTGCGCGTCAAGGAAGTTGTGGAGGTAGTACTGCTGCCGGCGCGGCTCCCACGTCCACGCGGGTCCGCCGAAAATCGACAGCCAGTTGTTGGGCGGGGTCCCGTCGGGAAGCGGGTCAGCCCACACGTACCAATCGGCCTTGGGGTTGTCGCGGCTCTCACGACTGGCTCGGAACCACGCGTGCTCGATGGACGTGTGGCTCAGTACCTGGTCGATGATGACCCGCAGGTTGCGTGCATGGGCGGCGGCGAGCAAGCGGTCGAAATCCGACAGGGTCCCGAAGAGCGGATCAACGGCGCGATATTCGGCAATGTCGTAGCCAAAATCCGCCATGGGCGACTTGAAGAACGGTGAAATCCAAATCGCGTCGACACCCAGGCTGGCGATGTAATCCAATCGGGCCAGGATGCCGGGAAGGTCGCCCACCCCATTGCCGTCGCTGTCGAGGAAACTCCGCGGGTAGATCTGGTAGATCACGGCTCCGCGCCACCATGGTTGCGCTAGACGGCCAGGACCACTGGTCCCCGCCGCCTGACTCCGTGATGGCCGTGCTGCCCGAACCTCGACGTTCATGCGCTCCCCGTTTGACCCGGCACCCGCCAGGCAACTGCAGTCCGTGCATGGCCAACGGCCACGCGCCGTGCACTGTAGCCGCCCGCGCCGGATGAGCCGACGGCGTTGCATACGTATTCAGTAGTGCAGCGTGCGCGCGAGGCCCCTGCTGGGCTATAAACGCGGCCACCTGCGAACGCCGCGTTCGCAGCCAACGAGAGGAATGCCGATGAGCAACACCACAGCGGGTCCGGGCGCGCAGGCGCGCCGCCACGCCGCCTATGTCGCCTTGCTGGCAGCGCTGGCTGGCTTGATGTTCGGCCTCGATGTCGGCGTGATTTCAGGTGCCCAGCAGTTCATCCAGCGCGAATTTGCGGTCAGCGATCGGGTGCTCGAACACATCGTCAGCAGCATGATGTTCGGTGCAGCCGTGGGCGCCGCATGCGCCGGGTGGCTGTCCGGACACTTCGGCCGCAAGCGCTCGCTGGTCTTCAGCGCAGCGCTGTTTGTCGTCGGATCCCTCGCTTGTGCCGCGTCCTGGTCGCCCGAGTCTCTGATTGCGGCGCGCATTGCCCTCGGACTGGCCATCGGCGTGGCGGCGTTCACGGCGCCGCTCTATCTCGCCGAGATCGCGCCCGAGGACAAGCGTGGCGCCATGATTTCCACGTACCAGTTGATGATCACGATCGGCATCTTCGTGGCCTTCCTCTCCGACCTTGCCTTCAGCTATACGGAAAGCTGGCGTTGGATGCTGGGCATCATCGCCCTGCCCGGAGCGCTGTTCCTGCTTGGCGTTCTGGGACTGCCGGAAAGTCCTCGATGGCTCGTCCTGCGCGGGCGTTCCCGCGATGCCACGACAGTTCTGCGCAATTTGCGTGGTGATGACGCGATCGCGACACGCGAGGTCGTCGAAATCGAGGCCCAGTTGCAAACACCGCAGTCGGGCTTGCGCCTCTTCATGGAAAATCGCAATTTCCGCCGTTCTGTTGGGCTGGGGGTCCTATTGCAGGTTGTCCAGCAGCTGACCGGCATCAACGTGGTCATGTATTACGCACCTCGCATTTTCCAGGACCTCGGTTACGCCACCAGCGCACAAATGTGGTTCACCGCCATCGTCGGCCTGACCAACGTTCTGGCCACCTTCATCGCGATCGGTTTTGTCGACCGTTGGGGACGCCGACCCATCCTTTACGCCGGGTTCGTGGTCATGGCCGTCGGCCTTGGCGTGGTCGGGACGCTGATGCATGCAGGCATGGGAACGCAGGCGGAACGTTTGCTGGCCGTCGCCATGCTGCTGGTCTTCGTGGTCGGCTTCGCCTTCTCCGCAGGACCTCTGGTCTGGACGCTCTGCTCGGAAATTCAGCCGTTGAAGGGCCGGGATTTCGGCATCGGCGTTTCCACGGTCACGAACTGGGTGGGCACCTTCATTGTCGGCGCCACGTTCCTGACGCTACTCAACCATTTCGGACACGCCCAGACGTTCTGGTTGTATGCAGCCTTCAATGCGGCATTCATCCTTTTCACCTGGGCCCTGGTCCCGGAAACCAAGGGCGTCACGCTGGAGAAGATCGAGCGCAACCTCATGGAAGGCAAGCCGCTTCGCCGTATCGGCCAGTAAACACGGTGCGGAAGCCAGCCGCGATGGATCCGCGCGCGGGTCCGTCGCGTGGCGTTGAACCCGAGACACCTGGGCAGCGTGGCAACCCCGCGCTCCGGGAGCCCGCATGCACGGGCAGCGTGCCAGCATGGCGGTCCGTGCCGTCGGGCGAGGGCAACTGCCGCCTGGAGTACCCTCGCGGCTCGACTCGGGGCAAGGAACCGATCCAATTCGCACGATGCGCCACGCACATGCAAACCTGCTGGTCATGGCCCTACTGGCCTCGCTCCCCCGGATCACGCATGCATCGGTGCAAATCGAAATCCGGGGCGTGGACAAGCCGCTGGCTGACGCGATTCGCGCCAACCTTTCGCTGACGCCTTACGCCGGACGGGAGGTCACCCGGGCTCAGATGCGCAGGCTCTATGCGCACACCGCGGCGGAAGTCCGCAATGCATTGGAGCCCTACGGCTACTTCGACGCACGGATCGTCTCCGGCCAATATCGGCCCGCCGGCAGCCAGGCGAACGGCGAGAACTGGATCGTCGAGCTGCGGATCGACCCCGGCCAACCGGTACGGGTCACAGCACTTGCACTGGAGATGCCTGCCGACGCCCGGAAGCTGCCGGCGGTCCGGCGCGCATTGCGCGCATTCATTCCCCAAGCCGGCGCGATTCTTGACCAGGCAGCGTACACGCGCTCGAAAGGGGCGGTGATGGCCGCACTGCAGGCCGATGGCTTTCTGGATGCCCGGGCCACCCGCCACCAAATCCTGGTCAATACCGTAGCGCACAACGCGGCGGTGACGATTGCATGGGCACCGGGCCCCCGCTATCGGCTGGGTGCCGTTCGGTTTGCGGGCTCCCAATTCGCCCCCCGCATGCTGCAGCGCTATGTGCCGTGGCGGCCAGGGGATTTCTATAGCCAGGACGCGTTGCTGCAGTTGCAGCAGCGATTGGCGGGAACCGACTACTTCTCGATGGTCGAGGTCAATCCCGAGCCGGGCCTTGCGACGAACCGCGTCGTGCCGGTGATGGTCACGGTCGCCCCAGCCAAGCGCACGGTCTACTCCGCTGGACTCCTGTACGGCACCGATACGGGGGGTGGCATCGAGGGGGGCATTCGTCGCCGCTGGCTGAATCGCTGGGGACATAGCGCCGCGATCAATGCGCTATTGACGCAGCGCCTGAAGACCGCGGGAATCGCGTACACCATTCCCCGGCCCGGCGAGGACGACAGGCTCTTCAACCTCGGCGCCAACTGGCTGGATGCCCATACAGCCACGTCCCGTTCGCGCAGCCTGGGAATCGTGGTCGGTGAGTCACGGCAATGGCGCGGCTTCAGCCGCAGCCTGGCGCTCGATGCCCTTGCCGGCAACTACGAGGTAGGCGGACAAAACGGCAACTCCACGCTGCTTTACGCTCAGGTCGGCCTTGGCAGAAAGCGGGGGGTCAATCCCCTCTACGTGCGCAATGGCTGGGCGGTGAGCGCAGTCGGCCGCGCAGCGGGTCCCCTTTCAACGACGCAGTTCACCCAGCTGCTGCTTGACGGGACCTGGATCCATTCCCTGACCACCCGCGATCGGGTGATCGCCAGAGGCGATGCCGGCGCCACGTGGGTCCGCGATTTCTACGCACTGCCCCCGCAATTGCGCTTCTTTGCTGGCGGTGATCGCTCGATCCGCGGTTACGGGTACCAGACGGTCGGGCCGCGCAACGCACAAGGCCTTGTCGTCGGCGGACGCGACCTGCTCGTGGGGAGCGTCACCTACGAGCACTACTTCCGGCCCCGCTGGGGGGTAGCACTTTTCGTCGACGGCGGCGATGCGTTCGATGGCACCCGCTTCCAGATGCATCAGGCAGCCGGGTTTGGCGTGCGCTGGATTTCGCCGGTCGGACCGATGCGCATCGACTTCGGCTTCCCGATCGGCGATCGCTACGCGCATGGCCTCAGTCTGCACATCAGCGTCGGGCCCGACCTGTGAGTGCACGACAGGAGCAGGAACCCGCGACCCGGCCAGCCCCGAGCCGGAGGCTGCGCCGCTGGCGAGGCGCCGTGGCCCTGATTGCGCTAGTCGTGTTGTTCTTCATGGGTTCCGCCATCTGGTTGCTGGGCACGCAGAGCGGCTTGCGGTTCGCGATCGCGCGTATCCGCGTGCTGACGCATGGAAACCTGAACGTGCAGCAAGCAACCGGCCGGCTCTGGGGGAGCCTGGATCTCCGCGGAATCCATTGGCGTGGCGCAGGCGGCATGGACCTCCGCGTCGCCAATGCAGACATCGACTTCGATCCGCTCTCGCTACTGCGTGGACGAATGGATATTCGGATGGTCAAGGTGAGCGGCCTGCGTTTGAATTTGCCCACCCGGAAATCGACCGCGAGTGTCCGTTCGTCGCTCCGAGCGCCGCTCGCCATCCGCATCACCGACGGGGTGTTGCGGCATGGCATCGTCCTCCGCAACGGCAAGGCCGCGATCACGCTTGACGAGTTCCACCTGCAGGCTGCGGCATGGACCCGGTCGCGACTGATTGTGGGCGCTTGCGACCTTCGGACGCCGCACTTGTCGGCGCACGCGCACGGAACCGTTGGAATCGATGGCGGATGGCCGGGCGACGCCGTTGCAGACGTGGAATTCCACCAGGGGTCCCGTTCGCTGACGTTGCGAATGCAGGGGCAAAGCGACGGGCAAACGGCAATGGTGGCAGCCACCGTGAACGCCCCACTGGCGGCAAGGCTGGAGGTGCATATTGCCACCCACGGACCCTATCCATGGATAGGTTCGCTCACTGCGCCGCGACTTGCCCTTGCTGCGCTGGTGCCCGGCAATGGACACACGCTCGCACTCAATCTGCACGGCCGGGGTGATGAACTGCGTGCTGCGATCGACGGATCGCTCGCCATCGATGCCTGGCCATTGGCGGTGCAGGCAAGGCTCGCACGTGGACGCGACCGTACCGTTCGACTGGATGCGCTCGATGTGACGTCGCCCGCCTTCCCAGGTCGACTGGATGCGCGCGGACACCTGGCGCTGACGCCGCGCCTGTCGACGGTCATGGATCTGCAGTGGCACGACATCCAACCGCCCGCCAACCTCCTCCCCGATGCCACTTCCAGCAGCGGCCAGGCGCGCCTTGCAGGAAGCGCCGACGGCTACCGCATCCAATCGAAATTCAGCGTCCGTACCTCCGCCCGTCCCACCGCGCAGGCGCGCGTGACCCTGGCGCTGCAAGGCAACCGTCGCACGCTGCATATCGAAAGTCTGGACTGCCGTGAGCCGCACGGGAAGCTCCAGTTGACAGGCCGAGTGACACTGGCCACGCCCCGCTCATGGCGGATCGCCGCCCATGCCGAACACTTCGACCCGTCCCTGATCGCACCGGCCTGGCCAGGGCATCTCGACTTTGCGCTGGTCAGTACCGGGGAGCTCTCCCGCTCCGGTGGGTCGGGCATGTTGAGGCTACGGGGCCTGATGGGTACGTTGCGATCGCGGCCCATTCGCGGCAAGGCGAATCTCAGCCTGCAGGGGCAAAGAATCCCGCAAGGCACCCTGGTTCTGCATTCAGGCGGAGGCGCGCTGCGCTACCTCGGCGCGCCCGACAAGGCATGGCTGCGGGTCGAGGTCAGTACACTCCGGGATTGGTTGCCGCAGGCCAGCGGATCGATCCAAGCCTCGATGGTTGCCCGGGGCGTATGGCCCAACCTCAACCTCGACGGTCGTGTCCAGGTACGCCATCTGCATGTCTCGTCGGTGCAACTGGACCAGGGGATGCTGCGGACGCGCGTGCGAGGCGTGAACGAGCTTGCCGGCACGGTACATGTCGTGGCCCAGGGCCTGCGAATCGGCGCCCATGAAGTCGCCGCCCTCGACGCGAGCCTCGTCGGGCGACCCCAGGCGCTGACCCTGCGGGCCGAGGCTCGCAGCCGCATGGGTCATGCGAGCCTGGCCGCAACGGCAAGCCGCACGAAAACGTCGAACTGGGCCGGGGTCCTGCGCCACCTGCAGGTGGATTCGCCCCGGGTCGGTGCATGGGCGCTCCGCGCACCCGTCGCGTGGACCTATCGGGCCGGCGCGGCGACGATGACAGACGCGTGTCTCGAACATGCAACTGCCACCGTGTGCGGCGGCGGCAGCCGCGCAGCGGACGGGAGCGGGAGGGTGGACTACCGAATCAACAGGCTGCCGCTCGCAGTGCTGGGATCGCTGGCGGGCCTTCCCGCAGGGATGCACGTGCAAGGCGCGCTGGATGGATCTGGCCGCATTTCGTTCGACGCTGCAATGCATCTGCAAGGCCAAGCAACCCTTAATTCTCCGACCGGCAGCATCATCTTCTCCGGCCTCGACGAGCAACCGGTGGGCTGGCGAGACCTCCGCGCGCAAGCCCGCATCGAGGCGACGAACGGACGCTTCGATGCCCAAGCCCGACTCGTCCCCGCCGGCATGCTGGATGCGCATGCGGCGTTTGGCGGCACCACGCAGGCATTGACTGGCCAGGTGCACCTGGTCATCCCGCAACTGCACATGATCGAGCCCTTCGTCCCCCAACTGGCGCGAATCGCGGGCACGCTCGGCGCCGATGCGACGCTGGCTGGAACATTGCGAGACCCCGTGCTGGAGGGCCGGGCCAGCGTCCACGGCTTCGACGCGGAACTTCCCGCGCTGGGGCTGCACCTTGAACACGGCGATGTCACGGTAGCTCGCGCCGCCGATGGCGCCGTGAGCATCGACGGCAGCGTGCGTTCGGGCACCGGCGCGCTGACCATCACGGGCACTGGGACAGCGGGGGACTTCTCGCTCGCGCTCCGGGGCAAGGACGTGCTGGCCGCTGATGTGCCCGCAGCCCACGTGCTCGTCAGCCCGGACCTGCGGTTCCGTCGCAATGCCGCGGGGTATGCACTTGGCGGCTCGGTGGCGATCGGCCGTGCACGCGTGAACCTCGAACGACTTCCCGGTGCCGGGGCCGCGAAGCCATCACCGGACGTCGTCATCGTCAACGCACCACCCAGACCCCGGCCAAAGCCCTTGCCGCTCCATGCCGACGTGCTCGTGAATCTGGGCAGCGCCGTGCAACTGCGCGGCTTCGGGCTTGACGGCGCCGTTTCGGGACAACTGCGCGTCGACGAGTCACCCGGCCTCGCCGCCATCGGTCGGGGCGAAATCCACGTGGCGGGAACCTACCGGGCTTATGGGCAGAACCTGACCATCAAGCAAGGCCGGCTCCTGTTCGCGGGCACGCCCCTCGCCAATCCCGGACTCGACATCACCGCCGAGCGGATCCTGACGGACATTACTGCCGGCCTGCATGTCGGGGGCACCGCGCAACAACCGGTGCTACAGGTCTTCTCAACACCCGCGATGGAGCAAAGTGAAGCACTTTCGTATCTCGTGACCGGCAAGCCACTGTCGTCACTCAAGGGCAGCCAGGGCAACATGCTGGGTTCGGCGGCACAGGCATTGGGCAGCGCCGGCGGCAACTTGTTGGCGAGAGAGATCGGTGCGCGCATAGGCGTCGAGGCCAGCGTCAGTGCCAACACCAACCTGGGCGGCGCGGCGCTGACGGTGGGCAAATACCTCTCGCCGCGGCTGTACGTGGGCTATGGCGTGGGATTGTTCACACCCGAGCAGATCGTGACTCTGCGTTACAAGCTATCGCGTCTGCTCGATCTCGAGGCGCAGTCCTCGGCGCTTTACAACCGCTTCAGCCTGAAATACCGCGTTGAACGCTGACCGCGCCGCGAGCAACCTCACGAGATCAAGCCAGAGCCTCTGCGCTGGGTGGCGCGGCCGATCTCGGATCGGACCGCGCGCTCCGGCCAGCCTTTGGGACCATGCACACACGCCAGCCCAGCCCGAGCGGCGTCACGGCCACCGTGCGGCCAGCGAGCCTTGCGCATAGAAGGCCTGCCGAGTCGCCAAGCCTCCCGGCTCATCGGTTACCCTCCGCTCCACGCCGATCCACACGACACCGCAACAGCCATCCAAGGGAGTCTGCGCATGAACAGCCCAACCTCCGCCATCGGCACGCCACCGGTGCGTGAATTCACGCTGCGCGGGGTTGTCCTCGGCATCCTCATTACGCTCGTGTTCACGGCCGCCAATGTGTACTTCGGCCTGAAAGCAGGACTGACCTTCGCCACCTCGATACCGGCGGCAGTCATCTCGATGGCGCTGCTGAAAGGACTGGGCGGCACCACGCTGCAGGAAAACAACATTGTGCAGACCTTGGCGTCTGCGGCCGGGACGTTGTCTGCGATCATCTTCGTGCTGCCTGGCCTGGTGATGGTGGGCTGGTGGACGGGTTTTCCGTTCTGGATGAGCTTCGGCGTATGCGCCTTGGGCGGCATTTTGGGAGTCATGTACACCATTCCGCTGCGGCGAGCGCTCGTCACGGGCATTGACTTGCCCTATCCCGAAGGCGTCGCTTGCGCCGAGGTGCTCAAGGTAGGCAGCAGTGCGATCAAAGGCAGCAGCGCCGAACGGGAAAACAAGGCCGGTCTGGTGGCGGTTGTCACAAGTTCCCTGGTTTCAGCCGGGTTCGCATTGGTGGTGGCGACACGAGTCTTTGCCAGCGACGTCGCGACCTACTTCCGATTCGGCAACGGACGTGGCGCCACGGGCGCGGATTTCAGCTTGTCGTTCGCACTTTTCGCGGTAGGCCATCTGGTTGGACTTTGGGTCGGACTTTCGATGCTGGTCGGAGCATTGATCGGATGGGCTGGACTGGTCCCCGCATTCACGTGGCTTCACCCTGCCGCAGGGTCGGCCAGCGACATCGCACAGGCGATGTGGGCCACGCACGTGCGCTTCGTTGGTGCGGGAACGATCGGCGTGGCGGCGATCTGGACACTGGCCAAGCTGATTCGTCCAGTCGCATCGGGACTGCGTGGTGCCATCGCCGCAGCGCGCACGCGCAAGTCGGGACAGTCCCACCTTCTGCCACGCACCGAGCAGGATCTACCCATCGGCATTGTCGGCATCGTGACGGCACTGTGCCTACTGCCGGTTGGCTGGATGCTGGTGCATTTCGGCCTGGCCGCGGGTCTCGGAGGACAATTGGCGTTGCTCCTTATAGGAGGCCTGGTCTTCATCTTGCTGATGAGCTTTTTCGTATCGGCCGTCTGCGGTTACATGGCCGGTCTGATTGGATCCTCTAACAGCCCCTTGTCGGGAGTCGGCATCCTCGTGGTGATCGCTGCGGCGCTCCTACTCGTTCTCGGGGTTTCGTCCGCGCTGCCATCGTCCATGGAAGGAGCTCTCGTTGCCTTCGCACTGTTCGTTACTTCGGTGGTATTCGCGGTGGCAACCATCGCCAACAACAACCTCCAGGACTTGAAAACGGGCCAACTCGTCGATGCAACGCCATGGAAGCAGCAGGTCGCGCTGGTCATCGGCGTCATTGCCGGCGCGGCCGTCATCCCACCGGTACTGGACCTCCTGCTGAAAGCCTATGGTTTCGCCGGCATGCCAGGCACGAATCCCGCCCATGCACTGGCGGCACCGCAGGCAGCGCTGATTTCGGCACTTGCACAGGGCGTCATCGAGCACAGGCTCGATTGGAGCATGATCGGCATCGGCGCCCTCATCGGAGTCGTCGTCATCGTGGCGGACGAATTGCTGGCACGTAGCGGCAAGGCTGCCAGCCTGCCGCCATTGGCCGTGGGCCTTGGTATCTACCTGCCGACGTCGACGACGCTCATGGTCGTCGTGGGGGCAGTCGCCGGATGGTTCTTCGACCGCCGCGCCGACCGCACGAGCAAGCCCGATGCAACCAAGCAGCTCGGGGTGTTGCTGGCCAGTGGCATGATCGTTGGTGAAAGCCTGATCGGCGTCGCCCTCGCCGCGCTGGTGGTGTTCAGCGGCAAGGATGCGCCGCTCGCGCTGGTGGGGTCCGACTTTTCCGGCGCCGCCGTGTGGCTTGGCGGCATAGCATTCGCGCTGGTGATGTTTTCGATGTACGCCTGGCTGCTGAAGGTCGCACGGCGCGCGGCTTAGACCGTGCCTAGGCTTCACCCGCCGTCCAGCGTTTCATCCAGTTCAAGACGGTATCGTGCCAAAGAATGCTGTTGGCCGGCTTGACGACCCAGTGATTCTCATCAGGAAAGTGGAGGAACTCGCTGGGAATGCCGCGCCGCTGCAGTGCGGTGAACGCCGCCAACCCCTGCGTATCGGGGATGCGGAAGTCCAGTCCGCCATGCACCACCAGCATCGGTACGCGCCAGTCCTTGACGTAGCGCATGGGATTGAAACGTTCGAAGTGGCGAGGATGTTCGTACTCGGTCCCGCGCTTTTCCCACTCCTCGAACCAGAGCTCATCGGTCGTGTAGTACATGCTGCGGGTGTCAAACACACCGTCATGGTCGACGAAGCACCGCCAAGGCTTGTTCCACACGCCTGCCATCCAATAGACCATGAAGCCGCCGTAGCTGGCCCCCAAGGCGCAGGCACGGTTGCGATCGAGAAACGAAAATGTCCTCAGCGCCGCAGCCCAGCCGAGCTTGAGGTCCGTCAGCGGCTTGCCGCCCCAGTCACCCGAGATCGAATCGGTGAAGGGCTGTCCGTACCCGGTTGAACCATGGAAATTGACGGCCACCACGGCGAATCCGGCGCCGGCATAAGCCTGGGGATTCCAACGATAGTGGAACTCATTGGTCCATGCGCCCTGCGGACCGCCATGGATCAGGTAGGCGACCGGGTACTTCCGCCCAGGCTCGCAATCGGCGGGGGCCGCCGCATAACCCTGTACGCTCTCGCCGTTCCATCCCCTGAAAGTGAAGTACTCAACCCTGCCAAAGCGCAACGCGGCGACGCGCCTCGCGTTGAAAAGGGTCAAGGCGACAGTCGCCTGACCCGGCTCAACGCGATAGAGCTCCGCTGGATGCGTGAAGTCCTGCCAGTTGGCAACGATGCGTCCCCGGCCATCGATCGCAAACCCGCGAACGGTCCCCTCGCCCGTGAGCCGTTCCACCTTCCCATCGGCGACGTCCACTGAAAACAAGGGATGCTGTCCAGTGTCGTCCGCCGTTGTGTAAAGCGTTCGCCCATCCGGGCTGATGCCCAGCGGACCCGCGGAACGGTCCCATGCCGGGGCAACTTCGCGGCGCATGCCGCTGCCGAGGTCCAGCGCCATGATGCCGAATCGGTCGGCTTCGAATCCCGGACGCCTCATCGCCAAGTAATAAAGGATGGATCCGTCGGGAGAAACCAACGGGTGGCCATCCCACGCGGGATTGTCGGGAGTCAGATTCTCGGGCGTCCCGCCATCGCGAACGGGTACGCGGTAGATATCGAAATTGGTACTCCACGGCTCGTCATGTCGCGCAATGCGTGCGCTGAAATAAAGCATCGCCCCATCGGCCGAGAAGCCATAGTCGGTATCGTCGCCAAACGGCCTGGATGGAACGTCTCCATCGATCCCACGCGTCAGTAGTTTGGGCGTCCCGGTGGCCTTCCCGTCCGCGCCGAGTACGACCGCGAATAGCTGGCTGCGTCGCCCATCGGACCAGCGATCCCAGTGGCGTACGAACAGGCGGCCGTAAACACGACCGCCTGCCGCGCTGGCGCTCTGCTTCGCAAGGCGATCGCAAGTCCGACTGATGTCGCCGTCGCAATCGGTGAATACCGAGAGTGCAACCACGAGATGCTCGCCATCGGGAGAGACGCGAAAGCCTTCGACGTCGACACCGATGTCCGTGACCTGGATCGGTATTCCATCGGACAAGCGGATCCGAAACACCTGCGTCCGATCACCTGCCTTGGCAAGATAGAAAACGTCCCTTCCGTCCGCGGACCAGCGCGCATGGCTGCCCTCGACGAGGCGTCTTGGAGGCTGGTTCCGGTCGTCGCAATCAATGATCCAGACACTCGAAACAGCCCGGTTGGCCTCCAGATCCATGGTCCGCAGGTCAAACAGCACCCAGCGCGAGTCGACACCAATCTGAGGTGTCCCAACGCGGTCCATGGCGATCATGTCTCGGACGTCCATGCCACGCTTGCCTTCATCGCCAGTAGCAGCGCCGGGCGCGCCGGCTGCCGCCGGTCCAGATTCCAGGTTGCTACGACGTTGCGGCATGACCGGCTCCCGTCAGGGTTGGAGAGAACGCTAGGCCGCGCCGAGGGAAGCCACAAGCAGGCAGCCGTCGACCCGGCTCAATACTTTGGTTGCAGCAGCGTGCCGGTGCACGCCGGCGAGCCGCAATGGCAGGCCCAGAGCTTCTTCAAGCGAGTGGTGTGGCGGACATCCAGAACGATGCCATAGTTATAGGTCAGCTCCTCGCCAGGCGCGATGTCGCGAAGTGCCTCGATGACGATGCGGTCGCGTCGGGGATTGCCATCGGCGTGATGGACGATGACCGCCTGACAATTGGGTGTGCAGCTATGGTTGATCCACCTCGCTGCGTTGCCACCGACGGTGGCGTCGACGATGTAGCGGCGATTGAGCGCGAACAGGAACGTATGGCCGCTTTCCGCCCCATCACCGTACATGCGATCAGCCCGCGCATGAGTGATCAGTCGTCCCTTGTAGTCAATAACGTGCGCACCCGCTGGGATTGAGGCGCGTGCGAACACCCCACGACCGTGGATGACGGATCGTCGGACTTGGACTTTGGCGGACATGCGACGGCTTGGGCTGCAGTGAGCGGTCGATTATCCATGGCTCGTACCGTGTTCGCAGCGGGCCGGCGGATCAGGATCCATCGCGGAGAACGCGCCAATTCGTGCATAGGCAGGCCCTGCCGACGCAAGGCGGCCAGCGCAGCGGGGGCAATGACGGCCAATGCCCCGGGTTCATGGCGCCATCGCCGCACGAAGGACTGTTGCGGCATGAGCCGCCAAGGCTCCCAGCGCAGGCCGTCCCGCAGATCGTAGGGCGCCTGTCCGACCAAGGTCACGGGGCGCCGGAGGTAGAAGGGCAATCCGCGCTCAAGCGTGTCGACCATGTAGATGGGCGTACCGGCCTTGCACCATGGAGCGATTGCCCGGGCCA
>JAKAEJ010000081.1 GCA_021818335.1 Pseudomonadota bacterium | reverse complement strand
AGTCAACTACTTACTGCTCTAACTGCGGAACTTGAGCTGCCTCTACTGGTGGCCCATGCTGCCGGCAGTACCGGGATGGCATCAGGATCTCGATGCGAGCTATCAAGAGGCTGCGAACGCGTTGGCGCCCGATGGCTACACCTTCGCCAATGCGCCCACGGAGAGACGTGGATCAGCGAGGCATCTAGCCACACGTGAGGCCAGGGCGGCCAGTTGCTGGCGCAGACCTAGATGTGCAGCCTCGATGGTTTCCTCCGGCGTCGTTGCCGACTGAAGGAGGTTGGGTGCAGGCGTCGCGCCGCTCTCGGGTCTGGGTGCATCACGAAACTCGACGAATTCGGGGAACTGCTCGAGATACTTGACGTCGATCCGGGTTGGATTCGAGTCCAGAACCTTTCTCCCACGGTCCGTGAGCCTGAAGACGCCGCGCCTCGGTGACTCCAGGAGCAATGCCTTCTTCAGGTACGTGCGAGCCCATCCGATACGATTCCTGAAAATGCCTTGTTGCCCGGATGGCAAGAGCTGGGCCCTCTCTGCGGGCGTCAATTGGAATTGCGCGGCCAGGCTGTCTTCCGCGTCGCGAAGCGTGTGCTCAGTTCCATCCGCCAGATGACGGAGGAACGGAAGCATGCATGTCTGATAATCCGGGATCGCCATGCTGGTTCCCTTTCAGGATGGTCTTGGCTCTGCCGGCCATTGTGCTGCAGGGCTGCAGCCCTTGGCGACGCGGCGACGCTGGACAGGCCGGTGGTCACCGCAGGACGTGCGAAAAACCTGCATTGCCAGCCGGTTGTTCACCGTCGGTCTCTGCCCGACGATTTCGCAGAAGTGGTGAGAAAGGAGACCAACTAGGGCTGGAAGTTGTGTTTTCTCAACTTTTCGAGAGGATATGGTTGAGAATAGCGCGTCGCGAATTGTGGCGTGAATGAGCTACATCAAGCCTAAAGTGCGGGTTTGAGTAGGTCTAGAGGTTCTGAAATGTGTGCACAACCCTTCTAAATCCTACCTGCGGTAAAAGTGTTGCATATGCCTCCGGGGCTAGCTTTGTAGCTAGCCCCTTTTCGTTACCGTCTTTCGCGCGCCGCTAATCGTGCATACGTATTCATTGCTGCATACGTATGCGTCACCGCCGTAAGGCACTCCGATCTTAATAGCCTGCGAGCAGTCCTGAGTGGGAGTGGGGATCAATGGTGCGTCGGACACGGTGGGTTCGCGTCATTGTTGCGTGCAGCCTGACTTTATTCCTGGTTGGGTGCGGTGGTGGTTCCGGCAGCGGTAGCGCTCAAACCACCCCGTCAGGCCAAACGCCCGTGCCGGCGTCCGTCGCCAACTTCACGGCGGTGCCCTCTGAACTTCTCAGCTCTGGCGGCTCAATGACGCTCACTTGGCAAGCGACCAACGCCGACAGTTACTCACTTTCGGTGAATCCTTCGTCAGGGGTTGGAGGCATGCCAGTTGGTTCAATTACTGGGGATTCAACGACCGTCACGTTGCCGCCCAACGCCGGCAGTGGCCCCTCCACGTATACCTTCTCACTCACCGCAACTGGCGCCACCGGCACGTCTCCAGCCACTGCAACCACCACTGTGACTGTCGACGCCAATGGCGGCGTCGCCTCGCTTACAGGCATCGACTGGCCCGCACAGGTCATCTATTTCCTGATGCCTGACCGCTTTGATAACGGGAACTCGAACAACGACAACGGCGGGCCAGGGGATGTCGCAGCGGCCCAACCCCAGAATCCAATGGGTTGGTATGGGGGCGATTTTCAGGGGGTGACGAACCGCATTCAGGCCGGTTATTTCACGCAGTTGGGCGCGACGGCAATTTGGATGACGCCGGTGTACTTGCAGGGACCAGCGCAGTCGGGTCCGAGCACCAACAACCCGAATGGTTGGCAGAGCTTTCCATATCATGGCTACGCGCCATGGAACTTCAATGCGCCCGATCCCCATTTTGGCAGCATTGCCGACCTGCAGTCGCTCGTGCAGTCTGCCCACGCCAACCGTATTGCGGTCATTCTGGGGCAAATCGTCAACGATGCGGGCATCGGCTATCCACCTTACGTCCAAGAGAGCAATGCAATTGCCAGCGGGCAAATGACGCTGGACAACAGTGCGCAGTCGGTGAACACGTTCTTGTTCCACCACTTCGATTCGAACTCAGGCCAGTGCGAACCCTATCTGGGCAGCTACAACGCGACCTGGGACTGTCCGCTCGACAACTTGCCGGACTTTAATTCGGACAATCCTGCAGTCCAATCGGCATTGGACGCGGCCAGCGCAGGGTGGTTGGGAACCCTCGGTTTGGACGGGATTCGACTCGATGCTGCCTCGTACGTCCAGAACAGCTTCTGGTCACAATACTTGCAGTACCTGCATGCGCAAGGTTATGCACCGCTGACCTTTGCGGAGGTCCTTGATGGTGCTCCGGATATCGTTGGCGGCTATACGCAGTCCGCCGTCGGTTTCGAAGGTGCCGAGAACTATCCACTGTACTTCGCGATCACCCAATCCGGTCTTGCACCTGGCCAGCCGGCGTACTTCGGATATTCGAACATGGCCGCTGTCGACTACGCGGTGCAACAGGACGAAAAGTTTGATGCGCAACCATTCCTGATGGTCAATTTCATTGACGATCAGGACATGCCGCGATTCACTAGCCTGCTCGTCAATGCTGGCGTTGGCACGAGTGATGTGCTGCCGCGATGGCAAATCGCCGAAGCACTGAGTTTCACGCTGCCCGGCATCCCGATGATCTACTACGGTGACGAGGTGGGCATGGAGGGAACATGGGATCCATATCAGGCAGTTGCCAATGGCCAGCCCTCCAACAACATTCGTGAACCGATGACGCTGTGGACCTCCGCGCAACGACAAGCTGCCGGTGTCCAAGGCTATTACGACTGGTTGCAGGCTCTGGCCCAAGCTCATGCGCTGCAGCCGGCGCTTCAAACCGGTACGTACACGCCACTGTTCGTTCCGGGTGTCACGGATCCCAATGTCTATATTTACCTTCGAGGTAGTGGCGCGAGTAGTGTGCTCGTAGCCATCAATGCAAGCAGCCAGAGCGTGGATGTCACGCAGTTGCCTGGTGCCGCGGGAGGCCTTCCCGCGCCCGGCGTGCCGGTGGGATCACCCCTGAGCCTGGTAGGAGGCTCATCGACGCTGACACTGTCCGGCTGTGCGAACGGGAGCTGCATCACCGGCATCCTGGCGCCGTGGAGCGTCCAGGTACTGTCACCCTAGAGGCCTTGGCGCGCCACACCGATTCACTCGTGGCGCACGCGACGGAACTTCCGCGCGGCTACAGGGCTCCAATATTTCGTCACGTGCCTTTTCCGGGGCTCATTGCCCTGTGTTGCACATTCGCGCTGGCATAGCATTCGCCGCACCACTCTCGGCCGGCCAGCCAATCCCCTCCCAGGTGATCAGGAGACACACATGACCAACCCCGCCCATGACCTGAGCCGCAGCGGACAGAGCCTTTGGCTCGACAGCATCACTCGCGCACTGGTGCAGAGTGACGGTTTGCAGAAGCTCGTCACGGAGTGCGGCATTTCGGGATTGACATCCAATCCCACGATCTTTGAGCACGCAATCCGCAATAGCCATGACTATGACGCGGCGATCCGCAGCAGCGGGGGCCAAACGCCAGAGGAGGTCTTCTTCGATCTGGCTATTGACGACCTGCGGGATGCCGCGCGGGTATTTGCACCGGTCCACAGGCGCACGCGTGGCGTCGACGGATGGGTGTCGCTTGAAGTCTCGCCGCTGCTGGCTGAAGACGCGGACCAGACCATCAGCCAGGCGTTATCTCTGCATCATCGCGCCGAATTGCCCAACCTTTTCATCAAGGTACCCGGCACACCTGCCGGCGTGATCGCTCTTGAGGAACTGGTTTATCGCGGCATCCCCGTCAATGTCACCTTGCTGTTTTCGCCAAGCCAGTATCGGGCCGCAGCGCACGCCTACCTACGCGGATTGGAGCGTCGGTTGGATGCGGGAATGGACTTGGACGTTTCCTCGGTGGCATCGGTTTTCATCAGTCGGTGGGACGTGAAAGTCGCCGCGCAGGTGCCCGAGGAATTGCGCAATCAATTTGGCCTGGCCGTGGCCGGGGAGGTTTATGGCGCTTATCGCGCGTTGCTTGAAAGTCCCCGCCAGCAGCGATTATGGAATGCCGGCGCGCGTCCGCAACGGTTGCTATGGGCGAGTACCGGGACCAAGGATCCAGCGGCCAGTGACGTTCTCTACATGGAAAATCTCGCCGCGCCACTCACGGTCAATACCGCACCTGAAGCAACGTTGCGTGCCTTTGCAGACCACGGGCGCGTGCTGCTCCCGATGGACATCCACGATCCTGCGCGTTCGTCCGTGCTGCAGCGGTTTGCCAAGAGGGGCTTCGAGGTCGAGTCGCTGGGAATGGAATTGCAGCGCGAGGGCGCTGCGGCGTTCGTCAAGTCGTGGAACGCGCTGCTTCAAGGCATCGCGCAGCGGCAGGAGGTTGCTGCATGAGCACGCTGGCCACATCGTCCCAATGGAAAGTTCTGGAGCGCCATCAGGCACGGCTGGCCAAAATTTCGCTGCGCAAGTTGTTCGACGCCGATCCATCTCGCGCGCTTCGTTTCGCGACTGAAGCGGCCGGTTGGCGGCTCGATTACAGCAAGCATCGCATCGACGAGAAGGCAATGGCTGCGCTCGTTGGGCTGGCGCGTGCCGCCGATGTGGAAGGGCGCCGTGATGCCATGTTGCGTGGCGAGAAGGTCAACTTCACTGAGCGTCGGGCTGCCCTGCACACGGCCTTGCGAGCCCCGGAGGGAACGGTCATCTTGTTGGATGGTGTGAACATCGTGCCCGAAGTACAAGCGGTACTGCGCCACATGCGGGAATTCAGCGAGGCTGTGCGCAGTGGATCGTGGCGAGGACACAGTGGAAGACGGATCCAAAACATCATCAATATCGGGATCGGCGGGTCTGATCTCGGGCCCGCGATGGCCTACGAGGCACTTCGACACTATAGCGATCGACAGCTGGTCGTCCGCTTTGTCTCCAATGTCGATGGCGCTGACTTCCAGGAAGCAGTGCGCGGCCTCCGGCCCGATGAGACGCTTTTCATCGTTGCATCAAAGACATTTACCACGCTTGAGACGATGACCAACGCGCACAGTGCGCGCGCCTGGCTTCTGGATGCTTTCGCGGGTGACGAATCGGCTATCGCTCGGCATTTCGTGGCTTTGTCGACCAATTTGGAGGCCGTTGAGGCGTTTGGCATCGAACGTCATAACGCCTTCGGCTTCTGGGACTGGGTCGGTGGCCGCTATTCGATGGACTCGGCGATCGGCCTTTCAACGATGATCGCGATCGGCCCGGATGCATTCATGGAAATGCTGGAAGGGTTCCGATCGATGGATCAGCATTTTGCGCGTACGGCGCTGGAGCGCAACATGCCGGTGATCATGGCCCTTCTGACCGTTTGGTATGCCGATTTCTTTGGCAGCGAGACGACGGCAGTATTGCCTTACGCCCATTACCTGAAGCGCTTCCCCGCATACCTGCAACAGTTGGCAATGGAATCGAATGGAAAGTCCGTCGGGCGCGATGGCAAACGGGTCAATTACGCCACCGGCCCCATCATTTGGGGCGAGCCAGGCACCAATGGCCAACACTCGTTCTACCAGTTGATCCATCAGGGAACTCGACTGATTCCCTGTGACTTCATAGCGTTCGCAGAGGCGCTTGAACCGCTCGGCCCGCATCAGGATCTGCTTGTCGCCAATGTCATTGCGCAAGCGGAGGCGCTGGCATTTGGGCGGAGCGCTGCTGAAGTCCGCGCCGAAGGGGTTGCTGGATCGTTGGTGCCGCATCGGGTTTTTGAAGGCAACCGGCCATCGAGCCTGCTGCTGGCGACGCGGCTGACACCAGCGGCACTCGGGGCCCTGGTGGCCTTGTATGAGCACAGCGTATTCGTGCAGGCCTGCATCTGGGACATCAATCCCTTTGATCAGTGGGGCGTCGAACTAGGTAAGAAACTAGCGATTAGGGTGGCGGCGGAGGTTGCCGATCCGCGTGCGAAACTCGCACATGATTCGTCCACCAACTCGGCCATCCGCTGGTACCGTCGTGGCCGAAGCGAGGCTGCGGCGCGGCCGCGGTCCCGCACGTTGGTCCTTGATGTGGGGGGGAGTCATGTCAAGGCGCTCGTGTCGGGGATGCGTGCGCCGATCAAGATTGCCACAGGCGCGTCGATGGATCCCGCATCGATGGTCTCGCAAGTTCGCAAGGCGCTGCGTGGGCGTTCCTTTGATCGAGTATCAGTCGGCGTTCCGGCGCCCGTGCTCCACGGCCACATTGTCAACGAGCCCGCCAACCTGGGATCGGGCTGGGTAGGCTACGACTTCGAACGTGCCTTCGGTTGCGCTGTGCGGGTGGTTAATGACGCCGCCATGCAGGCGCTCGGTAGCTACGAGGGGGGGCGCATGCTGTTTTTGGGACTCGGTACCGGGCTGGGTTCCGCATTGGTGGTTGATGGTCGGCTTGAAGCCATGGAGCTGGCGCACATGCCATGGCGGAAGCACACGTATGAGCACTACGTGGGCGATGCGTATCGCGTCAGGCACAAGGCGCGCTGGAAGCGCAATGTCCTTGAGGTCGTCGATCTCCTTCGTCAGGCCGTGCGCCCGGATTACGTCGTCCTCGGTGGAGGCAATGTCGATCATTTGGATGAACTGCCCGAGGGCGTGCGGAGAGGCGGTAACGCCAACGCCATCGCCGGCGGTATGAGACTGTGGGAGGACACGCCATGAGCAGCAGCGTGCTGGACGTCGGATTCATTGGTTTGGGGAGAATGGGCCTGAACATGGTCACCCGCCTCCAGCAGCACGGGTTGGGATGCGTGGCCTACGATATGCATGCCGAGGCGCGTGCCGCGGCCGCTCGCGTCGGTGCACAGTCGGTGGATTCGCTATCGGCCTTGGTGAAGGCGCTCGCACCGCCGCGCACGGTTTGGCTGATGGTGCCCGCAGCTGCGGTGGACGCGGTTCTGGATCAGCTCATCCCGGAGTTGGGACCAGGCGACTGTGTCGTGGATGGGGGCAATTCGCACTATGTGGATGATTTGAGACGCGCCTCGCGTCTGCGTGCGCAGGGAATTGGCTACATGGATGTTGGCGTGAGCGGAGGTGTTTGGGGTCGCGAGCGCGGCTACTGCCTGATGATCGGCGGGCAGGCGACCGACTTCGATAGAATTGAGCCCGCCTTTGCGGCGCTTGCGCCGGGCGTGGATGCTGCGCCGCGAACCCCCGGACGTGGCGGGGTTCCGGTCTCGGCGGAGCAGGGCTATTTGCACTGTGGCCCCAGTGGCGCAGGCCACTTCGTCAAGATGGTCCACAACGGCATCGAGTATGCGGTGATGGCTGCCTATGCGGAGGGCTTTAATGTCCTGCGGCACGCCAACCTCGGCAATCAGGAGCAAAAGCCCGATGCCGAAACCACGCCGCTTGAGCAGCCGGAACTGTATCGATTCGACCTCGACCTGCCGGCGATCGCCGAATTATGGCGACGTGGCACGGTCATCGGCTCCTGGCTGCTGGATCTGACTGCGAGGGAACTGTTTGCCGATGGCAGCCTGCAAGCGTACAGCGGGCGCGTATCGGATTCCGGGGAGGGGCGTTGGACGTTGCAAGCGGCCATAGACGAAGGCGTGCCAGCAACCCAATTGGCGGCGGCTCTCTTTGCGCGCTTCAGTTCCCGTGGCAATGCGATGTTTGCCAACCAGTTGATGTCGGCGATGCGTCACGCCTTTGGCGGTCATGCGGAAAAATCCGGGGAGGTGTGAGGCATGGGAGCAAGGACGTTGGTCATTCTGGGCGCCAGT
>JAKAEJ010000015.1 GCA_021818335.1 Pseudomonadota bacterium | reverse complement strand
GCTCCTACGCGAAATCTGACCGGCTTACTGATAGCGAGTTGGTCAGAACGGCATCTACGTCGCCGCTTTTGATCACGAACTGCGCAGTGAAAAATTTCGCTTTGCGTTTTCACACAGCCTGGGTCGCCGTCAGGCCCAACACGTACTTCGCCTTGGTCCGCTTGAGAATCGCGTCGAACGAGACAGCTCCGACGTGGTGGCATTCATCGACGATCACGTGGCCGTAGTCCTCGACCAGCGGGTTCACCTCGCCTTGGCGGGATAAGGACTGCATCACGGCGATGTCGATCCTCCCGGTGGGTTTGGCCTTGCCGCCGCCGATGGTGCCGACCACGCCCCTGCCGACACCGAGGAACGCTTGCAGGCGTTCCCGCCACTGCTTGAGCAACTCTGTGCGATGCACCAGAACCAGGGTGTTGACGCCCCGACGCGCGATCATCGCGGCGGCTGTGACCGTCTTACCGAAGGCAGTCGGTGCGCACAGCACGCCAGCATCGTGGGGAAGCATTCCAGCGATGGCCGCCTCCTGATCGATACGCAGATTGCCGACGAACGAAACATCCAGCGACTGGCCGCCGAAGCGTTCGTCTCGCAGGTCAGATGTAATCCCGTTCTCTCGCAACAGGGACAGCGCAGCATCCTGGCAGCCGCGCGGCAAGGCGATGTGTTGTGGGTAGCTCTCGGCACAGCCAATGACGCGCGGCTTGTCCCACACCGACATCCGCATCGCCTGCGCCTTGTAGAACTCGGGGTTCTGGAACGCCGCCAGTCGGATCAGCCGGTTGGCCAGCGCCTGCGACAGTTGGGCCTTCTCGAAGTAGATCAGGTTGGCCAGAGTCACCGTCAGCGCGCGCGGCATAGGACCCGCCAGCTTCTTCGACGCCGTGCTTTCGCGCTTCCACGGCGTGGCCAGGTCTTCGTCATCGATGAAGGTGACGTCCAGCGGATGGACACCACCCGTGGCCCGCAGGATGGTCGGCTCGATGTCATGCACGGCCATTGGCTGGATGGCGGCCAGGAATGCCCATTGGTCCGGGTAGGGGCGCAGATCGGCGTCGACGAAGACGCTGTATCCCTTCTCCCTCGGCCCCTTCTGCAAAGGCAAGGCGATCAGATTGCCGAAACCGCCCTTGGGCAACGTGTCCTGGTTTGGGAAAAGCCGGTCGTAGGACGTAAGCCGGAGCTGCCGCGTGCGCGCGCAGGTGTGGCTGATGATGGCCGTGCCCAGACGCCGCGCATCACGTGCCGACACCCGACTGGCAAAGAACACCCAGGCATGGGCGCCCTGACCGGAGCGCGAAATCTCCAGCGCCGCCGGTACGCCGAGTTCGCCACAGGACTGAATGAATGCGCGGGCATCATTCCGCCAATCGGCTTTATCGAAGTCAACCGCGAGGAAGTAGCAAGTGTCGTCCTCCAGCAGCGGGTACACCCCCACCGTGTGCCCACCGGCCAAATGGTCGTAGACCACGGCGTCGGACAGCGGAATCAGCAGGCGGTTGCTGCAGTCGCCACACTTGATGCGCGGCTTCTCGCCGACACCGGCGCGCCACTCGTTGGCACAGGCCGGGGCGTAACCAGTCTTGCCTGTGGTTTTGCTCTCCCAGCGAATCGGATAGACATCGGTGCGGCACCGAAACAGGCGGCGGAACAGTGCGACCTTCTCGGCGGTGGACAGCCGAGAGGACTCTTGCTCCCGGGCCACTACAGTGATCGGCTGCGGTAACCGCCACTCAATGCCTTGCGCTTCGAGCAGCGCGATCAGGCGGGCGTTCTCGGCACGCAGCGCCGCCAACTCATCCGTCATGTCAGAGCAACGTCTTGAGGGGTCACGTCGGCGGCGTCGCATCCATTCGCCAACGACAAATCCCGGCGGTCGAACAGAGCGTCGAGACTGCCGCACTGCGGCAACAGCAGCCGCTTGTCCTTGAGACAGATGGGCAACACCTGCTCAGTGAGCTCTGCCCAGACAGCGCAGACTGCAGATCGGTTGCGATTTTCTTCTTATTGGTCATCGTCGACATTTTCGCTGCAAAGGCCCCACGTTCACGCGCTGCCCACCGGCTGGGGGTGCTGCGGGAGATGCTCTGACTGCGTTCGATGCCTGACCGGTGGTCTTGGTTGACGGTGAACCATGGAGCGTAAGTGGTTGATGTTGATAGGCCACCATCTGCGCCTACCCGCAGGCCAAACGGAGAACAGAGACGGCTCTGGCCGAGAAAGTGGCCGATTTCGGCCGTTTTGGGTGATGGCCACCCGCAGCACCGATGGCCGGAACCCCACGTGGCGCGGAAATTTCGGGAAAGAAAAAGGGCCCGGAGACTATCCGAGCCCTTGTGTATGGTGGAGGTGGGGGGAGTCGAACCCCCGTCCGAAGGCGCTTGACGCCCGGTACTACATGCTTAGCTCACCGTTGAATCTTGTCCAGAGGCAGCACGGTGCGCGAAGCGCACCCCCAGACCAGCCTGTTGCGAGTTAGCCGGCGAAGGACAGGCAACCGTCACCAGCGATCCCGCGATAGTGACCCTACATCCACGAGCGCGGGCACAAGTGGGTTCGGGGCTTAGGCCTTAAGCGGCCAGAGCGAAGACGTCGTCGTTGGCGTCTGTGGTTTGCCGCTGGATTAACGAGGAAAGCTGCCCCCTCGGCATGCACCAAGCCATCGCACTACCCCCGTCGAAGCCGAAACACCCCCGAAAGCGGACTGCGTTGACCTTCCTAGTATGGGGTCCGGCTGTCATCTCCTCAAGCAGTTTGCATTGAATACATTCAGCCAACGGGGTTCTTCGCACGGAGCACACGTTGCTTTTCCCGGTTCCAGTCGCGTTCCTTTTCTGAGGCGCGCTTGTCATGCAGCTGCTTGCCGCGTGCGAGGCCCAACTCGACCTTTACATGCGGTCCCTTCCAGTACATCGCCATGGGCACGAGCGTGTACCCCTTGCGTTCGACTGCGCCGATCAGTTCGTCGATTTCGTGGCGATGCAATAGAAGCTTTCGAGTGCGGCGGTCGTCGGCGACGACATGCGTGGACGCGCTCAGCAGAGGCGTGATTGATGCGCCGAACAAGTAAATCTCGCCGCCACGAATCAAAGCGTAGGCGTCGCCGAAATTGAACCGGCCGGCACGTAGTGCCTTCACCTCCCAGCCTTGCAACGCAATGCCGGCCTCATGGCGCTCATCGATGTAGTACTCGTGGCGTGCACGCTTGTTCAGCGCGATGGTGCCGCCCGTGCTCTTGGCTTTGGGCTTGTTCATGTCCGTACAATCCGGGTTTGCCGCATGGGCAGAGAAGGCAGACCGTGACCCGTATCCAGCGCAGCGCCATCGTGCCGTTTCAGCCTGCACAGATGTACGCATTGGTCAGCAAGGTTGAAGAATACCCGATGCATTTCCGCTGGTGTGCGGCGGCGCACGTGCTGGAGCGGGGTGAAAACTACGAGATTGCCCAGCTCCAGCTCCGCTTCGCGGGCATGACGCAGCGCTTTACGACCCGCAACTCGCTGACGCCGCCTAGTCGCCTCCACATGCAATTGGTGGAGGGGCCGCTCAAAGCGCTGGATGGTGTGTTCACGTTCACGCCCTTGGGCCATGAAGGCTGCCGTATCGCCCTGGATTTGGGATTCGAATTTGCCGGACGTCTGTGGGGTCGCGCGCTTCAGCTCGGCTTTCAGGGGCTAGCCGATCGACTGGTCGACGATTTCTGCGACGCTGCACGGCGTACCTATGGCTGAGGGGAGGATGCTGCGAATCGAGGTGGTCTATGCGGCATCACCGGATTTGGCATTTCGGCGCGCACTGACCCTGCCTGCAGGGAGTCGCGTTGCCGATGCCGTGCGCGCCGCCGGACTGGCCGAGCACTACCCCGATGCGGATTGGACGCGACACGGCAATTTGGGGATCTTCGGCGTACGCGTCGATGCCGATCATCAGCTCCGTGACTTTGATCGTGTCGAGGTCTACCGCAGCCTCGCCCAACATCCCATGCAGGCGCGCCGGGCCCGCGCCGCGCGCAGTAGCAAGTAACTCAATTACGTCCGCCGCCCCCGGGTGGTTCGCTGCCGGGCTTGCTGGCGTCCTGAGTGGAACCGGGCTGGTAGTTACCCTCGAAGTTGTAGCTGGCCTTCAGCATCTGCTGCGGCGATTCCGCGAAATAGTCACCTTCGGTCCGAACCAAGACCTCGTTCTTGAACAACAACGTCAACTTGCGTTCCTCGGTCTTGCCGCCACGGTGCTGAAACGTGGACACGTAATCCCATCGATTGCCGTCAAACGGGGAGATGACGGATGGCTGTCCGAGCAGGGAAAGCACCTGCGCCTTGCTCATGCCGGGCTTCAGTGCCTGTACGCTCGACTTCTCGAGGAGATTGCCCTGCTGGATGTCGGGCTTGTAAATGATCCCGCAGCCGGACAATGCACTGGCTGAGGCCAGCGCGATGGCTGCGGCGAGTGTCCACGTACGTTTGATCATTTGAATGCGCCCTGCGCCAGCGTTCAAAAGACCCGATGATACACTGCGGCTGGCCTTGTTCGGAGACGCCGCCGTGGAACCAATGCAGGAACTGCGTCGCGTCGGATTGAAGGTGACGCATCCGCGGGTGCGCATTCTCGCCATCCTGCAAGGCGGTCATCCGCGGCACCTGACGGCTGAGGACATCTACCGACAGTTGGTGGACGAGCATGAGGACATCGGCCTGGCGACCGTCTATCGGGTGTTGACCCAGTTTGAGTCTTCCGGGATCGTCAGAAAGCATCATTTCGAAAGTGGGCAAGCCGTATTTGAACTCAATCGTGGTCTTCATCACGACCACATGATCGATGTGCAAAGTGGCATGGTGATCGAGTTCGTCGATGAGGAAATCGAGCGCTTGCAGCGCGCCATTGCAAAAAGGCATGGCTACGAGCTTGAGGATCACAGCCTGATCTTGTACGTAAGACCACGCCGTGCGGCAGCCGTAACACCCGACAGCGGCGCTGGCGCTAGCGTACGAAGCAGTGCGGCCAAGAAGAAATGACGCCCGCGCGAGGCGGGCGTCAGCAATGAAACGCGGGCGCGCCTCCGTGGCGGCCCGCGGACCCGACTCCCCAAGCCGGGCAATTCGCCGGAATCGTCCTGAATTCCGGCGCGCAACGGCGTTCCTTGTCCGCGCGGCGGGTTCACCACCCGCCATGCAGGCGCCGCCCCAAACGGCACCTGCGGGCCGCCACACTCCGATGGCGACACCCCCAAACATGAAGGCTATGTAAACAATTGGCGAAATGGGCGGCAATTGGAAATATTCCTAGGGCTGTCGCCGGGCGCCCGGTTCGAATTCGATCAGGCTGTTGAATGCGGTTGCCTGATCAGAATGCGAAGCCGCAGTCCCTGACTTCCCTGGGTCATGCGAAATGTTCCGCCGAGCGCGAGCACGCGCTCTCGCATGCCGGTCAGTCCGCGGCCCAAGGCAAGGGGAGATTCCGCGGACCCAACCAGTCCCACGCCGTCGTCCCGGACATCTAGGAGGATCAGGCATTCATCGTGACGCCGTCCAACGCGCAAGCGCACGCCAAATTGCCGCGCGCGCGCGTGGCGCACGCAATTCGTGGCGGCCTCCTGCACGATGCGATAGATCGTGACGCGCATGGCCTCGTCCAGCGAACGCGGATTGCCGTGGATGGCGACGCAATAATCCATGCCTGCGCTGCGGATCAGCTCGCGCAGCGGGCCCTCGGTGAGGGCGCTCGTCAGGCCGAATTCATTCAGCGCCGCAGGCCGCAGCGATTCGAGGAGGCCGCGCACGCTGCGGCGCATGGTTGCGACGATGTCGTTGATTGATGCCGCGACATCGCCAAGACCCGCGCTCTCCAGCCGGGTCTGCGCGATCTTGACGCGGATTTGGATGGCGGTGAGGTTCTGGCCGAGCTCGTCATGCAGTTCGGCAGCTATGCGCTTGCGTTCGCCTTCTTCTTCCTGAAGGTTCCGGCGGGCGGCTCCTTCCAGTTGCCGGGCAAGCTGGTCGAGGCGCTGGGTCACGTTGGCAAGGCGCGCATTCTGAACGGCGAGGCTTACGCAGGTCTGTCGAAGCGCGTCGGTCGAAGAGCCAAGCAGCAACGCGCTGGTGCCGGCAATGGCCAGGAACAGTTGCCCTTCGGTCGCCGACGCATGGGCCGCAGGTGCTGAGAGCAGTGAAATGGGCAGAGAGGCAATGGACAGCGCCAGGCTCGCTCCGCGCCAGCCGTGCCGGAATGCAAAGAAAAGCGCGACCACGAGGGAGAGCCCCAGCGCGTACCTCGCCAAGGGGAAGTGGCCAGTCAGCAACAGCAGCAGCAGCGTCGTTGCGGGTAGCAGGACGAGCACCAGGTCGTGCATCAGCGCCTGCACGCGCGCGGCGTCAGGCCAGCCACTGAGCAGCACGGCGAGCAGGGGCGAGACCAAGACGATTCCGACGAAGTTGCCCAGCGTGAGTCGGGCGAGTGCTTGCAGAAACGCGCCCGAATCAAGGGGGACAACCGGGAAGGTCAGGGCTGCATTCAAGAGACTGACGCCAACCGCCACGACCAGTGCTGCCAGCAGCAAGCGCGCGGTCCGCTCGGGGCGGCCCGTGGCGTCCGGTGGCGCGTGCCTTTGGAGCAGCAGCAGAAGGCCGGCGACCAGGGGCCGCGGCAGCATCGACAGCATGGCCGACATGCCGCCGGCGGGGTGGAGATTGGTCACGTGCAGCAGCACGACTGCGGACCACTCGGCGGCGATCAGCCAAGGCCACAGCCTCCTTGGCGCCAGCAGCAGGGCGCCAAATCGCAAGCCCGCCGGCAGGTCCAGCAGTGGTCGAGAAATCTCGGAAAGTCCCGTCCACGCGAGCGCGTAGCCCACGGCGACCAGAGGGCCCTGCCAGTGTTCACCGGGTCGTTGGAATCGACGAGGCGTCATGGCTGCATGGTACAGGCCATCTTGCCTTCGGGCCTGCTATCGTTGGGCCATGACAAGCATCGTGCTCGTTGATGACCACGCCATCGTGCGCGAGGGTTTCAAGCGCCTCATCGAGGCCGAGCAGGGGCTTGAGGTCATCGCAGAGTGTGGCGATGCGGAGGAAGCGCTGGAAACCATTCTTGCGCAGCCAGCCGATTTGGTGGTCCTTGACTTGTCGCTGCCCAACGGGGGCGGTCTGCCGCTGCTCGAGCACCTGCTGAGTGTTCGGCCGCGCCTGCGCGTCGTTGTGCTGAGCATGCACGACAGCGAGCCCTACATTTCCGAAGCGCTGCGGCGGGGCGCATGGGGCTATGTGAGCAAGTCCGCCGCCGCCGAAGAGCTGATTGCAGGCTTGCGGGAGGTACTTTCCGGCCGCCAGTTCCTGAGCAGCGACATCGCGCGCCAGCGAGCCAACCGCGAAACCGACCCGATGATGCGCCTGACTGCGCGCGAGCAGGAGGTTTTCCTCCTGCTCGCGCGCGGACTCACGCCCAAGCAGACGGCCGCCGAACTGGGTATCGGTCAGAAGACGGTTTACATCCACCGCGCCAGCCTGATGGGCAAGCTCGGGGCTGGATCCGAGCTCGATCTCTACCGGTTGGCACGGGAGCGCGGTCTGGTCACACACTGAGGGGCATGGGATCGTCGGGGCACCATCCGGTCAAGCGCGGTCGCCCGTACTGCGGCAGCGGTCTGTCAGTCTCGGGTCTGGGCGCGTTCGAGCATCGTGCGCGCGTGCGCCCGCGTCTCGCGCGTAATGGATAGTCCGCCCAGCATCCGTGCCAGTTCCTCCCGGCGGCCCTCGGTGTCGAGCGGCTCGATTTGCGTGCGGGTTCCCCGATCGTCGCTTTGCTTGCTGACCTTGAGGTGCGCATGACCCTGCGCAGCGACCTGGGGAAGGTGCGTCACGCACAGGACTTGCCGGACCTGACCTAACGCGCGGAGCTTCCGGCCCACCGTCTCGGCGACGCCGCCTCCGATGCCGCTGTCGACTTCGTCGAAGACCATGCAGCCCACCTCATCGAGGCCCAGCAAGGCCACCTCGAGGGCGAGACTGATCCTGGCCAATTCGCCACCAGAGGCGATCCGTCGCAATGGCTTTGGCGGTTGGCCGGGATTGGTGCTGATAAGAAAGTCGCAACGCTCGCGCCCGTTGGCGTCGATTCCTTCATCGGGCAATGGCTCCAACGCGACTTCGAGTCTGCCGCCCGTCATGCCGAGTTGGTCCATGAGCGCCGATACCTGAGTGCTCAGTAACCTTGCGGCTGCCTGGCGCGCTTCGGTCAGTTGCGCAGCGCAGCTGCTGTATTCGGCAAGAAGCGCTCGCCGCTCGAGGGCCAGGGCGTCGATCTTTGCCCCTGCACTTGCGAGTGCATCATGTTCATCACGTAGCCGCTCCAGCGTCGTGACCAGCGCCTCCGCGCTCGTCCGATGCTTCCTCGCCAGGTCATGCAGGTGCTGCAAATGCGCGTCGACCTCTGCCAGCCGCCCGGGATCCAGGTCGCGCGCCTGTGCATATCGCGAGAGTGACCTGCCTACCTCTTCGACTTGGATGAGCGCACTGCCCAGCATTTCCCGCCAGGCCAGCAGTTCCGTGTCCAGCTCGCCGAGCTTCGCCAGTTCGCTGACTGCTCGGGCGAGTCGAATACGCAGGCCATCATCGCCCTCGATCATCTCGGCCAGTGTCGTGGCGCCGCCGATCAGCCGTTCGGCGTGGCCGAGCCGCCGTTGTTCAGCCTCCAATTCCATGTAGCGCGCGGGTGGCAATGCCCAGCGCTCCAGCTCAGCGCATTCGTGGGCCAACATGTCCAGGCGCGGCTCGCGCGCGCCGTCCTCGCCCAATACGCGCGCGTCGGCCTCGAGTTCGCGCATTCGGCGGGCGAGCTTGCGCACCTGTTCCACAGGCCTCGCGTGGTTGCCAAATGCATCCAGCAACGCCAGTTGGTGGTCGCGATGCAGGAGCGCCTGGTGTTCATGCTGGCCATGGATCTCGAGGAGGTGGGCGCCCAGCGCCTCCAGTTGGGCCAGGGCGGCAGGGCGCCCGTTGATCCATGCGCGGGACCCTCCTCCCGCAACGAGCACGCGACGAATGCGGCAGGCCGGTCCATCGTCGAGGTCGTGCTCCTGCAGCCACCGGCGCGCCGCCGAGTGCTCGTCAAGGGCGAATTCCGCGCTGACCTCCGCGCGCGGCGCCCCGGCGCGTACGAGGTCGGCGTCGGCCCGCACGCCGGTCAGCAGGAGGAGTGCATCGACCAAAAGCGACTTGCCAGCACCGGTTTCGCCTGTAACCACGGTCATTCCGGGGCCAAGCTCGATTTCGGCCTCGGCGACCACGGCGAGGTCGCGTACGTACAGGGTCGTCAGCATGCGTAGGCGATGCCTATTGGCGTTCCGTAGATTCTAGGGTTGCGGGCCGCGCGCGGCAAAACTGGCGGGGGGACTTGTAACATCCGCTGGCTGCCACTATCCATGGGCCAATCGTCCACAATTTCGCCATGGCATCCCATCGACCCGATCTCGACGCACGCGCGCGGCAACTGCTGCGCAGCTTGATCGAGCAGTACCTGAGCGGCGGCGAGCCTGTCGGTTCGCGCACGCTCTCCCGTTCGGCCGGACTGGAAGTCAGCCCCGCCACGATTCGGAACATCATGTCCGATCTCGAGGAAGCGGGCCTCCTGGCGTCACCGCACACGTCGGCGGGCCGGATCCCCACTCCCCAGGGATTGCGCCTTTTTGTAGACAGCCTGCTCGAGGTCAAGCCCATGGCGCGGGCCGATCGTGACCGATTGGCGAGGGAACTTCAGCAAATGTCGGGTGACGCACGTGAGCTTGCCGCGGGCGCGTCTGCACTAGTGTCGGCCATGACGCAGTTCGTTGGCGTGGTTACGGTGCCTCGCGAGGACGACTTGCCATTGCGGCAGATCGAATTCGTTGCCTTGCCGGGTGAGCACGTCCTGGCGGTTCTGGTGTTCACCAACCACCACATCCAGAATCGAATCCTGCAGCTGACGCGTCGGCCCGACGCAGTCGAGCTTGAACGCGCTGCCCAAGTGCTCAACAGCAACTTCGCAGGGCTGCGCCTGAGCGAAATCCGCGCCCAGCTCGTCCATGAATTGAATGCCGCCGACGGCGCCCTTCGCGTGGCTCTAGGGGGTGCGGCCGAGCTGGCGGCCGGGGCCGTGCGGCCCGGCCCCGAGAGCATGCCGGACATGATCGTCAGTGGCCAGGCCAACCTCATGGGAGTACAGGACCTTGCCGACTTGAACCGCCTTCGGGAACTGTTCGAGGCGTTCCAGCAGAAGCGCGAGCTGCTCGCGTTGTTCGAGAATTGCGCGGGCGCGCCAGGTGTGCGCGTGTTCATCGGTGAGGAGAGTGGCTTTGCACCGCTGGCCGGTTGCACCATGGTCACGGCCACCTATGGCGCCCAGGGGCGCATTCTGGGAAGCATCGGGGTGATCGGGCCCACGCGGATGGCCTACGATCGGGTGATCCAGGTGGTGCAGACGAGCGCCGACATGCTGGGCGGCATCTTGAATCACATCCTCACGCCCGCATAACACCCGGATCCGCCGCATCCCCCGCCTGCAATGGCAAGCGGGGATGTCCTCTCCGACAGCCTAAGCCGAGCCGATGAGTACGTCCGAATCCCCCTTGGAAAACGCCTCTGCAGCCATTGACGCCGACCTTGCGGAACTCAGCGGCCGTCTGGCGCGTGCAGAGGCCGCTGCTACGGAGGCGCGTGAGCTGATGCTTCGCGAGCGCGCTGAAATCGAGAACCAGCGCAAGCGCCTGCAACGCGACGTCGACGTGGCGCGGAAATTCGCCAACGAACGCATCCTGGGCGACCTCCTCGCCGTCGCTGACGCGCTGGGTCGCGGGCTTGCAGTGGCCCATGCCGACGCAGCCAGCCTGCGCTCAGGCATGGAGCTGACGCTGAAGGAACTTGAACGTGTGATGCAGACGCATGGATTGGCGGCCATTGATCCTCTGGGCCTTCCGTTCGATGCCGAGAGGCACCAGGCCATGAGCATGGTCGATGCACCGGACCAGGCGCCGGGGACCGTCGTGGCCGTCATGCAAAAGGGCTATCTGCTCAACGACCGGCTCCTGCGCCCGGCACTCGTCACCGTCGCGCGCGATGCGACCGCTTGAATCGCCGAGCCGAACCCCCACCTGAAATCTAGTGCGGCCACGGCCGCAGATCCAAGAATTCCTACTTTCCCGGAGCTGACCCATGGCCAAGATCATCGGCATTGACCTCGGTACCACCAATTCCTGCGTCGCCATCATGGATGGCTCGGGCACCCGCGTCATCGAGAACGCCGAAGGCGACCGCACCACCCCTTCGACCGTTGCCTTCACGAAAGACGGCGAGGTCCTGGTTGGGGCGCCGGCCAAGCGCCAGGCGGTCACGAACCCGCAGAACACCCTCTATGCAGTGAAGCGGCTGATTGGCCGCAAGTTCACGGATGCCGAGGTCCAGAAGGACATCCACATCGTGCCCTACAAGATCATCCAGCACGACAATGGGGATGCCTGGGTCCAGACTTCCGACGGCAAGAAAATGGCGCCGCCCGAGATTTCGGCCAAGGTGCTGATGAAAATGAAGAAGACAGCCGAGGACTACCTCGGCGAGCCGGTGACCGAGGCGGTGATCACGGTGCCTGCCTACTTCAATGACAGTCAGCGCCAGGCCACCAAGGACGCAGGTCGCATCGCCGGACTTGAAGTCAAGCGCATCATCAACGAGCCCACCGCCGCGGCGCTGGCTTACGGCCTCGACAAGAGCGCAGGCAAGGACCGCAAGATTGCCGTTTACGACCTCGGGGGAGGCACGTTCGACGTATCCATCATCGAAATTGCAGAGATCGATGGCGAGAAGCAGTTCGAGGTGCTGTCCACCAATGGTGACACGTTCCTTGGTGGCGAGGACTTCGACAAGCGCGTCATTGATTACCTCGTGGAAGAGTTTCAGAAGGAGCAGGGCATCGACCTGCGCAAGGATCCCCTGGCGTTGCAGCGCCTGAAGGATGCGGCCGAGCGCGCCAAGATCGAACTCTCGAGCGCGCAGCAGACCGACGTGAACTTGCCTTACATCACCGCCGACGCGAGTGGCCCCAAGCACCTCAACATCAAGCTCACCCGCGCCAAGCTGGAGGCGCTGGTCGACGATCTGGTCAAGAAGACCATCGAGCCCTGCCGCACGGCGCTCAACGACGCGGGCCTCAAGGTGGGGGACATCAGCGAGGTGATCCTCGTGGGCGGCATGACCCGCATGCCTCGCGTGCAGGAAGCCGTGAAGGACTTCTTCGGCAAGGAGCCGCGCAGGGACGTCAATCCGGACGAGGCTGTTGCCGTGGGCGCAGCGATCCAGGGTGGCGTGCTCAGCGGTTCGGTCAAGGACGTCCTCCTGCTGGATGTCACGCCGCTGTCGTTGGGCATCGAGACGCTGGGTGGCGTGATGACCAAGCTGATCGAGAAGAACACTACGATCCCGACCAAGGCCTCCCAGGTGTTCTCCACGGCCGAGGACAACCAATCGGCAGTGACGGTCCACGTCCTCCAGGGCGAGCGCGAGCAGGCTCGCTTCAACAAGTCGCTGGCCAAGTTCGACCTCGCCGGCATCCAGGCCGCTCCGCGGGGGATGCCGCAGATCGAGGTTGCGTTCGATATCGACGCCAACGGCATTCTGCACGTTTCGGCCAAGGACAAGGCTACCGGCAAGGAGCAGCGCATCGAGATCAAGGCGGGCTCCGGGCTGTCGGACGAAGAGATCAAGCGGATGGTTGCCGATGCCGAGTCGCACCGTGAGGAAGACCAGAAGTTCCATGAGCTCGTGGGCGTCCGCAACAAGGCTGACCAGGTGCTGCACGCGACGCGCAGCGCGATCAAGGAGCATGGCGGAAAAGTACCGGGCGCGCAGATCGGCACCATCGAATCGGCGCTGAAGGATCTTGAAGACGCGATGAAGAGCGACGACAAGGCGCGCATTGAGGCGCGTACCCAGGCGGTCGAGCAGGCCGCGGCGCCGCTGTTCGCTGCTGCGACAGGCGGCGCGGGACCGGATGCGGAGGCCGCGGCGAGCGCTGGCGCGTCCGCCGGGGCTGCGCACGAGGATGTCGTCGACGCTGAGTTCACCGAAGTGAAGGACAAGAAGTAAGCCCACTACAATGGACGCGCGACGGGAAGCCGGCGACCGGCTTCCCGTTTGCGTTCACGCGCCCCGCGACGATCACGGTCCATGAGCAAACGCGATTACTACGAAGTCCTTGGCGTGGCCCGGGACGCCGGTGACGAAGACATCAAGAAGGCGTTCCGGCGCCTGGCGATGAAGTTGCATCCCGACCGTTGCCCGGATGATCCCGCCGCGCAGGAGAAATTCAAGGAGGCCAAGGAGGCCTACGAAGTCCTTTGCGACTCGCAGAAGCGCGCGCTCTACGACCGACACGGTCATGACGCGTTTGCCGCGGGCGGTGGCTTCGGCGGCCCGGGCTTCAGCGACATGGGCGACGTGTTCGGCGATATCTTCGCGGACATCTTCGGCGGGGGGCGTGCGCGGCGCGGCAGCGACCTCCGCTACCTGCTGGACCTCGATCTCGAGGAAGCGGTCGCTGGCTGCACCAAGACCATCGAGGTGCCTGGCGTTCTCGCCTGCGAGGGATGCAAGGGGACTGGGTCGGCTGATGGCCGCAGCACTGCATGCCCCACCTGCCGAGGCCAGGGTCGCGTGCGTATCCAGAATGGCATCTTTTCCGTGCAGCAGCCCTGTCCGCATTGCCGGGGCAGCGGCCGGATTGTCACCTCGCCGTGCCCGCAATGCGATGGCGAGGGCCACGTCGAGCGTGTGCGAAAGCTCGAGGTACGCATTCCGGCGGGCGTGGACACTGGCGACCGGATTCGTCTGGCGGGGCAAGGCGAGTCGGGCCCTGCAGGGCTCCAGCCCGGCGACCTGTTCGTGGAAGTGCGCGTACGCCCGCATCGGCTGTTCCAGCGAGACGGCGATGACCTGCACTGTGAGGTGCCGGTACGCATGGTGCAGGCCGCGCTGGGTGCAGAAATCAGCGTGCCGACACTGGAGGGCGAGGTATCCCTGAGTGTGCCGCCGGAGACGCAGAGTGGGCAGACGATCCGGATGCGTGGCCGCGGCGTGCGCCCTGTCCGCGGCGGCAGGACGGGGGACCTCATCTGCCACATCGTCGTCGAAACGCCCGTGCGGCTGACCCGGGAGCAGCGTGAGTTGCTCGAGCGCTTCGACGCCAGCATGAGCGACGGCAATGGCAACGAGCATTCCCCGCGTGCCCACTCGTTCATGGACGGCGTCAAGTCGTTCTGGTCGCGAGTCACGTCCTGAGTGACGGCACGGGAGGCCAGCGAGCTGCGGGAGCGCCTTGCGCTCCGCGCGCGCCTTTACGTGCTGCTGCGCGGTTTTTTCGCGCGGCGTGGCGTGCTGGAAGTGGAAACGCCCATTCTTTCGGCAGCGGCCAATCCCGATCCCAACATCACCAGCTTTCGCACGCAATTCGCGGGGCATGTGGATGGCGGTATGCCCGGCCGTTGGTTGCGGACGTCGCCGGAATTCGCCCTGAAGAGGCTGTTGGCGGCGGGTCTTGGCGACTGCTATGAATTGGGACGGGTATTCCGGAACGGCGAGTTGGGTCGACAGCACAATCCCGAATTCACGCTCCTCGAGTGGTATCGGACAGGATGGGATGCACGACGCCTGGCCGGGGAGGTCGTCGACCTCGTGCAAGAGGCGCTGGCGTTGGTCGGCATCCCAAACCGCGTGCGTGTCGTGACATACGCCGAGCTGTTCACCGAGGTCCTCGGCGTCGACGCGCTCCGCGCACCCGCCGCCGTTCTCCTCCACGCGATTGACGATCTTCAGATCGATCCGGCGGGCTTGGAGCGCGACGACTGGCTGGATTTGCTGCTCACCCACCGGATCCAGCCGTTGTTTCCGATCGATCTCATCACCGTCGTGCACGACTACCCGGCCAGCCAGTGCGCACTGGCGCGGGTGCGGCCGGGCGACCCCCCCGTTGCCGAGCGCTTCGAGGTGTACCTCGGCTCCACGGAGCTCGCCAACGGATTCCACGAACTCAACGATGCGGCAGAACAGCGCCGCCGTTTTGCCGCCGACTGCGTGCGCCGCCGCGCGCGGCGACTGCCCGAACAGCCGCTGGACGAAAACCTGCTGGCGGTCCTTGATGAGATGCCCGATTGTGCCGGCGTCGCGCTCGGAGTGGATCGCTTGCTAATGCGCATGGCCGGCGCCGCCGACATTGCCTCGGTGCTGGCGTTCCCCTTCGCACGGGCCTGATTCTGGCGCCGGCGGGTAGACTAGCGCGGTTTCGCCCCCGAGGTCCGAATGCACGCCGATGGTTCCGTACCTGTCCTCACGATTGATGGACCCTCGGGATCGGGCAAGGGCACCATCAGCCGGCTGATTGCGACCCACCTGGGGTGGCACCTGCTGGATTCCGGGGCCTTGTACCGTGCCGTGGCCTTTGCCGCCTCCGCCGGAGGCATCGATCTGGCGGATCACGACGCCGTCAGTCGTTGCGCAGCCCGCGTGCGGATTGCCTTCCGGGACCCCGGAGATGGGGGTGAAACCCGCGTGCTCGTCAACGGCGCCGATGCCAGTGATGAAATCCGAACGGAAACATGTGGTGCCGCAGCTTCGGCCATCGCCGCGATCCCGGCGGTGCGCGCGGCGCTGCTGGACAAGCAACGCAGCTTCCGCATGCCTCCGGGGCTGGTCGCCGACGGTCGCGACATGGGTACGGTGATCTTCCCCGACGCCAGGCCGAAGGTGTTCCTGACAGCCAGCGCCACCGAACGGGCGCGCAGGCGTCATAAACAGTTGAAGGACAAGGGCCTGGTGATTACACTAGACGACCTATTGCGGGAGATTGAAGCGCGCGACCGGCGCGATGCAGAGCGCGCTGTGGCGCCGCTGAAGCCGGCGGCTGACGCGATCGTGATCGATACCACCGGAATGCCGGTCGAGGCAGTTGTCGCAAAGATTCTGGCGTTGTTGCCGGGGCATTGAGCCACGGCCACGCGCACGGCCCGCCCGCAAGGGCGGTTTACAACGGCGCTCTAGTGCGCCCATGACTCGGTCGTTCCCGCCAGCCGGAGGGTCTCGACCAATGTGGACAAACCCATGACTGAAAGTTTCGCCGAACTGTTCGAGAAGAGCCAAACCCTGACCAAGCTCAAGCCGGGTTCAATCGTGCTGGGCACGGTCGTCGACGTGCGCTCCGACATCGTCGTGATCAATGCGGGCCTCAAGAGCGAGGGCATCATTCCCATCGAGGAATTCCGTGACGACGAGGGCCAGATCAACATCAAGGTCGGCGACGAGGTCAAGGTCGCGCTGGACGCGATCGAGAACGGTACCGGCGAGACCAAGCTTTCGCGCGAGAAGGCCAAGCGTTCGATGGTCTGGGACGACCTCGAGGAGGCCTTCACGAACAACACCGCGATCTCCGGCCGAATCACGGGGAAGGTGAAGGGCGGTTTCACCGTCGACATCAAGGACGTGCGTGCGTTCCTGCCCGGCTCCTTGGTCGATGTGCGCCCTGTGCGCGATCCGGTGTATCTCGAAGGCAAGGATCTCGAGTTCAAGCTGATCAAGCTCGACCGGAAGCGCAACAACGTGGTTGTCAGCCGCCGTGCGGTCGTCGAGAGCGAGTTCTCCGCCGAGCGCGAACAGCTCATGGAACGCCTGCAGGAAGGTGCGGTGCTCAAGGGTGTCGTGAAGAACCTCACCGACTACGGCGCCTTCGTCGACCTTGGCGGTATCGACGGGCTGTTGCACATTACCGACATGGCATGGAAGCGTGTTCGACACCCATCTGAAGTCGTCAATGTTGGCGACGAGTTGGAAGTGCGTGTCCTCAAGTTTGATCGCGAACGCAACCGTGTCAGCCTGGGCCTGAAGCAACTGGGCGATGACCCGTGGGTCAACATCGCCCGCCGTTATCCCGTTGGCAGTCGTCTGTTCGGTAAGGTCAGCAACGTGACCGATTACGGCTGCTTCGTGGAGATCGAGCCCGGTGTCGAGGGACTCGTGCATGTGTCTGAGATGGATTGGACCAACAAGAACGTCAATCCCGCCAAGGTTGTGCAGGTGGGTGACGAGTCTGAAGTCATGGTCCTCGACGTTGACGAAGAGCGCCGCCGCATTTCCCTAGGCATCAAGCAGACCAAGCCGAACCCGTGGGAGACCTTCGCGGCCATCCACAAGAAGGGCGACCGCGTGCGCGGCGCCATCAAGTCCATCACCGACTTTGGCATCTTCATCGGCCTGGATGGCGGCATCGATGGCTTGGTCCACTTGTCCGACATTTCCTGGAACAGCACGGGCGAGGACTTGGTTCGCAACTTCAAGAAGGGCGACGAGGTTGAGGCCGTCGTGCTCGCTGTTGATCCGGAGCGCGAGCGCATCAGTCTGGGCGTCAAACAGATGGAGCAGGATCCGTTTGGCCAGTTCATGGCCGGCCATCCGCGCGGAAGCATCGTCAACGGCGTCGTCAAGGAAGTGGATGCCAAGGGCGCGCTGATTGCACTGGACGACGGCGTCGAGGGTTATGTTCGTGCCAACGACATCGCCAAGGAGCGCGTTGAGGACGCCACGCAGTACCTCAAGGTTGGCGACAGCATTGAGGCGAAGTTCATCGGCATGGACCGGAAGGGGCGGCAGATGCAATTGTCCATCCGCGCGAAGGACGAGGCCGAGCTACAGGAGACGCTCGCCGAGTACCAGAGCGCAACCGGCGGCACGACGAAGTTGGGCGCCTTGCTCAAGGAACAGATGAACAAGGGCTGATACCTACCCACCACCTCCGGGCGGCGGGGTCACCCCGCCGCCGCATGGGCCGTCATGACAAAATCTGATCTCATTGAAGCGCTGGCCCGAGGCCAGGCTCATCTGGCGCTCGCTGACGTTGAAATCGGCGTACGCCACGTCCTGGACCAGATGACCGAGGCGCTGGCCGCAGGCGAGCGCATCGAAGTGCGAGGGTTTGGCAGCTTCTCCTTGCACTACCGGGCCCCGCGAACTGGACGGAATCCGAAGACTGGCGAAGCGGTCGCATTGCCCGGCAAGCACGTTCCGCACTTCAAACCCGGGAAGGAACTCCGCGAGCGCGTCAACGGGGGTTGATTCAGCCTTTTCGTGTCCCGAGGGGCCTCTGCCGGTCCGGTGCGACGCCCTGCTAAAGTGGGCTCCAGGGAGATGCCCATGCGCTTCGTGATCATCGCACTGCTGCTTGTATTCGCTTTCTTTGGCGCAGCGTTCGCCGCGCTCAACGCCGGTACGATTCATTATGACTTCCTCGTGGCGACCCTCGATTTGCCGAAGGGAGTGAGCCTGCTGGCAGCGATCATTCTGGGCTGGCTTCTGGGGGGGCTCAGCGCGTGGGCTGGCCGCGGTTGGCGCATGCGCGATGCGGGCCGGCGCCGGGATGGCCGCGATCAGGCATGAATCCGCTGGTCCTGCTGTTCCTGTTGCTGCCGGTTGCGTTCTTGTCGGGCTGGTGGACGGCGCGTCGACTGGGCGCGCGCCACTCGGTTGCGCGGGTCGATGAACTGTCCTCCAGCTATTTCCGTGGGCTGAACTATCTGCTGAACGAGCAGCCCGACAAGGCGATCGAGGAGTTCCTCAAGCTGGCCGAGGCCAACAGGGACACAATCGAAACGCACCTCGCCCTGGGCAATTTGTTCCGCCGCCGCGGCGAGGTCGATCGCGCCATCCGCGTGCATCAACACCTGATCGCCAGGCCCACCCTCAACGATGAATTCAAGACGATGGCGTTGCTGGAACTGGGCGAAGACTACATGCGCGCCGGCCTGCTCGATCGTGCTGAGACGTTGTTCGCCGACCTCGTCGTCATGAACGCGCAGGCGCCCTCCGCGCTCCGCCATCTGATCGCGATATGCCAGCATGAGCGCGATTGGCACAAGGCCATCCTCTACTCGCGCAGGCTCGAGGAGGCGTCCGGGGAATCCCAGGCCCTGCAGATTGCGCACTTCTACTCGGAGTTGGCGGAGCGAGCCCAGGCGCATGGCGCCTCGCAAGAGGCGGAGGAACATCTGGGCCATGCGCTATCGGCGTTTCCTGGATTCGTGCGGGTGCATATGCTGCGGGGGCGCTTCGCGGCCGCCAAGGGCAACTATGACGCGGCCATTGCGGCCTATGAACAGGCGCTTGAAGCGGACATCGACTACGTGCCCGAGATCCTGCCGGCATTGCTCGATGCCTATGCGCGCGCGCAGCAGTTGGATCGTGCCGAACGCGTGCTCGGCCAGATGGTCAAGCGCTACGAAGGCATCTCCCCCGTGCTTGCGTTGGCACGCATCTATGCCCGTCGCGACGGTCGCCAACGCGCGGTGGAATTCCTGGGCGCCCAACTGCGACAGCGGCCCTCAGTCCGTGGACTCGTGCAACTGATGGATACCGCGATCGAAGACGACGCGGGGGCGGAATCCAACCTGCCGATGTTGCGCGATCTGACCGCAGCCCTGCTCGAAGGACAAGCGCTTTACCGTTGCACTCAATGTGGCTTTGGTGCCCGCGCCCACCATTGGCAATGCCCGAGCTGCAAGAGCTGGAGCTCGTTGCGGCCCGTGCATGGTGCCGCCGGCGCCTGAGGTGATATCGCGCTTTCCACTCTGGATTTGCTTCCTGGCTGCCGCCATGCTGTGGTCGGCAGCGATCGCCGCCTGGATGGTTCGCGACGCGCATCGACGCGGATTGCTGGATCATCCGGGCCAGCGGCGCCTTCATCAGGTTCCAACGCCCCGCGGTGGTGGCATCGGTTTCGTGCTGGCCATGCTCGGAGGACTCCCGTTGTTGCCCCAGCTTGGCGTGCCGATGCCGAGTCGTTGGCTGGTTGCGTGGTGGATCGCACTGCTGATCGTGGCACTGTTGGGAGCGCAGGATGATCGACACGGGCTGGGCGTTTCGCCCAGGTTTGCCGGGCATTTGCTCGCCGGGTGCTTCCTTGCCGCCAGCATTTGGCCGCAAATCCACGCGATGCTGGCTGCTCCCTGGATCCTGGGCGCTGTGGCACTGATTGTGTTGGCCACGGCATGGTCAGTCAATTTGCATAACTTCATGGACGGCAGCGATGGCCTGCTGGGTCTGCATGCCCTGCTGGTCGGGCTAGGCTTTGCAATGCTCGGATGGCAAGCGCGGATGCCCGCCCTGTGGGGACCGGCGCTGCTGGTGTCGGCATCAGTGGCCGGATTTCTGCCCTTGAACCTGCCGTGGCCGCGGGCCCGTATTTTCATGGGCGATGTCGGCAGTGGCGTGCTGGGCTGCGTAATCGCCGCGCTGTCGCTGGCGGGCCTGGCCAGCCGCGCATGGCCGGTGCCGAGCGTGCTGCTGCTCGTCTCGGCCTTCCTGGTCGATGCCAGCGCGACGCTGCTCTGGCGCATGGCACACGGCCGGCGGTGGTGGCGGCCGCACCGGGAGCACCTCTACCAGTGGTTGGCACGGACCCGGCGGGGACACGGCTGGCCATTGGCGGCCTATGCGGCTTGGGACATAGTGGTCGCGTTGCCACTGGCATGGCTGGCCCAGTGTCAAAGTGGGCTGGGCTGGTGGCTGGTTGCCTCGGTGTATATGCTCGCGTGCGCATTCTGGTGGCATGGCAAGCGCGCTTGCCGCAGGGTGCTTCGTCGTCGCCAAAGGATCCGCCATGCGCCTGCCTGAATCCCGCCCGCTCCTGCTTCACCCCCGTGCTGCCGTGGTGATGCACGACCTCGGCATGGTGGCGCTGGCTTGGTGGCTTGCCAAACTGCTTCGCTACCAACTCGCGCATGCCGGCAGCATGCATATGGGACTTTCCGAGCTCGCAGTCGTTCTGGCTGTCCAGGGCATGGTTTTTGCTTGGACGGGTCTTTACCGAGGCCTGTGGCGGTTCGCCAGCGTGCCGGACCTATGGAATTTGGCTCGTGCCTCGATGCTCGGGACCGTCCTCGTTGGGGTGACGCTGTTCCTATTCGAACGCCTTGCGGGCGTTCCGCGATCGGTGCTGCTCCTGTATCCACTTCTACTGATGTTCTTGCTCGGCACGCCGCGGCTGCTCTACCGGTACTGGAAAGACAGCCGCCTGGAGCTTTTTTCCCAGCGTCCTTCGACGCGCGTGGTTGTACTCGGGGCGGGGCGAGCGGGTGACGCGCTGCTGCGCGACTTGCGTCGGGATCCTCGCTACCGCGTGGTGGGCTGCGTGGATGATGCGCCCCAGTTGCGCGGTGCGCGAGTGCAGGGCGTGCCTGTCCTTGGAGGGCTCGACGAACTAGCTGCGATCTCGCGTGCCAGTGGCGCGCAGATGCTGCTGATCGCGATTCCGTCAGCCAGCGCTGCCCAGATGCGCCGCATTGTTGCGCTTTGCGAGCGCACCGGCTTGCCGTTCCGCACGCTGCCGCGTCTGGATGACGTCGTCAGTGGCCGCGCCCAGCGCAACGAATTGAAGCCCGTATCGATCGAGGACCTACTCGGGCGGGAGGCCATCGACCTCGACTGGGAGAATGTTCGTGCAGGGTTCGCGGGACGGCATGTGCTCATCAGTGGGGGCGGAGGCTCGATCGGCAGCGAGCTGTGTCGGCAGGTCGCCCGACTGGGCGTTGCATCGCTGACGCTCCTTGAAGCCAGTGAATTCAACCTATACCGGATTGCCCGCGAACTGGAGGCGGCATTCCCGGAACTCCTGCTGCGTCCGTTGCTCGGCGATTGCGGGGATCCGGCCACCGTGCGCCATGCGCTGGCCGTCTCGCATGCGCAGGTCGTGCTGCATGCCGCAGCCTACAAGCACGTACCGCTCCTTCAGGCGCAGGCGCGACAGGCATTTCGCAACAACGTGCTGGCGACGCAGACGCTGGCATACGCCGCGGGTTCGGCAGGGGCTGGCACTTTTGTGCTGGTGTCGACGGACAAGGTCGTGAATCCGACCAGTGTCATGGGGGCCAGCAAGCGCATCGCCGAAATGGTCTGCCTCGCTGCAGCCGGGCGCTTCCCGGGCACGGCTTTCGTCACAGTCCGATTTGGCAACGTACTCGACTCGGCCGGATCCGTTGTGCCGCTTTTCCGTGAGCAGATCGAGCGCGGCGGTCCGGTGACGGTGACCCACCCCGAGGTTACCCGCTACTTCATGACCATCCCTGAGGCATGCCAACTGATCCTGCAGGCTGCCGTACAGGGAAGCAGTGGCGACATATTTGCCTTGGACATGGGTGAACCGGTTCGCATCCACGAACTGGCAGAGCAGATGATCCGCCTGTCTGGCAAAGTGCCAGGACGGGATGTCGCCATCGTCTATACAGGCCTTCGTCCCGGCGAAAAGCTCTTCGAGGAGCTTTTCGATCCGCGCGAGAATTACGCGCCTACCAGCCATCCCAAGCTTTTTTTGGCGGCAACGCGGGCGATCAGCTGCGAATTACTGGAGGCGCAGTTGGCCCGTGCGCGACAGGCCGTCACTGGATTTGATGAGACGATGCTGGAGGGCGTACTCAGAACGCTGCTTCCGGGCTTCAGGCCCGATTTCGGCGCGGAGGGCGGCGCGGTCCTGTCGTTCACGCGCCCCGCCGGTGGAGAAATAGCGTGAGCCGACATTTGCACAAGGTGGTGTTCCCCGTGGCGGGCCTCGGCACGCGATTCCTGCCGGCAACCAAGGTCGTTGCCAAGGAGATGCTGCCGGTTTTGGATCGACCATTAATCCAGTATGCAGTCGACGAAGCGGTCGAGGCCGGCGCCGATACCCTCGTGTTCGTCACCAATCGCTACAAGCACGCTATCGCGGACTATTTCGACACGGCGTACGAACTGGAACAGAAGCTTGCCGAGGCCGGCAAGAGCGACTTGCTGGCGATCGTGCGCAGCGTGCTTCCGGCGCATGTCCGCTGCGTTTTCGTCACGCAGCCCGAACCACGCGGTCTCGGGCACGCCGTGATGTGCGCCGCACCAGTCGTTGGTGACGAGCCGTTCGGCGTGATCTTGCCGGACGACCTGATTCGAGCGCCGCGAGCGGGCGCACTGAAGCAGATGGCGGACCTCGCGGCTGCCCGCGGATCCGGTGTGGTCGCGGTGGAGGAAGTTCCCCCTTCGCAGACTCAGAAGTACGGCATCGTCGATGCTGATCCGATCAGTGAACGGGCTGCGCGGCTGCGCTATGTGGTGGAAAAGCCGAGATCGGAAGAAGCCCCTTCCAATCTGGCGATCGTGGGCCGATACGTCTTGCCTGGGCGCATATTCGACCTGCTTCAGGCAACCAAGCCGGGAAGCGGTGGTGAAATCCAGCTCACCGATGCCATCGAGGCGTTGCTGCACGAACGCGAAGTCCTGGCGTATCGGTTTGAAGGCACCCGCTTCGACTGCGGGACCAAAGCGGGGCTGGTACGCGCGACGATGGCATTGGCGCTGGATGATCCAGAGCTGGCGCCGCTGGTGCGTGCGGCGGTTGAGTGATGGATCTCGACTGGATCATCAACCACTTGGGCGAGGATCGCGCGCAGTACTTCGGCGCCGTGGCGCCGCCGATCATGCAGAGTTCGATATTCACGTTTCCGGACGTGGCGGCGATGCGGGCCGCGGCGGCACACGAGATGGATGCCGCGTTTTACACGCGCGGGACCAACCCGACGGTACAGATCCTGCGGCGCAAGCTGGCGGCTCTCGAAGGCGCCGAGGAGTGCCTGGTATTCGCATCGGGTGCGGCGGCCATTGCCGCGGCCGTCACGGCCCTTACCCGCGCCGGCGACCACGTGGTGTGCGTGCAGAAGCCGTACAGCTGGACGCGCGCACTGCTACGCGACCTGCTGGCGCGGTTTGGCGTGGCGCATTCGTTCGTCGAGGCAAGCGCCATTGAAGAAGTCGCCGCCGCGCTGCAGCCGCAGACGAGGCTCATCGTCCTGGAATCCCCCAATTCGCTCACCTTCGAACAGCAGGATCTGGCCGCCATCGCCGCGATCGCGCGGCCGCGCGGCATCCTGACGCTTTGCGACAACAGTCACGCCAGTCCTCTCAACCAGTCGCCGCTCGCGATGGGGATCGATCTGGTTGTCCACTCCGCCACGAAATACCTCAATGGCCATAGCGACGTCGTGGCAGGAGCGCTTTGTGGGCCGCGCGTGCTGCTGGAGTCCGTGTTCCAGGGGCCGTTCATGACCCTCGGCGCCGTTCCCTCACCACACGACGCCGCATTGATCCTCCGAGGACTGCGTACTTTCAAGCTGCGTATGCAGCGGATCGCCGAGACAACGCCCAGGGTGGCAGCGTTCCTGGCCACACATCCTCGCGTCGGGACGGTCTGGTACCCACACCTCCCGGGTCATCCGCAGAAGGGACTCACGCAGCGTCAGTTGCGGGCGCCCTCGGGCTTGATCTCGTTCGCGATCCGGGACGCGGACATCCGCATGATCGAGCGCTTCTGCAACGCCCTGCAGCGATTCCTGTTGGCGGTTTCGTGGGGCGGGTACGAGTCGCTCGTGTGCCCGTTGGCCGCGTTCCTCCCGCACGATGCGCCGCTGGTTCCGGTGCAGGGTCGCGCACCGCCAGAGCTGATCCGGTTGTCGATTGGCCTGGAGGAGCCGGATGTCCTCATCGCCGATCTCGAGCAAGCCCTCCATGCTTGCGGGGAGGCAAGTTGAAGCCTGTGCCACTGGCCACCGCCAGTTACTACGAGGCGCGCGCCCCGGCGGTGCCGGCCTATCCCGCATGGACCGGGCAGGGCGACGCCGAGGTCGTCATCATCGGTGGCGGCTACGCTGGGCTCAACACCGCGCTCGGACTTGCCGAGCGCGGAACGCGCGGCGTCATTCTGCTGGAGGCGGAGCGCGTGGGCTTTGGTGCCTCCGGACGCAATGGCGGTTTTGTCTTCGGTGGCTACTCGTTGGGCGAGCAGGCGTTGGTCAGGCAGCTGGGTTCGGGCCGGGCGCGTGCCCTGTACCAGGCGACGCTGCATGGGGTCGATCTCGTGCGGCGGCGCGTGCAACGCCATGGCATCGCTTGCGATCTCGCCGATGCCGGCGTGCTGTGGGCCAACTGGTTCCAGGATCCGCGTGTGTTGCAGCATCGCCAGGCGCTGCTGCAACAGTTGGGGTGCGAAGTGCAGTCGATCGAGCAGGAAACCCTCCGGGAGTGGGTGCACAGCACCCGCTACCACGGGGCCCTGTACGAGCCGAATGCCATGCATCTGGACCCATTGGCCTATGCGCGTGGCCTCGCCGAAGCGGCCGCCAAGTTGGGGGTCGAGGTGCGCGAGACTGCGCGCGTGCTGAAGCTCGAGCGTTCGCACGCGGGCGGTTTTCGCGTGCATACCGGAGGCGGCCGGATTGACGCTCGGCAGGTCGTGCTTGCGTGCGGGGGCTATCTCAGCGGCCTGGAGCGACGGGTCGATCGGGCCGTGCTGCCCATTGCGACCTACGTGATGGTCACCGAGCCGCTTGGGACGCGCCTTCATGGCTGCCTGACCACCGCGGCAGCGGTCTATGACACGCGATTTGCGTTCGATTACTACCGGCCGCTCCCGGATACTCGCCTGCTCTGGGGGGGGCGCATCGACGTGCGCCAGCGCGACGCGGAAAGCATCCGCCGGCTGCTTTACCAGGACATGCTGAAGGTCTTCCCGCAATTGCGCGGGGTCCGCATCGATTACGGTTGGTCGGGACTCATGAGCTACGCGCGCCACCAGATGCCCCAGGTCGGCGGCGACGGCAAGGGCCTTTGGTGGGCGCAGGCCTTCGGCGGGCATGGGCTCGCGCCAACCACCGTGGCGGGCGAGTTGCTCGCCGCGGCGATCGGCGCAGGCGATGAAGCCTGGCAGGAGTTCCGGCGTTGGGGGCTGACCCCCGCGCACCGGCCGTGGGGATTGTTTGCAGCGCAGGCTGGCTACGCCTGGATGCAATGGCGGGATGCACGCAAGGACCGCCGCGAGCAGCGTGGCCGCCGTTGACCAAGTCGAATCAGAAGCGGTGTGCGTAGCCGACCATGAAGCCGCCCGGCAGCCACGAGAGCAGGAGGGGACTCTTGCGATCGTGTGCCCAAATGCCGAAGGCCGTGCCGAGCGCGGCGCCGGCCAGCACGTCCGTCTGCCAATGTCCCCAGGTCTTCATGCGCGCCTCGGCGTCATAGGCGGGGATCAGCGCCAGCGCCCAGACCCAGGGATGGTCGTGCTGGTATTCGGCGATGAAGGGCGTCACGAAGCTGGATGCCTCGGTGACCTCACCACTCGGGAAGCTTTGTCCCCCGCTGAACCACAGGTTCGGGTTGGCGCTGTAGCTGGGCCGCTGGCGACCGAACGTGTACTTGAGGCCCAGCGATGCGAGTGATGAAAACGCCATGGCATCCACGGACTGCCACAGCGTGCGTCCAAATCGCGTCCGTCCGCCTTCCAGACTGGCGGCTGCCAGCGTGCACAGTGCTTCGCAATAGCCCAGGTCGACCTGATAGCTGCGCTTCCAGATGCCGGCATTGTCGTAGCCGAGTCGATGGTCGATACCGAGCGGGCCACCGCCCGCATGGGCGGCGGGCGCGCCGGCCAGCACGGCCAGCACGAGGGCAAACACAGGCAGGATGCGTCGCATGGGGGTTCTCCGGGGCGGATGCGCACATGCTGGCACGCCGGGCATGGGCGACCGACATGCGGGATTGCACGCGCGCATGCAGCTTGATCAATGATCCGTAATTTTCCGTCGATTCGCGTCAATCGCGCGGTCCATGGATACGGTCCCGTAATCTAAGCGACTGGTTATGATGCTGGTTGCGATGTTACCGATCGGGTTCAATAGGTTCCATGGTCCATCCTCCGGAGCGCGAGTTGCGAGCTACAGGCCCATGGCTGCGCCTGGGCATTCTGCTGGTCTTGGGCCTGATGGCGGGGATGTTCAACGTGCAGGCAGGGGCGCCGTTGCGTGTCGGGATCAGGAAGGTCGCGGCGGCGCCATGGCACCAGCACATTCGGGTTCTCGGACGGGTTGAGAGCGCTGACGACACGGTTCTGGAGGCGCCGCTGACTGGACGCGTGCAGGGACCGTTCCTGTCGCCGGGCGCGATACCCGCTGGCGCCGTTGTCGCCCGGGTCAGGGTACCGGGCGTCGCGGCCGGAGTCCGAGCCGCCCGTGCCAGCGTGCAACTCGCACGACTTGAACTGGAACGGCAGCGACAATTGGCGGCCCGCGGACTCGTGGCGCGGCAAAGCCTCGATCAGGCGAGGGTGAAGGTGCAACAGACGGAAGCGGTCCTGGCCGCAGCCGAACGGCAGCAAGCCCAGTCGGTGCTGCGCGCGCCCTTCGCTGGCATCCTGAGCTACCGGGTCGCAGCCGGCACGGTTGTCTATCGGGGAACGCCCGTCGCCACGCTGCAGGGGCGAGGTCAGCCGTGGGCGCGTGGTTGGCTCACGCCGCGGCAAATGCGCCGCATGACGAAGCAGGTCGGGGTGCGCTGGCATGCCGGGGGCCTCGGGGGCGAGGCCACAGTGCGGTCCCTCGGTCGGAGCGCACGCGCGGACGGGATGGTCCCCTTCTACATCGCGCTGCCTGCCTCCAGCGGTCTGCTGCCGGGACAGTGGGTGTGGCTGGATCTGGCCTTGCCGCGCCGGCCAGCGTGGCGGGTCCCTGACGCGGCGGTCGTGTGGGATGGATCGCGCAGCGAGTTGTTCGTCGTGCGCGGCGGGCGGGCCCGGGCCGTCGCGGTGCGCGTGCTGGCGGCGCGTGCCGGGATGAGTTGGGTCGACGGGCCGCTTGGAGGCGTTGCCAGCGTGGTCGTCGCCGGTGCCCGGCGACTCCGCGATGGTGTCGCGGTCCTGCCTCGATGACGCGTTACCTGCAATTCCTCTGGGTCAACCGCTGGTCGGTGATCCTGTCGGCGCTGCTGCTTCTCGGTGCGGGATGGTATGCGATGCGCACGCTGCCCGAGAGCATCTTCCCGGACATCCGGTTTCCCAAGGTCGTGGTGCTCGTCGATGCCGGCAATCTGCCGGTGCGCGCGATGGAGGATGAAGTCACGCGGCCGCTCGAGCAGGCGGCCAAGGGCGAGCCCGGCGTGCGACTGGTCCGATCACAGACCGGTTACGGGCTCAGCAAGTTGCACGTCTACTTTGACCAGGGCATCGATCCGGAAACGGCCTATCTCCTGTTGCAGGCACGCCTTGCGCACATCGCGCTGCCCGCCGGGGCGAGGCTCACGGTGCACCTCATGGCGCCAAACGTATATCCGTTTGCCGAATACGCACTCGTCTCCGATCGCGTCGACAGTACGGCCATGATGCCGTTCTTCGCGTTCCACCTGCGTCCTGCCCTGCTGGGCATTGATGGCGTGTATCGCGTCGAGTGGACGGGCCGTGGCTGGCCCGAGGTTCGCGTCGCCCTGGGTGCGCGACGGCTGGCGGAGCACGGCGTGACGGCGGCCCAGGTGGTCCGTGCGATCGATGCAAGGCAAGGTCCCTACTTTTCCGGCGTGCTGGGTGCCTACAACGAGCAATTCGTGGTCGCCACCGTACCCAGGCCGACGACTGCCGCGGCGCTGGCACGCATGCAATTGCCGCTGGGCAAGCCGTCCATCGATGGCACGCGGGCGTCCATTGCGCTTGGTGACCTCGGAACGGTTGGACTCGCGCCACCCCCGCTGCAGCGCGCCGCGGCGGTAGCGGGGTGGAAGCACGCGCTGGTCGTGGATATCCAGGCCCAGGCCGGTGCCAACGAAGTGGCCGTGTCACGGGCTTTGCGTGCACGCATTGCGTCATTGCGCACGGATCTTCCCGCGGGTGTCCATCTGCTTCGTATCTACGACCTCAGCACGTTGATCCGCAGCAGCCTGCGCGATGTCTGGATCGCACTGGGGCTTGGCAGCGCCATCGCGCTCCTCGTTGTCCTGCTGTTCCTCGGCCGCGTCGACGGCGCGCTGGCGGTGCTGACCGTGGTGCCGCTGTCGCTGGCGGCGACGTTCCTCGTGCTGCATTCGCTGGGCTATGGCCTGAACATCATGACCCTGGGCGGCCTGGCCGCGGCCATCGGCGCGCTCGTGGATCACGCGATTGTGGTGATCGAGCGTGGCTTGCATGATCTCGATGGCGACGTGACGCAGCGCAGGGAGATGGCGCGCACGCGCGTCGGTGAAATCCTGCCCATGATGAGCCTGGCCACCCTGACGTCCGTCCTGGTGTTCCTGCCCCTGATCTTCCTGTCCGGCACGCTGGGCCTGCTGTTCCGTTCGATGGCTCTTGCCATCGTCATCGCGCTGCTCGTTTCGCAATTGATGGCGCTTCTTGTGACGCCGGTGCTGACGTTGTGGCTGGCGGGGCGCAAGGTCCCGCCAGCGGTTTCCCGGCGCCAGCAGCGGGCCTATCGGCGACTCGGCCGCGCGATCGTGGTCGGCATGCGCCGGCCTTGGGTGGCGCTGCCGGTCGTCATGTTGCTGGGGATGCTGGGCTGGGCTGTCCAACGGTCGTTGCCTACCGCGTTCCTGCCACGATGGGACGAGGGCGTGATCTCGATGCCCTATCGGACGCAGGTCGGCAGCAGCGTCGCGGAGACCACTCGGGCTGGTCGACGATTGTTGCGCATTGCGCTGGACAACCCATCCGTCCTGCGTGCGTCGTTGCTTGTTGGTCGAGGCTTCTCGGGCCCCTATTCAACGCCCAACAAGGGAGCGCTGGCGATCGTGCTGAAGCGGAATCGCCGGGACAGTACCCGTGTCGTCATGGCGCAATTGCGGCATGCGATGCGAGCGGCGATGCCCAGCTTGTTGATGCTGAACCCGACCCAAGTCATGGTGAATCGCCTGGGCGACCTGTCGGGCGCGCACGCGCCATTGGAAATCTATCTATTCGGCTCCGATCCGGCCTTGCTGCATGTCGAGGGTGCTCGGCTGGCGCAGGCGCTCCGGCATAGCGGGGCGTTCAGCCGCGTCGTGTTCAAGTCGCCCTCGGCGGGACCGGAAATCACGCTGTCGCCGCGGGCGCAGGCTGCGCAATACGGCGTGACGGCGACGGCACTCGCCCACCAGGTGGAGTCCCGGTTGTGGGGTCGGACGGCCGGCATGTTGCTGAAGGGCGAGCAGATCCTGCCTTTGCGCGTGGTCGAACCGGAGCCGGATGTCGCGCCCGGCGCGGTCGCCGCGCTGCCGGTCGACTTGCCGGACGGCATGCAGATGCCGTTGGGCACGCTGGCGCACGTACAGGTGCGGGGTGTGGTGCCGTATGTCACGCACCAGAATCTGGTCCCGTACGCCTACATGTGGCTGAAGCCGCGTGCGGGCGAGGGCCTGGCGCAGGCGGCGGAGCGCGCGCGCGGCGTGGCGGCATCGCTGCATCTGCCCGGATCCATCAGCAGTGTCATCGGGGGTTACTACCGGCAGCAGGCGAGCAGCTTCCGCCAGATGGCGGCCATCCTTGCGGCGGCGCTGGGGTCGCTGCTGGTGTTGCTGGGTTTGCAGTTCTCCAGCCAGAGGGCCGGCGTTTCGGCCATGCTGGCCATTGCCCTGACCGCGCCCGGCGCGCTGCTTGCCTTGTGGCTAGCCGATATCAACCTCGACAGCACGGCCTTTCTCGGCATGCTGCTGGTATTCGCCATCGCCGTGAACAATGCCATCCTGGTCTTCGCGCGTGCGCGCCAGATCTCAGGCGGAATACCGTCCGTCAAGACCGTGGCGCTGGCGGCGCGCCAGCGTCTTCGCCCGATCCTCATGACCATGCTGGCCGACGTGCTGGGATTCCTGCCGCTGGCCATCGGTGTCGGCCGGGGCACCGACCTGCTGCGACCGCTGGCGATGGCCGTGATGGGTGGCCTGGTCCTCTCCACGCTGATGTCCCTGCTTCTTGCGCCAATGATCTTCAGCGCGCTGGCCCGGGTTGGCCCACGATCCGGGGCGATCCAATGAGTCCTCGCGATCCGGCTGGGTCTGGCGCAACAAGCGCCTGCGCAACGGGGCCGCAGTCTTTGCCGCCGGTCGCGTAGGCGGTCATTCTCGTGGCAACAGTCGCAGTGCAACCCAGGCGCCCGCGAGGCAGAGAACGGCCGAAGCCATGAAAGCCGTTTGCCCGTCGCCCAAAGGCCACAGGCGGGACGTGAGCAGCGCGCCCAGCACCCCGCCCAAGCCGGATGCGAAGCTGGAATTGATGCCCTGGCCGTAACTCATCATTCGGCCTGGAAAGAAGCGCGCAAGCAGGCGCGTGGCTGCGGCGTAGAAAGCCGCGAAGCTGAGTGCGTGCAGCAACTGGGCCATCAGCATCACCCACCCGTATCCCGGAAGTGTTGCCATGGCCAACCAGCGGACCGCCCCCGCCCCGAGTCCGGCAAGCATCAGCGCGCGCGGAGGATGGCGCAGGAGAAAGGGCGCGATCGTGAAGAAGGTGACGATCTCGATGCCGACGCCCGCAGCCCACAGGCTGCCGATCGCGCCAGTCGTGTATCCATGGTGGCGGAGATAAAGCGAATACAGCATGTGGTACGGGCTGAATGCCATTTGCATCAGCAACAGCAGGACAAAGAATGCCCAGACCTCGCGCCGCCGCAGGACGGCACGCAGCTCGTCGCGCGAAGGTCGGGGCGCGCCATGATGGCCGGGGCCATAGTCGATGGTGAAACCCAGCACGCACACCAACAGCATCCACGGCAGCATCAGTGCCGGCAACCAGTGTGCGTCGAGATGATCCAGGAGCAGGCCATAGCCCAGGGCGATGGCGATGAAGCCGATCGAGCCCCAGACACGCAGCGTGCCATACCGCTCGCTTCGGCCCGGCAGGTGCGAGAGCACGATCGCCTCGAATTGGGGTGCGATCGCATTGGCGAAAAAGGCAAAAGCCGTCAGGCTCACTGCAATGCCCACCGGAGACAGTGGCCAGATCAGTGGCACGAAGGCCAGCATCATCAAGATCGTGCCGGCACGCAGCCAGCGAACGCCATGGGTGCTGCGTTCGGCCAGCCAACTCCAGATGCCGGGCGCAAACACGCGAGTGGCGTACCAAAGGCTCATCGTCAAGCCGATCGCACTGGGCTCCATGCCACGATCGTGGAGGAAGACGCTGAAGTACGGCGTGTAGCCGCCAATCACCGCGAAATAAGCAAAGTAGTATGCGGCTAGCCGCGCATGCGGGAGGCCGGGAACGCGCGCGGGTGGCGCGAGGGTCGCTTCAGAATTCAAGGTCGAGCGCGGCGCACAGGTAGTCGACGAGCGGGGCGAGGCGCCGCAGGTGAATCCCGACGTCACGCGCGAGGCCTGGTTCAAGGACGCTGGAGTCCGGCAGGCCGCAGCCTGCGGCATAGCTCTTCAACTTCAGGTCCTCGATCAGCGGGTGGTCCGGCAGATATCCCTGGGGTGCGCGCTTCAGGCGATCGCCCCAAAATGCGTAGGTCGCTGCAAACGGCTTGCGATGCACGGCCTGATTCCAGGCCGCGGGATTGTCAGCGATGAACGCCCTTATTTGCTTTAGCGTCGAAGGCTCGGGGTGCCAGAGGCCGGCACCCACGAAGCAGCCACCCGGTTCGAGGTGCACATAGAACGACGGCGCTGGCCGTTCGCGATGGCGAGCGTGATACAGCCGAGCGCCCGCCCACGTCTTGTAGGGCGTCTTGTTGCTCGAGAATCGCGTGTCACGCTGGATCCGGAAGAGGGAGCCTCCCAGCTTGCGCGGGTCCGCGCGGAAGTGCGGGCTGATCTCGGCCAGATGCGGCTGCAGATCCGTGATCAGGTCCAGGAACGGTTCCCGCACATCGCGCTCGTATCGCGACTGGTTGGATTTGAACCAGGTCCGATTGTTATGGCGCGCAAGCTGACTCAGGAAGCGAAACGTCGCCTGGGTGAAGTAGATGGCATCAGTCATAGTTGGCGCGCAGGTTGATCGTTGATGCGAGATGCCGGCCCCAGCCCTCCAATTCATCCAGCATTGCGAGGTCAAGGTTGCTGCGGCCCGGTTCCGCGCGGCGCTGCGCGATGACCCGGGCGTACTCTTCCAGCCCGATGCTGGCCACCGGATCCTTGCCCAGCAATCGCCGAGTGCGCAGGTCCTCCCACGCGATCGCCTCGCTGGCGTCGAGCGTGTCCGGATAGTGGCGTGCACGGAAGCGCTCGAGAAGCGTGCGATATCGGGCGTCATGGAATCGCGACTGCAATGGCTTCAGGCCATCGGCATCAGCGCTGCGGACCTTCGGGAGCAGCCCCCGGTCGGCGTCTGGAAGGAAACCCTGGTAGAGCGCCAGTTCGGCATCGTTTGCGGACGGATGGTTCTCCCGCGCATAGACGGCGCGCGTGCGGTCGGCGAGACCGGTTCGGGCGCGAAGCACGCCCGCGTGGGCGAGACAGGCGTCGACATCAAGGCGGATCCGTGCGCAGTCGACACCCTGGAGGGTCTCAAGGGGAGCCAGCGCAGGAGCACGATTCAGGCTGATGGTCCCGAGCGGTATGCGGGCAGCATCGCTGGGTCTATCCTTCCGGGGCGCGAACAGGCGTTCGATCAGTGTGTCGGCATCGAGATCGACCCAGGCGGCCGGGTCTGGTGCGAGGTCGGCGATGATGATCTTGTTGGGCTGCAGCGGATGTGTCGCGATGGGCATGACCATGGCGATGCAGCCGTTCGCCGCGGGGTAGTGCGGGGAGACATGCAGGACCGGCTTCATCTGCGCGCAGTCAAGTAGAGCCAATGCGCGTGACTTGCGACGCAAGCCGAAGTACCAGTCCCAGAGTCGGGGCTGGGCGCCCTTGAGCACGCGTGCGAAATCAAGCAGGGCCGCCACATCGCCGAGGGCATCGTGTGCTCGCCCGGCTCCGCATCCGTTGGCGGCCGCCACGTGCTCCAGCCGGAAGCTCGGCGCACCATCCTCACGAAGCGGCCATTGCACGCCAGACGGACGAAGCGCATACGCCATGCGGGCCAGATCAATCAGGTCCCAGCGGCTGTTGCCCTGCTGCCATTCGCGTCCATAGGGATCAAAGAAATTCCGGTAAAGCAGGTGGCGGGTGATTTCATCGTCGAAGCGCAGCGAATTCCATCCCACGCCGCAGGTCCCCGGCGCGCCCAGGCGCTCCTGCACGATCGAAGCGAACTCGGGTTCCGAGACGCCCTCGCGCTGTGCGCGTTGCGGGCTGATCCCGGTCAGCAGGCAGGCATCGGGATGCGGCAGCAGGTCGGTCGGTGGCTGGCAAAAGACCATATCCGGGCTGCCGATGGGCTCCAAATCGAGCGATGTGCGAACGCCCGCGAACTGCAATGGACGATCACGCGCAGGATCGGAGCCGGTGGTTTCGTAATCATGCCAGTAGAGGGTTTCGGTGGTCATGGCGACTGCTCCGCGAGGTGCGCCCGCAACCAGTTCCATAGCGCCGGGTCGTCGTAGGCAGGTCCCCAGACATCGTGCCCTGCTTCGGGTAACTCCCGGTAGTGGACGGTGGCACCTGCGCCGGCCAGCGCCATGGCCATGCGGCGCGATTGGCTGACCGGGATCACCGAATCGCGCGCACCGTGGACCAGCCAGCAGGGCAGGTGCGAAAGGCGTGCCGCCACATGCTGGAAGGCATCGACGGATGCATCGCGCACATTCACGTAGAGGTCCGATCCGGGCACCGGCCGGGTGAGACCGCCGCACAGGGGCACGAGCGCCTTGAACCGGCCTGGCCATCGGTTCGCCAACTCCCATACGCCATAGCCGCCCCGCGAGAGTCCGGTCAGCGCCACGCGCGTGGCATCGCCGCCAGCCGACGCGCACGCGTCCTCGAGCACCCGCATGGCTGCTGCTGCGTGGTCGTCGCGCCAGCTGGCGCCATCGGGCAGTTGCGGAAAGACGGCCAACAGCGGCCACTCCGGCGGATGGCGGAGCAACGTGGGTCCGAGTCCGACGCTGACCTGTGCACGATTGTCGCCGCCGCGCTCGCCCGACCCGTGCAGGAAAAGCACAACCGGAAGGCGCGCCTTGCATCTTGCGTCGACGCTGCGCCAGGTGCGGTATCGCAGCCTCACGCCACCAGCGGCATGCGTGTGCGTGCGGAAGGCATCGGTAGTGGCGGATCGGGGCATGAGGTCCGTCAGGCAGGCCCCTACGATCTCATGACGGCCCCGGCTTGCCTAGCACCGGCGGGTTGGGGCCGGCGCTTTGTTAGACTGCGATTTTGCGCTGGAAGTGGATCGTGCACGAGGACAACCTCATCTGGATCGATCTGGAGATGACGGGTCTCGACACCCAGGCCGACAGCATCATCGAAATCGCCACGGTCGTCACCGATGCCGAGCTGCGCGTGCTGGCCGAGGGGCCCGTCCTCGCCATCCATCACGATGAGGAGCGGCTGAACCGGATGGATGACTGGAACCGCAAGCAGCATCGCAAGTCAGGGCTTTGGCAGCGGGTGATCGACAGTGCGGTCGGGCTCGCGTCGGCCGAGGCGCAGACGCTTGCGTTCCTCGCGCAATGGGTGCCGGCGGGGAAGTCACCCATGTGTGGCAATTCGATCTGCCAGGATCGACGATTCCTGGCGCGGGAAATGCCCGAGCTCGAACGCTGGTTCCATTACCGCAACCTCGACGTTTCAACGCTCAAGGAATTGGCGCGCCGGTGGGCTCCCGGATTGCTGCAGGGATTCGAAAAGGAATCCGCCCACACCGCGTTGAGCGACATCCACGATTCCATCCGCGAATTGCGCCACTACCGGACCGGCATGGGGGCCTTTGCGCCCCGGCCGGCGCCAGGAGATGCCACGACATGAGCCTGCTGCAGGTGCCGGTGTCCTACGGCGAGTTGCTGGACAAGATCGCCATTCTCGAAATCAAGTCCGAACGCATGACCGATGCCGGCAAACTCGCGAATGTCCGCGACGAGCTGGCGCTCCTCGAGCAGACCTGGCAGGCGCATCCGGCGGCACGCACCGACATTCGGGCCGAGCGTGCGGCGTTGAAGGAGGTCAATGCGGCCTTGTGGGAGATCGAGGACCGAATCCGCGTCAAGGAGAGCAGCCGGTCTTTCGATGCCGAATTCATCGAGCTGGCCCGTTCCGTTTACATCCGCAACGACGAACGCGCGCAAATCAAGCGTGACCTGAACATCAAGCTCGGTTCCCGGCTTGTCGAGGAAAAGTCCTACCAGCCCTACCGCTGAACGAGGGGCGCCCTTCGACGATTAGGCGACAACGGTCAAGCTACCCTGCGGGCCGGGATCGCCAATGTTTGGAGGTGCATGTGGATGCGCGACGTCTCGCGGCCTGCTGTGCAGGCTATATGGCATGGGCCATGCCGCTGTGGCTCTTCACCCTGGTGGATGCCGGTTGGTTCGGGGCCGGTGTGTACGGTCTTGCGGGATCATTGGCTTTGGGCATGGCCCTGCTGTTGCTTGTTGCGGGACTGCTGGCCGTCTCCGCATCAGCGGCTGCCGATGCACTGGTGATGATCGTAGGGGGAGCTTTTTTCGCGACGCTGCATTGGGCCGTCGCGCTTCCGGCGGCCGGGACCGGCGGATCCATGGGTTTCCTGACCTGGTTCCATGGCGTTTGGTGCGCCGCGTTTGCTGTGCTTTGGCTGGCGGCGCGACGGGGTCCGTTGCTGCGCACGTATTTCCTACTCGCACTTTCCGTGGCTTTGGCCTCCATCACCGTGGGTGGCGCGGTCGGGACCTACGTGCTGGTGCGCGTGGGGGGCTATATCGGGCTCTTCGCCGCGCTGCTCGCGTTCGCCCATGCCGCGCGATGTGGCTGGAAGCTCGGTGGCGAGAGCATCGCGGCGTAAGCCGAAGCCGGCTTTCGGTGCGCGCACGGGGCATGGGCCTGGCGGCATGGGCGGCCCATCCCGCGTTCTATCCGATGATCGGGCGTTCTGCAGTCGCCCGGCGTCGATGCATCGAAGGCTGGTGGCCTTGCCACACGCCATGGCCTTTGCAAGTCTGTGAATCATGATCGTCAGCGCAAGGACGTTCCGTGCGCTTACGTTGTGCCGTGCCACGACCAGGGAGCTGTCAGTCCGATGGAGACCATTGCCGAAGAAGCGCACGGATCGAGCCAGCCCCCCGCACGACGCTCTGCGGGAAGCGATTGCGGCAACCGGTTTCTGGTGGCACAGCATTGATCTGGGCGACGGGCTGCTGACCCCGGGCGGCAAGAATGCCGCCTTCGTCCGCGGGGAATGGGAGGCGATGAAGGTCCCGGACCTGGCCGGTCGGTCCTCGATATCGGCGCGTGGGACGGATACTTCAGCTTCCAGGCCGAGCGTCTTGGCGCCCGCGAAGTGGTGGCGCGGGACCACTAAGTCTGGTCCATCGATCGCGCGGGATGGGGTGGCTACAAGGCTGCGCGCGCCGAGCGGGGTGACCCGCCGATGCTGGTTGAGCAGACGGACTACTGGATTCCTGTTGCGCTTCCCGGCAAGCGCGGATTCGATCTGGCCTGTCGTGCGCTGGGAAGCCGGGTCCGTTCGGTCGTCCGCGATTACCTGGACGTAACACCTGCCAACCTGGGGACGTTCGACGTTGTGTTTTACCTGGGCGTGCTTTATCACATGCCCAATCCGCTCGCGGCGCTGGAAAAGGTGGCGGCCCTGACGAAGGAACTCGCCGTGATCGAGAAGCACGCGGTCGAGATCCATAGCCACGACATGCCGCTGGCGGAGTTCTATCCGGCGTCCGACATCAACGACGATCCATCGAACTGGTGGGGTCCCAATATCGCGGCCCTGGTTGGCCTGTGCAAAGCTGCTGCATTCAGTCGGGTGGAGGTGAAGAAGGGTCCTCCGCGTCTCGGCGCGGTGCGCCGGTTCGCGCGATCACTGGCGGCGCTCTTCGGATTCCGATGGGGTCGGCGGCATCGCCACTATCGCGCAGTCGTCGATGCGTGGAAGTAAACCCGTGCGGGCGGTGGCGCGACCGAGCCTGCTCCATCTCGAGTCAGGCGGATCCCGCCAGTAGCGATTTTCCGCCCGATCGATCGGCCCGCGGAGTCGTCCCGGGGCAAGGAGCCATGTGGTGCCGAAGGTGGGACACTAAGTCGGATTTCTCCGGACTGAGCCGGACCGTTAGGACCATCTGAAATCCGCGTAAATACTAGCTTCCTGCTCCGAGGTCATCCGGAGCCGTCCAGTTGCATCCGTGCAAATGTGTGGGTACATTGCGGGTACAGACCCTTTGGGTCCGCCTTCGGGAACCGCCATGCTCACGCTGCCGAAGATCAAGAACGCCAAGCCCACAGAACGGCCCTACAAGCTCGCGGACGGGCAGGGCCTGACCCTGCTGGTCAAGCCGGACGGCGGCAAGTCCTGGCGCTTCCGTTACCGCTACGGCGGCAAGGAGAACATGCTGGG
>JAKAEJ010000014.1 GCA_021818335.1 Pseudomonadota bacterium | reverse complement strand
CGATCCAGCGTCCATCCGTCCACCAGGCCGGCGCGGACACACTACCGGCAAACGGAGGGGCATGTTCAAGAACGCTGGTCGTGCCGAAGGTCAACTGTCGCGTCTTGCCGCCGCGAAGGGAGAGGATCCAGATATGGGAAGCCACCGCCGGTGTACGGACCTGATAGTCGTCGTCGTGGATCGTGAAGAGGTCGTGGTGCATGCGACGGTCCTTGTCGCTGATGGGCGATGCATCCGGGGTGACATAGGCGATTCGGCGTCCGCCAGGGCTCCAGGCGAATTGTTGGACGCCCCGCGGCGCGTCACTCAGCTCCTCCGGCGTGCCACCGACAGCAGGCACGGTGTAGACCTGTGGTTGGCGTTTGCCCACCCGGGCGATAAAGGCCAACGATCGTCCGTCGGGTGACCAGCGGGGCATGCGCAGATCCCGCATGCCCCGCACGAGCACGTGCTGCGAGTTGCCATCGAGATCAATCGTGCGGAGCGTGGCAAGGTAACGGTCGTGCACGAAATCGGGTCGAATGGTGACCAGGGCGAGCCGGTGCCCATCGGGAGAGAACTGTGGCGACACGATGCGCACCAGGTCGCGGTAGTCCTTGAGCCGGATCGGTGTGGCGGCCAACGCGACCGGCAGCGCGAACGCCATGGCGATGGCGGCGAGTGAAGCAAGGGCAGAACGGCTCTTCATTCAAGCCTCCGGAGGAGATTGGCGCTGGTTGCCACGTGGTGGGTTGCGGGCGCCGAGGTTGCGACGGTGGAACGCCGTCTTCATATTGAGTGGCCGGCATCGTTTGCGCCAAGTTGCGACGCATCACGGGCTCGCTGCGACTTCGCTTGCCCCTCCACGAGGGTGCCGTGTCGTGGCATGTCCGCACGTGGCGATGCACACGGCCTGCGTTCGTCATGCGTGATGGGCGCACCCGAGCATTTGGGTCACCGTTCCAAGATGCATTGTGCGAGTTGAGAAAGGCGGTTCGGGTCGAGCACGGTGATGGTTCGGCCGGAGACATCGATCAGGGAGGCGTCCTTGAATCGGGTCAGCGTCCGGCTGACCGTCTCCGATGCGAGGTGCAGGTGCGCCGCCACGTCATTTCTCGACATCGCCAGTCGCAGTTGCCTGGGTGGCGATCCCTGTGCGGCATAGCGTGCAGCGAGATTGAGGAGGAATGCGGCGACCCGCTCGTCGGCGCCTTGGCTGCCCAGCAGGCGATTGGCTTCTCCCAGTTCCTTCGAGATCAGCTTGAACAACTGCTGTTGAAGACCGGGCATCCGCGTAGCCAGTGCGCTGATGGCGGGGAATGAGAAGCGGCAAAAAAGGCTCGCTTCGAGCGCGATCGCGTCGCACGGATAGTGCTCCGGATAGATGGCGTTGAGGCCGATGACCTCGCCGGGGATGTAGAAGCCAAGGATGTGTTCGTTGCCATCGGGGTCCATGGCCACGGTTTTCACCGCGCCCGCTCGCACGGCGAAAATGGCGCGGAAGGAATTGCCGGCCCGAAAGACGTAGTCGCCCCTGCGAAATGGGCCTACGTGTTCGACAAGGACGTGGAGGTCGCGCAGCGCGGCCTTGTCATACCCCGCGCTCTTGCTTGCCTGCGAAAATGCGCAAGTGGTGCAGAAATGCAGGGGATCCCCGTCGTCGGATTGCCACGACGGTAGCGTGCGCAACTGTTGGTCCTGTGGCATATGCCCCGAGCCTTGGCAACGCGCCAAGTGTAGGATCGCAAGGCAGGGGATGCACGCAGTCGAACCGTTGATGGCTGACGAACGCATCGTGCCATGGAGCGCACCGATCCGTGTCAGCGGCCCTCGCGCAGGGTGGACGCGTTGCGCGTCGCGCTAGTGGGCGTTCACGCGGCCTACTCGTGCCCGGTCGGGTCAGCACCCGGGGCCAGGATCGGCCTTGATGGTGATTTCGATGCGTCGCCATGCTGCAAAAGCGATCATCATGAGGCTGCTGCCCAGAACGACGGACAAGATCAGGGAAGGGCCGGGGGCTTTCATGATCATGGGCAGAAGTCCGACGGCCATGACGGGCGGCGCATGCAGATCGAGTAGCCGCAGAATTGCGATGCCAACGGCCATCGCAAGCATCACCGAAACCATGCCCGGGCCAAACAGGAGGGCCAGTCCCAGCCCGCCCGCGCTCGACAGGCCGCAGGCGAGCGGGAGCCGCCATGGCCGCTCGATCCATGGGCAGACGGCCGAGTGCGCGAACATCTCGAAGCCGATGACCACCAGTGGCGGAAACAGGATGAAGCGCAGATGCGTCGCCTCGGCCAACGAGGCCAGCAGTGCGACAACGCCGAAGAATGCCGGTACCCAGCCGAGTGTCGATGGCGCGGCCTCCATCACGTTGTCGACATGATCGCGGCCCGGATACGCGGCCGCCGTGCTGGAGGGCATGCGGTATTTCGCCACGACGAGGACGACCGCAGCGAGCAATGTGGTCCCGACCGAAATGGCGAGTGGATACAACGGACTGGTGACGCCGAGAACCAGTGGCAGGAGTCCCGCCGAGATCGCGGGCGCAATCGGCGACCGCATCCATCCGATGATCATGACGCTGGCCAGTACATCAAGGAGGACGGCGGCAACCCCGAAATCCATGGCGCGCGAGATCACGATGCCGATGATCGCCGTCGCGAGTGGCGTGAGAACCAGTTGCATCGGTGCACGGGCCCAGGCTCCCGATGGCCGCTTCAGCACATCGTGGGCGAGCGCGCCAAGCTCGGGGAACAGCACCAAGGGCGCGCCGCTGGCGCGCGCGAGCACCGCGATCAGGCCGAGGAATGGAATGCTGGCAAATTCGAATTGGCGTGCGGTGGGTCGCAAGGTTCTTGGCAGCTTATCAAGGACGGGAGCCGGCCCGGCCCATAAGGATTGGGTTCGACGGATGGGCGATGGTTTGGCGCAGCAATGCTAATTTGACACTGCCCGATGTTGTCCGGGGGGGCGGTCGCAATGGCCTGCGTTTGGAACGCTTGCGTTTGCCTGCCGTCGGCATCAGGTGCGGATTCTTGCAGCGACTGACCGACAAGCTGGCAATTGGGGACCCTTCGTACTTGCTGCCGTGACCGCAGTGCCTGCCCAGCATCGCCGCTTCGCCAAGGACCGCAGATCTGAAGGCAGCCGACGTTGCAGCTCGAGGCGCAGAGAGGCAAAGTGCGACCCTGAGGCGACGCTCGCGAGCGTCCGCTTGCGGGACGGCTGATCCTCAACGCTGGAGTTAAGCGGCGCGCGGTACGCGCGCCTGCTTGGAACTGTTAGCCGAGTCTACTGGTTACGCACCTTGGTGACGTACCACGCAAAACAAGTTGCGAGCGGCGTAGGGATACCTGATGCATTTTTGATGACCCAAGCCTTGATAGAACCCTCTTCCTGCGTAGGAGCGGCGCCAGCCCACAAGGTGACGAAATGAGTCCTGAGCGGGTCACCGTGGAAGAAGAGAAATGGCGAATCTGTGCTGGGAGTTTCGACATAGACGATGTGCCAGCCTGCGAGAGCGAAGGATTGGCTCACCGAAACCGAGCTGACACTTAGTTGCTTGGCCAATGCAGGTGCCCAGGCAACTCGTTGGGCATTGGTGAGCGTACGACTCACCGCATCGCAAGAGGTTGCCGATGCTTGGCTATAAGCTGCGAGCAATAGAAGAGTGAGCAGTGTGCGCATATAGGCTAACGCATGAATTTAGCGGCGGTCCGGTTATGCATGCGCTGTATAGACGGACCCAGCGGATGCCGGCAACCGGGGAGACGTCACCGGTTCCAGGCGATTCTGTAGCCGGGAGGCATTCGATCCCCAATGGCTGCTATTGAGCAACGCAATCCCGCGCGGCAGCGACCGCTCTTGGCCGGTTCGCGCCGCTCCAGACACTGTATGTGGATGACCGCAGAGCTGTTCAAAGCGGTCACCACCAGCCGTGACACGGGGAAGTGGCCAGCGAATACCAGCACACTCGGTCAGCGTCACCGGAATCCGCAATCAGGGGCGGGCCTGGCGCCTCGGACGGGCGCATCCGTTCGCCGGACGTCAGGGTTGCGGTGACCCCTGGCGTGTTGCGGATATTCGCCGGCCACGTGCGAGGCGAGACGATTGGACATGACTGCGGTCCCTTCGGTCATGGCACCTTACCGGCAACGATGGAAAGCTGGAGGCCGGACCACTTCACGGGAACACCCTATGGCAACGCTCACCGAACAGTTACGCGAAATGGCGGCAACGAACGCCTCCCGCATTCCGCCCGAGATCGGCAAAGTCATGAATCAGGCGACCTCGGACCTGCAACATTCAGGCATCCTTGGACGGACCCTGAAGGTAGGCGAGAAGGCACCCGACTTCGGCCTTCCCGACGCAACCGGCAAGCTGCATACCCTCGCGGAACTGCGCACGCGGGGTCCCGTGGTGTTGGCTTTTTATCGCGGTGGCTGGTGCCCGTACTGCAACCTGGAACTGCGCGAGTTGCAGGCTCATCGCGGTGCATTCGAGGCGCGCGGTGCGCAGCTGGTTGCCGTTTCCCCGCAGACGCCCGATGCGTCGCTTTCTACGGCCGAGAAAAATGCACTTTCGTTCCCCGTCCTCTCGGACGTGGGCCACCGCGTTGCAAGGCAGTTCGGCCTCGTCTTCACCGTGCCGGATGCCCTGCGCCCGATCTACAGCCAGTTCGGCATTGACATACCGGGTTCCAATGGCGACACCACGTTTGAGCTGCCCATTCCGGCAACTTACGTGATCGACCGCAAGGGCGAAATTGCCTATGCCTTTGCCGAGGCCGACTACACCAAGCGTGCCGACCCACTGGAACTTTTGGCGGCACTCGATCAGCTGCGTTGAGCGATGCGGATATCCAAAGGGCCGGGCTCGACATGTCGGGCGCAGGGCGCTCGGCCGGGCTTTGCGTCCAGGGGTGCCTTGTCCCGGCCACGGCGATCGGCTGGATCCCGTCGCGACTTTTCGAATATGAGCACTCCGCCATCCAGCCGCGGGATCAGCCGATGGTAACGAGGCATCAGCCGCGGGATCCCGGTTTGGCGCCTCGCGCGCGGCTCGCTGCAATCGGTGGATAGCCGAAACGCCGCTTGAACGCGCGGCTGAACGCGGCCTCCGTGACGTAACCCGCGCGGTGGGCCGCGGCCGCGACCGAGATTCGTTGCTCGGTCAGATCGATGTACGCGCGGTGCATACGCCAGGTTGCAAGATACTGTGCAGGCGCCATGCCGACCTGTGCCCGAAACCGCCGCATCAATGCGGCGCGCGAGAGATGGACGGTGGACGCCATTGCCGCAAGTGTCCAGGGACGGTTTGGTTGCTCGTGAAGCGCGAGGAGAAGGGGCCTCAGCCGATCATCGTGCAATCCGCGGAGAAGGCCCGCGCGATCCCGACCTTCCTCGAAAGCGTGCCTCAGCACGTAGATGAAGAGCGCATCGGCCAGCTTGTCGATCAATGCATCCCGTCCCGGCACCTCGTGCTCGCTTTCGGCCATGATCAGCCTCAGCAATGCACCGGCCCCACCCGCGTTTCGGGCCCGGCCTTGGAGGACGAGCGTTGTTGGCAGCGAGTCGAGCACGATTCCCGCCAACGGAGATGCGAATTCCAGATAGCCGCAGAGCAGCAGCGTATCGACTGCGCCGCGTGGCGACGACGCGGAGCGCAACGAATGTCCAAGCGGTCGGGGGAACAGGACCACGTCGCCATGATTGATGCGCAACGGCTGCGATTCGTCTTCCAGGAACAGGTCGCATTGGCCCTTGGCAACCAAGTGGAACATGGCCTTCGTCTCGAGGCCTCCCGAGAGCGTCCATGCGCCGCAGTGGAGCTCACGGTGAAATAGCCGGGTGGAGAGGTGGAGTTGGCGGAGCAAATTCGTCAGAAGGTCCGCCGTCCCGGCCGTTGCAGGGTGATCGGACATGCAAACAACTCCCGAGGGCAGGCGTGCAGCCTACGACACGGGGCGGGGGTTCTTCCATGGCGACTGCGGCGCACCATCGGGTAAGGCTCGTTGAGCATCGCGAACGGGCCATACGCCATCGGAAACGGCCATGAAGCGACTGCAATTGACTGAGTGCGCCATGCAACGAGGCTGGTAGCTTTCCTATAATCGGCGGACGATCAAGACCCCGGAGATGTCCGTTGACGGCCTATGACGCCTGGACCCTGGCTGCATTGTGGACGATGCCTATCGTCACGGTTGCCGGCTTCCTTTTCATTCGCGAGCAGATGCGCAGCGACCGGATGTCACTCGAGACCCAGACAAGCTGGCAGATCTACACGGTCAGCACAGGGATTCTCCAGACGCTGGTTTCCCAGCCGGAATGCAGGCCCTATTTCTATGACGGCATGCCCATGCCGACCGAGGAGCCACTGCGCAGCCGGGTGCTCGCGATGGCCGAACTGATCTGTGATCACATGGAAAACATCGTGCTCCATCGTCGGGCAATGGATGCGTCGACGTTCAAGGTCTGGGCCGATTACATGCAGGGACTCTATCGGCGAAGTCCCGTCATGCAGGATTTCCTCAAGGTCGAGCGGGAAGGCTACCGTTATGCGGAGGAATTCCTGGCACTGGTCACGCAGCCGCGCTTACCGGGCGGTTGAGCTGCCTAGGCCATGGCGACTCGGGCCAACATTGGCTTGAAGTCACGCGTCATGATGGTGATCGATCGATCGACGTAGCGCGAGGTCTCGAGCACCGACCATCCGAGGTGCTCGTAGAGCCGCGTCTGGTCGAAGGTGTAGAGATAGATGCGGTCGAGAAAGCCCGCGGCGTAATCCGTCACACAGGTCACCAGGGCGCTGCCGATGCCCCGGCCGCGGAAGGCTGGCTGCACCAGGACGTTGGCCAGCCAGGGGCCGAGTTGGCGGCGGGTTGGAAGGTCCGACGCGACCAGGCTGGCGATTCCGATCAATGTGCCCTGCTCGAACGCTCCGAAGTAGCGAGGCACCTGGACTTCCGGCGCAAGGCTTTTGACGACATCCCCCAGGCAGGTTGCCCACGTCTGCGTCGGCTCGAAGCGTGCCCATTCCTGGTAGATCCACCGGGCGGCTTCCTCGGCTTCGGCGGGTGTTGCCAACTGGCGATACTCGATCATTCGCGACTCTGCTGGAGATGTCGCTGGACTTCATATCGCATGCGTCTCGAATAGGGAAGATCCCGCCGGCAATGCATTCGCATCGCGCGCGCCAGGGTGCAAACGGAGGGCAGGCTGTGCCTGAGGACGCGCGGGCTGGGTCACTTGACCCCTTCGGCTTGCCGCCGTGGCCCCCGGGGAGCGATGGCTTCGGGCCGGGAAGGGAGGAGGGCCATTCCTGTCGAAATCGTGATGTAAATTTAGCCGCGCAGGACGCGGGACAGAGCTTGCCGTCCCGCAGAATCGGCGGATTGAACCCGGAGAAACCCCATGGCAATGATGCGTCATTCCCTTCGCCAGGCCCTTATGGCCTCGTTGCTTCTGGTCGCCCCGATGGTGGTGCGGGCGTCCGGAATCATTCCCGAGCCCAATGCCGACGCGACGCCGCTCGCCACCCAAGCGAATCCCGAACGCCTGACGCTGGACGCGAGGGACGCAGGTCGTGGCCTGATGACGGCGACGATGGACATTCCGGTCCAGTCCGGCCCTTTCACCTTCGTCTATCCCAAGTGGATCCCGGGCGAGCATGGTCCAACCGGGCCGTTGGCCGACATTTCCCAGCTACAGGTCTCGGCGGCAGGCAAGCTGCTTCCATGGCGACGGGACAAGGTCGACATGTATGCGTTCCACGTCGACGTGCCGGCAGGCGTCACGTCCCTGCAGGTCCGGTTCACGGTATTGCTCAATTCACCGACGCCGATGTCGACGCCGAACCTCGCGGTGCTGAACTGGAATCGCGTGCTCTTCTACCAGGACAACACCAATTCCCACGACGACTATTTCAAGGCCAGCATCATCCTGCCCCAGGGCTGGGGTTTCGGCACTGCGTTGCCCATCGCCTCGCAGCACGGCGATCGCGTGGATTTCGCCGAGGTGCCGCTTAACATGCTGGTCGACTCGCCGCTGGATTGCGGCCGCTACTTCAAGAAGTACACGCTCTGGAAGCACGGTTCGGCTTACCAGCAGCTCGATGTCTTTGCGGATCGGCCGCAGGATCTCGATATACCGGCGCCCCTGATTGCAAGCTACCGGCGGATGACTCCGGAGGCGCTGGCGCTGTATGGCTCGCGGCATTGGGCCAACTACCATTCGTTGCTGGTGCTCTCCAACCGCATCGGCTTCGAGGGCATCGAGCATCACCAATCCAGCGACGATCGCGCGCCGGATACATTCATGACGAACGCCAAGTGGCAGCTGGTTGCCGGCGACCTGCTCACCCACGAGTTCTCGCATTCCTGGAATGGCAAATATCGCCGGCCCTGGGACCTGACGACGCTCAATTTCCAGATCCCGCAACGTACCGACCTGCTGTGGGTTTACGAGGGCATGAACCAGTATCTCGGTGACCTGCTTTCCTTCCGTGCCGGGATCCGCCAGCCGGCCGAATATCCGCAGTATCTCGCCACGCTTTACAGCCAGATGGCCAATGAACCCGGGCGCATGACCGAGCCGCTCATCGACCTTACGACGGCTGCGCCCTACCTGTACGAAGCCAGGGGGTCCTATCCCTCGCTACGGCGCACGGCCGGCGACTTCTACACGGAGGGGGAGCTGCTGTGGCTTGACGTCGATACCATCATCCGGACACAGACCCATGGCCGCAAATCACTGGACGACTTCCTGCACCTGTATTCCGAGCCCTCGTTGACCGGACCGATCACGAAGACCTACACGCGCGCGGACATTGAGCGGATGCTCAACGAGGTGGCTCCCTACAACTGGCATGCGTTCTTCCAGAAGCACGTCTATGACGTCGCGCCCTTGCCACCCACGGGCGAGCTCCGCCGAGCCGGTTGGAAACTCGTCTACACGAGCCAACCCAACCCGTTCATGACCGCGCAGGAGCAGTTGCGCCACGTCAACGACCAATGGCTGACCTACGGCATGCGCATCGGCAAGGATGGCAAGGTCTTCGACGTCCGCGAAGGCTCCCCTGCGTGGAAGGCCGGGCTCGCGCCGGACATGGTCATCAAGGCCGTGGACGGGCAAGCGTACTCGCCGGAGGTTCTCGCGTATGCGCTCAAGCAAGGGGAGAAGACCACCGCGCCGACGCGATTCGAGATCGAAAACGATGGGTGGTACCGGGGGTACGCGGTGGACTATCACGGCGGACCCCGCTATCCGCATCTGGTACGCATTGCCGGCGTGCCGAACATGCTGGCCCGGATCATGGCGCCGCACGCACGGTGAGGCCGGCGGCGACAAGCGCCGGCCGCCTGGCCGGCGCCCCGCGGCGGTGTCGCTTGCCTGCGGGTTTCGGCCCTATTTGGCGCGTAAATTGCATGGGGTTCCGGGTTATTGCCTTGCCAGCCCTTGGCTCGGCGACCGAACCAACAGAGTGTCATCCTCGCGCGCGAGGCACTGACCGGAGGACGACGTGGATTGCTGGGCCTACATCAGTGACCCCATCCTGGAGCGCGCGCTTTGCGGGCTTGATCCGGGTGTTGCCAGCCATTGCGAGCGGGTGGCGCGGCATGCGGTCCAGTTGGGCGCCTTGCTGGGCTTCGACGGTCACGACCTGGGCGTCCTCGGCATGGCTGGTCGCATCCACGACATCGGCAAGTTGCACGTGCCGGCCGCGATCGTGCAGAAATCGGGCCGACTGACTGCGCGTGAATGGTCGCTCATGCAGCAGCACAGCGAAACCGGGTCGCGCATCATCCTGGCGCAGCGCGACATCCCCTTTCGCGAGGAAGTGGCGCTGCTGGTGCGCCATCACCACGAACACTGGGATGGAGACGGCTATCCGGATGGGTTGCGGGGCGACACCATCCCGATCTCGGCGCGCATTCTCTCCGTCGTCGACAGCTACGACGCGCTGACTTCCGATCGGCCGTACCACAGGCCACGGACGCACGCCGAGGCCATGGCCATCCTGCTGCCGGAGCGGGGCACGAAGCATGACCCGGATCTGCTTGACCTGTTTGTCCAGCGCGTGATCGGGGCGGTGGACTAGCAGGCGACATCCTCGCGACCAGCCCGCATCGTGCCCGCAGGGCCGGGGGGCGGCAACGCTCAGCCGCCATAGCCTCGGGGATTGGCCTGCTGCCAGCGCCATGCGTCATCGCACAGATCATCGAGCCCCCGATGCGTGCGCCAGCCGAGCACCTGCGCCGTGCGCGTGGCATCCGCCCAGCAGGCGGCGATGTCGCCGGCGCGGCGATCGAAGATGTCGTACGGCACGGGGCGGCCGCTCGCGCGCTCGAAGGCACGGATCATCTCCAGCACCGACGTGCCACGACGGGTTCCGAGAGTCAGCGTCAGCAATTGCGGCGGCGCGGCCAGCAGGTGGCGAAGGGTCGCGACGTGACCATCGGCAAGGTCCATGACGTGGATGTAGTCACGCACCCCGGTCCCATCGGGCGTGGGCCAATCGCCACCGTAGACGCCCAGGCGATCGAGGCGCCCGACGGCGACCTGGCTGACATAGGGCATGAGATTGTTGGGCACGCCACCCGGATCCTAGCCGATCAGTCCGCTGGCGTGCGCCCCCACCGGACTGAAGTAGCGCAGTCGCGTGATGCGCCAGCCCGGCTCGCTGGCGGCGAGGTCCGCGAGCATCTGCTCGATCATTCATTTGGTTCTTCCAAAGGGATTGACCGGGTCGCAGCGCATGTCCTCTTGGAGTTGCTCGATGCCGGGTTCCCCATACACCGTGGCCGAGGACGAGAACACCAGGTTGCGCACGCCGGTGCGTTGCATGGCCTCGGCCAGCGCAACCGTGCCGGCCAGGTTGTGCGCGTAATAGCGAAGCGGCTGGGCCGTGGATTCTCCTACGGCTTTCAGGCCGGCAAAGTGCATCACCGCATCGATCGTGCCACCGCGGAAAACGGAGTCTAGCGCGCTGGCATCACGCACGTCTGCTTCGACGAGTCGCGGTTGCACGCCGGTGATGCGGCCGACGCGACGCAACGATTCGATGCTGCTGTTGCTGAAGTTGTCCAGCACGAGAGGCAAATAGCCCGACTCGATGAGTGCGACACAGGCATGCGATCCGACATACCCGGCACCGCCCCGGCACCGCCCGTGATCAGGACCACTGGTTGCGTGGTGGATGCCTTTCCCTGGAACGGACGCCGATTGTGCGGGCATCGGCGCGTCAGCCGGTCAGGCCACGAGACGGCGGATGCCGGCAGGGAAGACCGCCACGGCGTGATCCTTCAGCGCTCAGGGTGCCTGGGCTTGCTGGAACCAGCTGCCGTTGCCGAGGCTTCGCTCGCGGCTGACGGCGATGCCCAGCGTGAATGCGAAGGGATGGCGACCGCCGAAAAGCTTGCTCATCTCGACGTGGGCGCCTTCCCACTGCGTCGTGCCAAAGGCATGGCTGTACCCGAGGGCGCCGGCAACCCCGCCGGTGATGACCAGCGGATTTCGCGAATTGTCGAGCGCCTGAGCAGCATTGACATTGGCACTTTGCCAGAAGCTGCTGCCGATGCCACTTCCGTATCCCGCGGCGGTCGTTGCGCTTCCCCAGACTTGCGGATGCGAACCCGAGGCGGTGCCGTTGCGGGCGCTGCGACGCACTGGCGCGCCGGTCGTGGCGATGGATGTCGCGCTGGATGCCGGCTTGGTGGGGGCCAGCGATTGCAGGTAATTTTGCGGCAGCGTCAAATCCAGCACCGGAGCGGCGTCGGTGCGCCCCGCGGACAGGAGCGCGCTGGCGATCAGAAGCGCGGGCAATCGGTTCATCATTTCGCTCCGAGTTCACGCCACGGTACATCGCCTGACTCGGCATGGCGACTCCCCCGCGTCGACCACGGACAGCCGCCGTTCGGCTCCGGCCGATTCGCGGCTGGTCGCGGTGCCGTCGTCCGCGCGCCATCACCTGGATTCTGCATGGTTGAGCGGCCATGCAGGCCATCTGCACCCCCGCGGGCCCTCAGGCCTTCTGCAGGGCGCCACCGCCGGCTGCCCAGGCCATGACACCACCCATCACCGATGCCGCCGCGGGACAGCCGAGCTGGCGAAGCGCCATGGCGGCATGCCGCGACCGTCCGCCACTGGCGCAGATGCAAAGGATGTCGTGCTGGGTTGGATCGAGGCCATGGCGCGTGAGCACGCCGGCCAGATCCCCGCCGAAAACACCCAGCGGAATATGCACGCTGCCGGGCACCATGCCATGCGCGACTTCATGGGCTTCGCGGACGTCGACGAGGCGCGCACCTTGCTCCAGGCGTTGGCGCGCGGTCTTGGCATCGATGTCGAGAGGATGGGCGCCGCTGTTGAAACCAAACATGGAAGCTCCTGTCAGGAAAACGGATGCTTGATTAGATCATGACGATATAAACGTGCGTAGGGGCAGGCGATGGATGTTCAGGATGGCGTCGTTCCCGCGCGCGGCATCGGCGGGGCGTTGCCATCGCGATTGCGCATGTGATCGGCAAATTGGGCGATGGACGCAAAAGCCTCCTGTCGCAAGGCTGGATGTTCGAGCGCTTCATCAAGTGCTCCCGCCATGCAGGCCAGCCACGCGTCGCGTTCGGCGGCTCCAATGGGAAAAGGCATATGACGCCGCCGCATCATCGGTTCGCCGTAGCGTGACCGGTAGAGATCGGGCCCGCCGAGGAAACCACTCAGGAACGCACGCAGTCGCTCCTCCGCTTGATCAAGGCCCATCCGGTGCATGGCGCGCACTGCGGCTGCCTCCGGCATGGTCTCCATCCGTGCATAGAAGCAGCGGGCGATCATATCGATCGTCGGTTGGCCGCCAATGCGCGCGTACAGGGAAGGTTCCGGATTCATGCCGCGCGCCCGGACATCCCGCCCACCGGTACCTTGAGATAGATCGCGCCATTGGCTTCGGGGGGAGGCAGCGCTCCGGCGCGCACGTTGACCTGCACGGCGGGATAAAGCAATGCGGGTGGCGACAGGCTTCGGTCGCGCGTGGTGCGCAAGGCCATGAACGCTTCTCGTGCCGTATCCGCCCGCACGTGGGCGTTGGCTCGGCGTTGCTCGCCCACGGTGCAATGGGCGCGGGGTGCACGGCCGTGCGGCGGGTAGTCATGGCATACGAACATGCGGGTCGCATCGGGCAATCGATAGATCCGCTGGATCGAGTCGTAGAGGATGCCCGCGTCCCCTCCAGGGAAGTCGCAGCGCGCAGTGCCACAGTCCGGAGGGAACAAGGTATCGCCTACGAAAAGCGCGTCACCCGCGAGGTAGCTGACCGAGTCGCGGGTATGGCCGGGCGAGGCGATGACCTGCACGTGCAGCATGCCGACCTCGATGGTATCGCCGTCATGCAGGAGACGATCGAATTGCGAACCATCCGTTCGGAAACCGGGCTCCAGGTTGAGTGCATGGCTGAAATGCTCCTGGACGTCCTGGATGCCCGCCCCGATGGCAATGCGGGCTCCGGTTTCCTCACGGAGCCAGGCGGCTGCAGAGAAATGATCGGCGTGCGCGTGCGTCTCGAGGATCCACGCAAGGTGGGCGCCGTGCGTCTCGATCCGGTTCACCAGGCCACGGACGTGCGCTGGGCTCGATGCGCCCGAAGGAAAGTCGAGGTCCAGGACCGGATCGATGACGGCCGCGGTCCGGGTAGCCGGGTCGATGAGAAGATGGGTCCAGGTCGCGCTCGGCGAATGGAGGATGCTGTCCACGATGGGCTGCATGGGGGTGCCGTTAACAAATTAGCAAACACTAAAATAATTGACTTGCCCGGACCGTGACTGAACGTTCGAACACGGAAGGGCGAAGCCGGGCTGGTCCCGTTCGGTCGCGTGCCGAGATGCGGGTACTCTCTGTCCGGCGCAACGCGCTCCCCCGAGGCCCCGAGCTGCCAGCGATGGCACCCACCGCAACGGAGATCGACATGAGTCCCTGCCAGCCCCGCGTACTTGAAGGCCGTCTGTATTGCGCGGGGCAACCCGATGCACAGGACCTTGAACGGCTCGCCGCCGATGGCGTGCGCTGGGTGGTCAACCTGCGGCCGCCAAGCGAGCTCGCGTTCGACGAGGCGGATTGCGTCCGCCGCCTCGGCATGCATTATGTGAATATCCCGGTGGCTACGCCGGCCGACCTCAACCGCGCCAATGCGCGGGCGCTGCATGACGCGCTGGCAAGGGCCGGGGAGGATGCGGTGCTGCTCCATTGCGGCACATCGAACCGCGTGGGCGCCTTGATCGCCCTGGCCGCGGCCTGGGAGCAAGGCGTACCGGCGGAGGACGCACTGGCGCTTGGTCAGGCCGCCGGGTTGGCATCGCTGGACCCGGCCGTGCGCGCGCGGCTTGGCTTGCCACTGGATTGATCGCCGGGCGTCGTGCCGCAACCGGTGTACCCGCCCCGCGCGGTCATTTCGCCAGGTCGAAACGGTCGAGATTCATGACCTTGCACCATGCCGCGACGAAGTCGGCCACGAACTTTGCGCGCGCGTCGGCGCTGCCGTAGACCTCGGCCAGCGCGCGCAGCTCGGAATGGGATCCGAAAATGAGGTCGACGCGGGTCGCCGTCCATTGGGTCGCACCCGTCCTGCGGTCCCGTGCCTCGAACGTGTCGTGCCGCCCTGGAAGCGCGCTCCACACGATGCCCATGTCCAGCAGGTTGACGAAAAAGTCGTTGGTGAGCACGCCAGGCCGCGCGGTGAAAACGCCGTGCGTGCTCTGACCTGCGTTCGCGCCCAGTACGCGGAGGCCGCCGACCAGCACGGTCATCTCTGGTGCGGTCAGCCCGAGCAACTGGGCCTTGTCGATTAAGAGGGCCTCGGCGGGAGCGTCGCCTGCGCGTTCGCTCCGGTAATTTCGAAAGCCATCCGCGACCGGCTCGAGCACGGCCAAGCCGTCGGCGTCGGTCTGCTCGGCCGTGGCGTCCATGCGACCCGGCGTGAAGGGGACGGTGAGGGTCTCGCCGGCCTGGCGCGCGGCATGCTCGATCGCGGCAGCCCCGGCGAGGACGATCAGGTCGGCCATCGAGATCCGGGTCCTTGGCGCCGCCTCGCTGTTGAAAGTCCCGCGGACGGCCTCGAGGCTCGCAAGCACCCTCGCCAGTTGTGCCGGCTGGTTGGCTTCCCAGTCCTTCTGCGGGGCGAGGCGGATCCGCGCGCCGTTGGCGCCGCCGCGGCGATCCGAAGCACGGAATGTGGAGGCCGACGCCCATGCCGCCGACACGAGCTCCGGGACCGTGAGCCCTGAGGCCATTACCAGGGCCTTGAGCCGCGCGATGTCATGCGCATCCACGAGCCCATGGTCGAGCGCCGGAATCGGGTCTTCCCAACGCATGACTTCCGCCGGGATCTCCGGCCCGAGCCAGCGCGCGCGCGGCCCCAGATCGCGGTGGGTGAGCTTGAACCAGGCACGGGCGAACGCATCCGCGAACTGCGCCGGATGCTCGTGGAATCGGCGCGCGATCCGTTCGTAGGCAGGATCGAAGCGCAGTGCGAGGTCCGTCGTCAGCATCGTCGGCCGGTGCCTCTTGTCTGGATCGGCGGCGTCGGGCGTGATTTCAGGCGCATCCGTGGCCACCCACTGGTAGGCCCCGGCGGGGCTCTTGGTCAGGGCCCACTCATAGCCGAAAAGGAGCTGGAAGAAGTTGTGGCTCCACTGGGTCGGCGTGTTGCTCCAGGTCACTTCGGGCCCGCCGCCGATGGTGTCGGCTCCGTTCCCGGTCCCATGGTTGCTGCGCCAGCCAAGCCCCTGCTCGGTGATGTCCGCCGCCTCGGGCTCGGGACCGACGTGCGTGGCCGGCGCTGCGCCGTGGCTCTTGCCAAAGGAGTGGCCGCCGGCGATGAGCGCCACGGTCTCTTCGTCGTTCATCGCCATGCGCGCAAAGGTCTCGCGGATGTCGTGCGCCGCGGCGACCGGATCCGGCCGGCCGCCCGGACCTTCCGGATTGACGTAGATGAGGCCCATCTGGACTGCCGCCAGTGGATGGTCGAGCTGGCGGTCCCCGGTGAAACGCGCGGCGTCGTCCAGCCACGTGGCCTCGGACCCCCAGTAGACGGACTCGTCCGGCTCCCAGGTGTCGGCGCGCCCGCCCGCGAAACCGAAGGTCCGGAAGCCCATCGACTCCAGTGCGACGTTGCCCGCGAGGATGATCAGGTCGGCCCACGAGATGCGGCTGCCGTACTTCTGCTTGATGGGCCAGATGAGCCGGCGCGCCTTGTCCAGATTGACATTGTCCGGCCAGCTGTTCAGCGGCGCGAATCGCTGCTGCCCGGCATTGGCGCCGCCCCGGCCGTCCTGGATCCGGTAAGTGCCGGCGCTGTGCCAGGCCATCCGGATGAACAGGGGTCCGTAGTGGCCGAAGTCCGCGGGCCACCAGTCCTGCGAATCGGTCATCAGGGCCCGAAGGTCCTGCTTCACGGCCTCCAGGTCCAGCGACCGGAAGGCCTGCGCGTAGTCAAAGTCCTCGCCCATCGGATTCGACAGCGGCGAATGCTGGCGCAGGACCTTCAGGTTGAGCCGGTTCGGCCACCAGTCGCGGTTCGTCGGCGCCGTGCGGCCTGCTGCCGCGTGGCCGTGGAAAGGGCACTTGGATTCCGTGGTCATGAGGAACTCCGCATTCAGTGGACGGCGCAGGGTGCGCCGGGCTTCGGCGACGAGGAGTCTCCGCCGAATGCGGCGATCACGGAAATCGATTTTTTCAAGTGCAGCGATAGGCTGCACCAAACGATCGCGCCTCGAAACTAGCGCGGACGCCGTGCCAACAGCCGGACGACGTTGCCGATGCCCCGGTGACCTGGACCTTCGTCGAGCACGGTCTCGCCGCTCAGCAGATCCAGAACCTGCAGTGGCGCGAAGTCACCGCGCAACAGCTCCTCGGTATAGAGCAGCGCCGGGTCGCGGGGTCCGCCGGATTCGCGCTGCAAGGCGACCTGCAGGGGCGTGAAGGCCTCGAGGACGAGCAGGCCACCGGGACGGAGGGCATCGACGATGGCGGCATGCGTCCGCCTGCGGAGTGCCTCAGGCAGGTGCACGAAGATGCTCGCGACCACATCGAACGCCGAGGGGGGCCATGTCCAGTCCGCCAGATCCGCCTGCACGGTGTCGAGGTTGACCCCGCGCTGTGCAGCAAGGGAACGGGCCTTGGCCAGTCCTTCGCCGGACTGGTCCAGGCTGGTCACGTCGAGGCCCTGCTGCGCCATCCAGACCCCGTTGCGTCCTTCGCCGTCGGCGAGCGCAAGCGCCCGGCCATGGGCGGGGAATCGCCAGCCGTTGCTGCGCAGCCATGCGTTGGGCTCCGTGCCATAGTGGAAGTGCGACCCCGCGTAGCGCGCGTCCCATTGACCGGCCGACATCAGTGGACCACCCGGTCGATGAGGACATCCACGGGCTTGCCACCCGCCACCGGGACTGGCTTGCTTTGCCCTTCGAGGTCGCCGGGTTGCGCCAACGGCTGGCCACTGGCGCTCAGCCGCGCACCGATGATCACCGTCTTGGCCGACGAGAGGTTCATGGCGGGCGACATGCTCATGGCGTTGGTGAGGGTGACTGTGGCGGGCAGGCTGCTGGCCGGCAGTCGCGCGACCGCCAGGGGCATCGGGGGTCCGTCAGGGTTGCGCGCGAAGACGTAGAGCAACGTCTCGTTGCCGAGGCGCGGCGCCAGTGCCGGCGCGAGGCTCACGTGAACGGTGATCCGGGGTCCTCCCGCGCTGTCTGCCGCCGCCGGCGCCGCCGTAGCCGCCGCCAGGACGCGGTCCTGCTCCGGATCGAGGGCCACGCCGCCGCGCTGGGCAGCCAGATGCACCTGGTCAGCCACGCCTTGGGCCACGCCCGAGCCCGGAGGCAGCAGCTTCAGCAGTCGCGTCCAGGTGGCGATGGCTCCGGCATAGTGGCCCAGCTGGAAGTCGCTGATGCCGAGCAGCCACAACCCGCGCTGGTGGGTCGGATCGACGGCCACGGCGCGTTGCAGACGCGCCCGCGCGAGTCCGTTGATGAGATGCTGCGGCTGGGTCAGCGAATCGGCCTGCGCCCAGGCGACCAGCAGGTCAGCGTTGTCCGGCTTGTACTTCAGCGCATGTTCAAACGCGTCGGCGGCCTTGGCGGGCTCGTGCTTCGCGCTGTAGGCCTGTCCCAGCAACGTCCAGAGGTCGGGATCTGCGCCGTTGCGGTCCAGCGATGCCCGGATCTTGGCGATGGCTTCATCGATCGTCAGGGGTTGGCGCGCAGCGGCGGGGTTGAGCGCGGCCGGATCGCCGACCTGGCGGTACAAGCCCGCGCTGGCCAGCGGGATGCCGATCGCCAACAGGGCCCCCAGCGCGTAGAGGCCGCGGCGATTGGGCTGTCGCGCGGCCTGGCTGAGCAGGGGCCAGAGCACGAAGGCAAGCGCCAGCGCCAGCAACAGGCCGCTGGCCAGCAGAAACGTCGTGTTCACCAGTCCTGATCCTCGTCGGAGCCGGCCGCAGCCGGCGGCTGCGCACGGCGGCGCAGGTAGATGCCCACGCCCAGCGCGCCCAGCAGCAGCAGCACGAACGGGCTGAACCACAGTGGATAGTTGGACGGCTTCAGCGGCGGCTTGTACAGGACGTAGTCACCATAGCGGTCGACCAGCCACTGCTTGATCTGCGCGTTGCTGCGGCCTGCCTGCATCTGCTGGAAGATCTCGTAGCGCAGGTCCTTGGCGAGCTTGGCATCGGAGTCCGCGAGGTCCTCGTTCTGGCATACGAGGCAGCGCAACTGGCGCGTCAGGTCCTGGAAGCGCACCTCCTGTGCGGCATTCTTGAAGGGCAGCGCATCGACGGCAGACGATGCAAGCGCGGTGCCCAGCAAGAGCACGAGCGTCGCGGTGCGCAGCATGCCCTTCATGCGCCAATCCTCGGTTGGATCCCCAGCTTGCGCAAACGCGGCGCCAACTCATCGCGGATGACGCCGGGCGTCAGGGGACCGATGTGCTTCCACAGGATGATGCCCCGGGCGTTGATCAGGTACGTCTCCGGCGCGCCATACACGCCGAAGTTGATGGCGGTCCGCCCGCTCTCGTCCGCCACGACCTGCGTGTAGGGATCGCCATGCTGCTGCAGCCACGCCAGCGCATCGGTGGCCTTGTCCTTGTAGTCGTATCCGATCAGGGGCACGCCGAGGTCGTGACTGTAGGCCATCAGCACCGGGTGCTCGTCGGCGCAGGCAAAACACCAACTGGCGAAGACGTTGACGATATAGGGCTTGCCCAGCATGTCGGCCTTGTCGAGCGTCTTGGCCGGCTGATAGAGCAGTGGCAGGTTCCAGGCGGGCGCCGGCTTGCCGATCAGCGGCGATGGCACCAACGTCGGGTTGTGCGCACTGTTCCACCACAGGCCGAACCCGAACAGCCCGACCAGGGCCAGGAAGATGGCCAGCGGCAGGTACAGCTTCATGCGCCGGCCTCTTGAGCCCGCACCGGACGAGGGCTTGCCGGCGCCGGCGTTGAGTCCCCGGCATCCTGCGTCACGCGGACGCGGAAGCGTCGGTCCAGCAGGGTGACGAAACCGCCCAGCGCCATGAACAGGCCGCCCAGCCAGACCCAGCGCACGAATGGCTTGTCGTACAAGCGCAGCGCCCACGCGCCGTGGTTGCCGAGCCCTTCACCCAACGCAACGTAGAGGTCCCGGAAGAGCCCCGCGTCGACGGCCGCCTCGGTCTGCACGATGTCGCCTGAATACTCGCGCTTCTGCGGGTGCAGCACGGCGATCTGTTGGTCGCCACGGGTCACCACCAGCGTTCCCTGGTGCGCGACCCAATTGGGCCCACGGACGTCGGTGACGCCTTCGAAGCGGAACGTGTAGCCGCCCACCTGGGCCGTCTGCCCCGGCGCAAGGCGCACGTCGCGCTCGACGCTGAGGTTGTTGGTCAGCAGCGCGCCCGCGAGGAAAATGCCCACGCCCAGATGCCCCAACAGCATCCCGGCCATCTCCGCCGGATAACGTCGCCCGGCGGGCACCGAAACCCAGCGCTTGCGCGCGTAAAGGATCACGCCGGCGACCACCCACGCCGACGAAAGTCCGCCCAGCCAGGCCTGCCATCCGGGCATGCCCCCACTGGCTGCCCAGGCGAACAGGGTGCCGCCGACGAGGGCCGCCACCGCGCCGATGAGCGCAACGCGCTTCCATTCGCGCAGGTCGGCGTGGCCCCAGCGTGCGAACGGGCCGAAGGGAAGCAACAGGACGACGGGCGCCATCATCGCGATGAACAGCGGGCCGAAATAGGGTGGACCAATCGAGACGCGGCCCAGATGCAGGGCGTCGCCGATGATCGGATACAAGGTGCCGATCAGCACCATGGCCGAGGCCACCACCAGCATCAGGTTGCCGATGACGATGAGGGTTTCGCGCGAGGCCAGCGCGAACGGCTTGCCGCCGGCGACCTTGGGTGCGCGAAGCGCGTACAGCAGCAACGAAGCGCCAACCGCGAGGCCCAGCAGCATCAGGATGTACAAGCCGCGGCGGGGGTCCGAGGCGAACGCGTGGACACTGGTCAACAGGCCCGAGCGGACCAGGAAGGTACCCAGCAGCGACAGCGAGAACGCGAAGATCGACAGCAGCAGCGTCCACGCGCGCAGGCCACCCCGCTTCTCCGTCACGGCCTGAGCATGGATCAGTGCGGCGCCGACCAGCCAGGGCATGAACGAGGCATTCTCAACCGGATCCCAGAACCACCAGCCGCCCCAGCCGAGTTCGGCATAGGACCACCAACTGCCCAGCACGATGCCTGCCGACAGGAAGCCGAAGGCGGCGTTCGTCCAGGGCCGCGCCCAGCGCACCCAGACGTCGTCGAAGGCTCCGCCCAGCAGCGCGGCGATGGCGAAGGCAAAGGCGACCGAGAAGCCCACGTAACCCATGTAAAGCATCGGCGGATGCATGACGAGACCGGGGTCCTGAAGCACCGGGTTCAAGTCCATGCCGTTGGCTGGCGCCGGCAACACCCGCAGGAAGGGGTTGGAGGTGAGTACCGAAAACGACAGGAAGCCGACGCTGACCAATCCCATGATGCCCAGCACGCGGGCCACGAACGCCTCGGGCAGGCGCCGCGAGAAGACGGCCACGGCCAGCGTCCAGACATTGAGGATCAGGACCCACAGCAGCAGGGACCCCGCATGGGCGCCCCAGACGGCGGAGAATCGGTAGTACCAGGGCAGGGTGAGGTTGGAGTTTTCGGCGACGTAGCGCACCGAAAAGTCGTTGACCATGAACGCATGCGTGAGCACCGCGTAGGCAAGCACCATGAACACGAACTGCCCGGCCACCGCCGGCCGCGCCATGCGCATCAGGGCGGATGAGCCGCGCCAAGCACCCAGCAAGGGAAAGACCGCTTGCACGGCCGCGAGGATCAGCGCCAGGATCAGCGCCATCTGGCCCAGTTCGGGCATCATGGCCGTGCCTCCTGCGCCGGCAGGCGCACGTGGAATTTCGCATGCGCCTGCGCCATCGCCTGCTGCAGCTCGCGCGGCATGTAGGTCGCGTCATGCTTGGCCAGCACTTCACTGGCGACGAAGGTGCCATTTTGCATGTGGCCGGTGGCAATCACGGCCTGATTGGCACGGAACAAGTCGGGAAGGATGCCGGTGTAGCGCACGGGCATCGTATGGTCGCCGTCGGTGACGGTGAAGTCGACGCGCAGCGAGTGCGGGTCCCGCTGGATCGAGCCGGGCGCCACCATGCCGCCGAGGCGGAAGCTCCGGTAGTCGCTGGCCTTGCCGGCGAGGATCTGGCTGGGCGTGAAGAGGTAGCTCATGTTCTTCGACAGGCCGTACACCATGGCGCCACTGGCCACGGCCACGGCGACAAGGATCAGCGAGACGAGCACGATGCGGCGACGGCGTTTGGGTTTCATGGGGACACACTCCCGCGGCGGCGACCCTGGCGGGCGATGCGACTACGCAACTCCCGCAGCACGCGGCGACGGCGCAGCACGGTGGCAATGACATCTGCCGCCAGGACCAGGAGGAACACGGCGTAGGCCGGCCATACGAATACGGCGTAGCCGCCCATCGCGAGGAACCTAGCCATGGGTCGGCTCCCGGCGCACGATGTCGGCGACCCAGTCCTTGCCACGTTCGAGGCTAAGCAGGGACACCCGCGAGCGCTGCATGAGACTGGCACCGTAGTAGAACTTGGCGGCGAAGGTCATGGCCAGAAGGGGCCACAGCATGCTGGGCGCGATGGACGAGGGACCGAAATAGCGCACCGTCGTGCCTTGGTGCAGCGTATTCCACCAGACGACGGAGTAATGCACGATCGGCAGGTTGACGGCGCCGACCATGGCGAGGAAGGACGCGGCGCGCGCGCCCTGCCGCGGATCCTCGAAGGCATGGTAGAGGCCGATGACGCCGAGGTAGATGAACAACAGCACGAGTTCGGAAGTCAGACGCGCGTCCCAGGTCCAGTAGGTCCCCCAAGTCGGCCGACCCCACAGCGACCCGGTCACCAGGGCGATCAAGGTGAACGCGGCACCGATGGGTGCGGATTCCATCGCCAGGACCTCCGCCATCTTCGGGCGCCAGATCACCGCGATGAACGCCGAAACGGCCATCACGCCGTAGATGAACAGGCTCATCCACGCCGCGGGCACGTGCACGAAGATGATGCGGAAGGCGTCGCCCTGCTGATAGTCGGCGGGCGCGAGGACCAGGCCGCCATACAGGCCCGCGACGGCCAGCATCGCCGCGATCGTCCAGAGCCAGGGCTGGATGTAGCCGGCAAAGACGTAGAAGTAGGGCGGCGAGCCGAGCTTGTGATACCAGAGCTTGATCGCGTTCATGAATCCAGGGCGATGCGCAAGGCCGTGGCACAGGCCAGCGGCGCGAGGACGACGGCGAGGGCCAGCGCCGCCGCCAACCAGGCCACCGGTGCGACCCAAGGCAGCCCCTGCTGGGCAGCCCCGACGGCACCGGCGGCGAAAATCACGATGGGCACCGCCAGAGGCAGCAGCATCAGGGCAAGCAGCATACCAGACCGGCGGGTTCCCACCGTGAGCGCGGTCAATACGGATCCGATCAGTGCCAGTAAGGGTGTCGCCAGGAGCAGGGCGAGCAGCAACACGGGCTGCGCGGGTCCCTCGAGCCCGAGCATGTACGCCAGCAGCGGCGCGACCGCGATCAGGGGCAGCGCCGTCACCAGCCAGTAAGCCAGCATGCGCGCGGCGACCAGCAACGCCAATGGCTGCGGCGCGAGCACCAGGTACTCGAGGGCACCGTCCTCCAGGTCGCCGCGGAATACCGCGTCGAGCGACAGCAACATGGACAGCAGGACCGTCACGAGGACCACCCCGCCGCTGATGCGCGCCAGCAGCGTGTGCTCGGGTCCCAATGCGAACGGGAAGAGGGTGGCGACCATCACGGCATACAGGACCGGCAGCAGCGCGTCGCCGCGGCGACGCCAGGCGAGCAACAGGTCGCGTTGCAGCATCGCGCGGAACGCGGCGGCCATCGAGGGTTCGCTCATGGCGTCAACCGGATGGTGCAGGCAACGCCCTGGTGGAAACTGACCGCGCCGTGGCTGGTCACCAGCGCGCTGCCCCCGGCCGCGGCATGCAGGGCCAGCAGGTGGTTGACCAGGGCGATGCCGTGGCGATCGAGATTGGCATAAGGCTCATCGAGCAACCAAAGCCGTGCCGGCAGCAGCGCCAGTCGCGCGAGTGCCGTGCGCTTCTTCTGGCCAGCGGAAAGCGTGCGCACCGGTTCGTCGCCAAATCCCTCGAGGCCCACCCGGCACAGCATGGCGTCGGGATCCTCGCCGGACTTGCAGCCATAAAGCCCCATACCCAGGTGCAGGTTCTCGCGTGGCGTCAGATCACCCTTGAGACCCAGCAGGTGGCCCAGGCTGGCCGTGCCGGCACGCGCTTCATCGCTGCCGGGCGCCGATCCAAAGACCCGTGCTTCGCCGGCACTGGCGCGCAGCAGTCCAGCGATCACGCGCAGCAGTGTGGTCTTGCCGCTGCCGTTGTCGCCTTCCACCAATGCGATCGTTCCCGCCTCGACGGTGAAGTCCAGCGGGCCGAAGACGCGCTCGTCGCGCCGCTCGTAGACCAGTCCGCGAACGTCGATCGGTGCGGGCTGGGGGTCAGGGAATGCATTCATCATGGGCGCGCGGATTCTGCACAGGCTCGTGCCCCCCTGTCCATGCGGGCTGGCGACGCAGGCGCAGCTTGACGAGACTGTCGACCTGGCCATGGAGGTACGCACGCTGGTCGAACAGACCTGCCAGTCGCCGTGCAGCAGCCGGGGCGAGGCCGGCGACGAAGCACTGGGGCTCGACCCAGCCGCCGCGCCCGTCACAGCTGCGCGCCGGTAGCCAACGGCGATGCGGATGGCCCTCGGTCAGCAAGCGTTCAAGCCGTGCCTGCGCGCGCCGGTTGGCGGCATCGCCACGCGGCGTTGCCCGGGGGTTCCAGGCGGTCAGCATCGCCCAGTGCCGGTCGTCGCGAAGCCACATTCGCAGGGATGCCGGCAATGGCAACCCGGGGCGCAGTGTCACGTTGCGCGACGCTCCGAGTTCGACCTCGTAGCGTGCCCGCAGGAAGACCTCGCGAAGGGAACGCTCAGGGCCCGGCAATGGTTCCGTTCTCGACTTCGTAGCGGACCGCCACCACGGCAAAGCGAAGACGGCCCTCAGGCAACTGCGCCTCGCACTCGTCGTCGACCTTCCGGCCGAGGAGTGCGCGTGCGAGAGGGGCATCGATGCTGATCCACCCGCGACGCGCGTCGGTTTCGTCCGGTCCCACGATGCGGTATCGACGGATCGCACCCGCCTCGTCCTCGAGTTCAACCCATGCGCCGAAGTAGACGATGTCCTGGCGCGCCGGCGCCTGCTCCACGACGCGTAACGCGGGCAATCGCTTGCCCAGGTAGCGTACGCGGCGGTCGATCTCGGCCAGTTGTTTCTTCCGGTAGGTGTACTCCGCGTTCTCCGAGCGGTCGCCCTCGGCCGCCGCCGCGGCCAGCGCCCTGACGACGTCCGGTCGGCGTTCCCGCCAGAGTTCTTCCAATTCGCGACGCAAGCACTCGAATCCGGCACGCGTGATGACCGGTGTCGAGCCTGGTTGCGGTGGCCGCCAGCGCCCCATCGCGATCAGCGCCGCGAAGGACGCCGCGCCGCTGCGGTCGGGTCCGCCGGTTTCAATCGCTGCTCCTGGATCATCGTCCTCATCGCGCTCTTTCCGATGCGGCGATTCTAGGCGCGGCTAGGCCCGTCGCGGCACCCCTTGAGCCGTGAGCCCACCACGGCTAACGTGCGCGCAATGCCGACGCTGGAGCTTTCTGTGACTATGACCCGCCAACTCTCGGCCTGGATGCTGGCTCTGGGTGTCGGTTGCGTCGCTTTGGCGGGATGCGCGACGACCGGCAACACCGCGCCGGGTGGCGCGGCCCAGGCTGCGACGACGCCGTCCGCCCTCTACGCGCAACTCGACGAGGGCGTGCAGGCGTATCAGGCGGCACTGCAGGCGCAGCAGCAGAATCAGGCGGGCGCCGGCGCCGCGATCCTCGACGCGCTGGACCGGATATCCCGGGCGGCGCGGCAATGCGCGGATACGTCGGCATGCGACATGCATCGGGTCAGCGCAACCTATGACCAACTGCTGCAGATGCGTCAGGACGCAGGAAGCGACCATGCGGATTTGCAGGGCACGGAAGCACAGTCCCTGGCCGGCGAGTCGTCGCCGGTCCTGACCATCGTCCCGCAAACGCAGCGCGCCGTGGCGCTCCTGAAGAACGGCGGCCTCTCCGATCTTGTCGCCAACAACGATGCAGTCAAGGCCGCCATCGGCGAGTGGCTGACCGAGATGCGCAGCCAGTTGATGTCCAGCTATGTCAACTATCAGTTCCTTCGGGCCGAAATGGCCCCCGCATACCACAAGGCTGGACTGCCCGAGGCGCTCCTGTTCGGCATCATGGCCAAGGAGTCGGCCGGCAAGGTGCATGCGGTCTCGCGGGCAGGCGCCGCGGGGCCACTACAATTCATGCCGGGCACCGCGGCGGAGTACGGCCTGCACGTCGTTGACGGCTTCGACCAGCGCTTCGACCCGCGCCTGGAGGCGCTGGCCAATGCGGCGTTCATCAACCAGCAGCTCGGCGCATTCAATGACAACCTCGAGTTGACGCTGGCCGCGTACAACGCCGGGCCGGGGATCGTTTCGCGGCTCGCCGAGCGTGGCGGGCATGACGCCAGCTTCTGGTCGCCGCAGGTCTATGACCAGCTCAGCACCGAGACGCGGGATTACGTGCCGATGGTGCTGGCCGCGGCCTGGCTGTTCCTGCACCCGAACCGCTACAACCTGCGGTTCCCCGCCATTGACGGCGCGCCCGGGAAGGTTGCTCTGGCGGCGCCGGCTTCGTTGGCGGAACTGACCATTTGCCTGGGTCAGGCGGGTGGCATGCAGGATGGCTGGTTCCGCACCTTGCGCAACCTCAATCCCAGGCTGGATCCGCAGGCGGTGCAGCCATCCGGGACGACGATCCGCATCCCGCGGCAGGTCAAGGCGGCATTCGAAAGCCAGTGCGCACCCAACAGTCGCTGGACGGCCCTGGCCGACAACCTGCACGCCGCCGTCCCCCCGCCCGTCGCAGCCGTGCCGCATCACCGGGAGTGGGCGTCGGTCCGGCACTACCGCGTGCGTCCCGGCGACACGTTGGCCGGCATCGCGCGCCACTTCGGCTGTGATGATCCGCGGGCAATTGCGCGGGCCAATGGCCTCGCGCACGGTGGCGCGCTGATCCGGCCGGGTCTGGCGCTGCGGATTCCTGGCTGCGGGAATGGCGCCGGCCCGGTGGCGGATGCGGCGGGTCCGGGAGGTGACTACGTGGTCAGACCCGGCGACACGCTGGGCGCGATTGCGACCCGCTTCGGTTGCCCGGACCCGGCGGCATTGGCGCGCGCCAATGGCCTCGGCGATTCGGATCTGATTCGACCGGGCATGCGGCTGCAGCTGGCCGCATGCGGCGCCGGACGGGCGGGTGCGAAACTCGCCGATGCCCACAGCTACCGGGTGCAGCCGGGCGACACGCTGGGCGCGATCGCACAACGATTCGGATGCCAGGATCCCGCCAGCATCGCCGCGATCAACGGGTTGAGCGCGCCCTACGTGATCACGGCTGGCATGGAACTGCGCGTACCGCAGTGCCGTCGGGGCTGAAGGACCTGCAGGCCGGTGACGGCGTGCTCAGGCCGCCTCGCCGCGGCTGCTTGCCCACTGCGCCTGCACCTCGGAACGAGCGGCTGCGCTTTCCTTGATGACGCGCATCAGGCGCAGTACCTGCTTGTGCACCGCCGAGGCGGCGTCGCGTTCGGCATTCAGGGTTTCGTGGTAGACGACGGCGATCCAGAGCGCGACGCCGCGAACGCGAACCTGCGGATTGTCCGAACAGGCGCGCTCGAAGCCGATGTCCGCGCCTTCGCCCCAGGCTGGAAATGCCTTGTCCGGCGCGGACCCGTAGAGGCGGGGGCAGCCACAACGGGCGGCCTGGGCGAGTTCCCGGCTCGTCAACTGCGCCAGCACCTCGCGCAACGGCATCGGTAACGCCTCGACCACCTCTTCCAGATGGCGTGCCTGTCGCCCGAGACGGAGGGTGCGGCTGACGGCAAGGATTCGTGATACGAGTTGCATGTCCTCTCCCCTGGCGCTGCACTGAACGGTCGCTGTCCAGCGTAGCCTGCGCAGTGGGGATTATATGCGCTTCACGTCACAAAGTGACGTGCAGGGTCATGTTCCGTGCGGCTGCCATCGCGCGATGCGTTGCCCCATGCGCATGGCCTGCCCGGGCGTAGCCGGTCCATCGAGATCAGCCTGCCCGGATGGCAACAACACGATCACCGTCGAGCCCATGTGGAAGCGCGCCATTTCCGCCCCGCGTTGGAGGACGGGACCGTCATGGCGCCGTCGGGTGATCTGCCGCGCATACGGTGGCACGACCGTGCCATCCCAGGCGGTCGAGATGCCCGAGACCAGCAGCGCACCCACCATCACCACCACGAAGGGTCCATGGGACCCGGCGAAATGGCAGACGAGCCGCTCGTTGCGAGCGAACAGCCGGTCGATGTCCTCCACCATGGCCGGCGCGACACTGAACAGGCGGCCCGGGACGTGCAACGTCTCGACCAGTCGCCCCGTAAAGGGCATGTGGACGCGGTGGTAATCGCGTGGCGACAGGTAGACGTTGATGGCGGTCCCGGCGGCAAAGCGCTGCGCGGCGGCCGCGTCGCCCAGCAGTTCGGCCACGGTATAGCGGCGGCCCTTGGCTTGCACGATGTGCCCGGCGGACACTGGGCCCGCCTGGCTGATGCGGCCATCGGCGGGGCAGACGATGGCATCCTCCGCCGCGTCGAGCGGGCGCGCGCCGGGCCGCAGCGCGCGGGTGAAGAAGGCATCGAAATGAGGGAAGGCGCCGGTATCCGGCGTCTCGGCTTCGGAGAGATCAACGCCGTACCGGCTGACGACCGATCGAATCAGCAGGTCTTTCCACGGTCGCCAGCGCCAGCGCGTGGCACCGCGCACGAGGACGCACAGCATGCGCTGGGGCAGCAGATAAGCGAATACGGTGGCGAGGCGCATCAGGCTTTCCAGGTCTCCGGGGGCTGGGGTTCCGTGGCCATCGGCGAGACATGGAGAGGCAGGATGGACACACCGGCCTCGCGTCCGTCCGGTCCGGTGATCGCTACCGTCGCACCGAGGCCGGCGTCATTGCGGTCCGCCGGTCGAGGAACATGGGCCAACGACAGCATCCGTGCAGCGGAAGGAGCGTGGGATGGGGCCCCGGGGCCCGTGGCCGTACCCAAGGCGGGACCGAAAACCCGGTCATGGGTGGCGAGCTGGAATGGCGCATCCGGATCCCGGCCACTGAACCTGAAGTCCGACACGACGCGATGCATCGGCTGGGTGGCCGGGAGTGTCCCCAGCAGGGTGCGCATCAGGCTGAAGCTCCGGACCGGCCGCGGCGTTGGCAAGCGAGGCTCGACGCCGAAGGCCGGCCCCTTCGCGTCCGCACGGGGCACGGCGGGCAGGACGCCCACCGCAGGCGCGAGGCAGGCGGCGAGGATCACGGGGTTGCGTGGCATCCCCGGAGTATAGCGGCCGCATGGTCGCGGCCCACTTATACTGGCGCGCCCGGAACCTGCCGACGCCGTGACCGACGCCCTTGCCAGCATCATCGACTTCATACGCTACGCCGCGAGCCGTTTCGCCGCCGCGGAGCTGACCTTCGGGCACAGCCACGACAATGCGTTGGATGAGGCATCGCACTTGGTGCTGGCTGGCTTGCACCTGCCGCCGGACCTGCCGCCAGCCTATGGCCAGGCGCGGCTCACCGTCGCGGAGCGACTGCGCGTGCTGGACCTGATCGAACGCCGCATCGGCACCCGGATGCCGACGGCGTACCTCGTCGGCGAGGCGTGGTTCGCGGGCATGAAGTTCAAGTGCGATGCGCGCGCGCTGGTTCCGCGATCCCCCATCGCCGAACTCATCGAGAACGGTTTCGCGCCCTGGCTCGAGGACCGCGCGGTGGAGCGCGCGCTGGACCTGTGCACGGGTTCCGGATGCATTGGCATCGCCATGGCCGCCCACAACCCGGACTGGCAGGTAGACCTCGCCGATCTCAGTCCCGCAGCGCTCGATCTGGCGCGGGAGAACATCGCATTCCAGCACGTGGGCGACCGCGTGCGCGTGGTCGAGTCGGATCTGTTTTCGGCCCTGGCGGATCAGCGTTACGACCTGATCGTCTCGAATCCGCCCTACGTGACGGAAGCCGAATATGCGGCGATGCCGGGCGAGTATGCGCACGAACCTCGGCTGGGCCTGGCCGCGGGCGTCGACGGGCTCGATGTCGTTCTCCGGATCCTCCGCGATGCGCCGGCGCACCTCACGAACGAGGGCCTGTTGATCGTCGAGGTTGGCGAGGCGGAGCACGCACTCTCCGCGTTGCTGCCCGCGTTGCCGCTCGTGTGGCTCGAATTCAAGGTGGGAGCCATGGGCGTCTTCGCCATCGACCGCCGATCACTCCTCGCGCACGCCGGCGTGATCGCCGAAGCCGCGGCGCGTACCGAATCGCGTTAGCCTTGCCCCATCCGAGGCGGAGGCTGCATCGTCGTGTCCAGTAACACCTTCGGCAAATTGCTCGCGGTGACCACGTTCGGCGAGAGCCATGGACCGGCCATCGGCTGTGTCGTCGATGGGTGCCCCCCCGGCCTCGCGCTCGCGCCGGAGGATTTCGTGGCCGATCTGGCCCGCCGCGCCACGGGGCGGAGCCGACACACCTCGCAGCGGCGCGAAGCGGACTCGGTGGAGATCCTTTCGGGCCTCTACGAGGGGCGCACGACGGGAACGCCCATTGCGCTGCTGATTCGCAATACCGACGCGCGCCCGCGCGACTACGCGGACTTGGAAGGGACTTTTCGCCCCGCGCACGCGGATTACACCTACTGGCACAAGTACGGCATCCGCGACCCGAGGGGAGGGGGCCGCAGTTCGGCGCGGGAGACGACCATGCGCGTGGCCGCGGGGGTCATCGCCAAGAAGTGGCTTGCCGGTCGGCACGGCGTGCGCGTGCGGGGCTACCTGGCGCAATTGGGCGCCATGACGCCCGACGGTTTCGATTGGGACGCGGTCGAGACCAATCCGTTCTTCTGGCCGCACGCGGCGCAGGTCGGTGCGCTCGAGGCGGCGATGGATGCCCTGCGCAAGGCAGGCGACTCCGCCGGAGCGCGCGTCAACGTAGTCGCGGATGGCGTTCCGCCGGGTTGGGGTGAGCCGATCTATGGCAAGCTGGATGCCGACCTTGCGGCCGCCCTGATGTCGATCAATGCGGTCAAGGGCGTGGAGATCGGCGATGGATTCGCGGCGGTCGCACAGCATGGCAGCGTGCACCGCGATGAGCTGCTGCCCGATGGATTCGCCAGCAACCATGCGGGTGGCATCCTGGGCGGGATCAGCAGCGGGCAGCCCGTGGTGTGTTCGGTGGCGCTGAAGCCCACCTCGAGCATTCGCATCCCCGGCCGCAGCGTCGATCTCCACGGCCAGCCGGTCGACGTCGTGACCACAGGACGCCACGATCCTTGCGTAGGCATCCGTGCCGTGCCGATCGCCGAGGCGATGGTGGCGCTCGTCCTGATGGACCACGCGCTCCGGCACCGGGCGCAATGCGCCGATGTGGCGCCGCAAGTCCCGCGCATCGCGTGAATCCGCATTCAGGCCTGATCCCTTCATTCCTCGATACACCCATTCCTCCAACCAAGATCCCGAGCTAGCGAGCCCCATGTCCCAGCCACGACCGCAACGCATCGCCCTGGTCGGCGCCACCGGCGCCGTCGGCGAGACCCTGCTGCAGATCCTTGCCGAGCGGGGCTTTCCCGTCGCCGAACTCGTGCCGCTGGCAAGCGAGCGGTCGGCGGGCAGCACGGTCGATTTCGCCGGGCGATCACTGACGGTGCGAAATCTCGAAGACTTCGATTTCGAGGGTGTCGACATCGCCTTTTTTTCCGCGGGTGGCGCAATCAGCAGGGAGCATGCGCCGCGTGCCGCAGCAGCAGGGGCCGTGGTGATCGACAACACATCGGAGTTTCGCTACCAGGACGACGTGCCACTCGTGGTCAGCGAGGTCAATCCGCATGCCATCGCCCGGCACGCCGAGCGCGGGATCATCGCCAATCCCAACTGCTCGACGATGCAGATGCTGGTTGCGCTGGCTCCCATCCACCGGGCGGTCGGCATCGAGCGCATCAACGTCGCGACGTACCAGTCGGTGTCGGGCGCCGGGCGGTCCGGTCTCGATGCCCTGGGCCGCGAGACGGCGGCGCTGCTCAATTTCCAGGAAGTCGAGCCCGACCGGTTCTCGCAGCGCATTGCGTTCAACCTGATTCCCCACATCGACGTCTTCCTGGACAACGGTTACACGAAGGAAGAGATGAAGATGGTTTGGGAGACGCGGAAGATCCTCGAGGATGATGCCATCCAGGTGAACCCGACGGCGGTCCGCGTGCCCGTATTCTTCGGGCATGCCGAGGCCGTGCATATCGAGACGCGGGAGCGGATCGGCGCCGACGCGGCGCGGAGCCTGCTGCAGCACGCGCCCGGCGTGGTCGTGATCGACGAACGCCGCGACGGCGGCTACCCGACACCCGCCGTGCATGCCCAGGGGACGGATCCGGTGTATGTCGGCCGAATCCGCGAAGATATCTCGCATCCGCGTGGCCTGGACCTTTGGGTCGTGGCGGACAACATCCGCAAAGGCGCGGCGCTCAATGCCGTGCAGATCGCGGAAATATTGGTGAAAAGTCCAATCTGAACTACAGTTGCGGCACTTTGCTCACGCACCTTCGAAGGCGTGGGGTGGATTCGATGGGGGCATCACGATGAAGCGAATGGCATCCGTTGCAGTTGCTGTGGCCCTCGCACTGGGTACGCAGTCCGCTCTGGCGCTCGGGTTGGGAACGATCCGGGTGAAGTCCGCGCTGGGCCAGCCCCTGCTCGCCGAGATCCCCATTCGATTCGATACGGCCAGCGAGGCCAAGAGCCTCCACGTCGGCATCGCCTCGCCCGATGCCTACCGGCGCGCGGGCATCAGCTCGGGCCAGATGGGCATCCCCCTGCAGTTCACCGTGGTGGGGACGGCCGATGGCGGGCACGTCATCCGGGTCACGACCGCCGACCCGGTACGGGATCCCTATGTCGAGTTCCTGCTGGACGCCGAGTCGGCGAACGGTTCGCTGATCCGCGAGTACACGATCCTGCTCGACCCGCCGGGATTCGCTGCTTCCGGCACCACGACCGAACCCATGGTGACACACGCGGCCGGGAGCGCGTCGCCCCCGCCGGCACCGATGCCGGCCGCGCCGGCGAGTGCGCAGTCTCCGGTTGCCGCTGCCATCGCGGCGCCACCATCGGCGGGAGCCGGGAGTGCTTCGTATACCGTTCGCGCTGGCGACACTGCCTACGCCATCGCGCAACGCAACCTGCCCGCCGGCGTCGGCATCGACCAGATGCTCGATGCCCTCCGCCAGGCGAACCCGCATGCGTTCATCCATGGCAACATCAACGAGATCGAGCGTGGCGCGATCCTGCGGATTCCATCGGCGGCCGCGGCGCGCGCGATTCCGCCTGCCGAGGCTCGCGCTGCCGTGCGCGAGCAGATGCAGGCCTGGCAGGCGCATGCTCCGCAGCCGCTGCTGAATGCCTCGTCGGCGGCGGGTGCGGCATCTCCCGCGGTTGCTGGGCCCTCCGAAGGTCATCTGGAACTTGTGCCACCGGCGCACGGTGGTGGCGCTGCGACGCGCGCCGGCGTCAAGGGTGGGACCGGCAGCGAAGCGATTGCCGGACTCCAGCGCGAGCTGACGCGTGCACAGGAAGGCCTTGCCAGCGAAAAACTGCACAGCGCCGATCTGAAGGCCCGAATCGAGCAACTGCAAAAGATCAATACGAACAATGGCAGGCTGCTGACGCTCAAGAACAATGAAATCGCCCAACTTCAGGCCAAGCTGGCGCAAGTCGAGGCCCATGCGCAGGCACGACCGCCGGTCGCCGCCAGCAGCCCGGCGCATGCCACCAGCGTCGCAGTCGGCTCTGCGGCAGTGGCACCCGCAGCAGCCCGAAGCGTGACGCCTGGCGCGGCGGCCAGCACGGCTGCCGTGGCACCGGTCGCTGCATCCAGCGCGGCACCCCATCCGGCGCCGGTCGCAAGGCCCGCGTCGCGGCCACCGGCGCGCGCCGGCAAGTCCGGCACGCCGTATTACGAACAGCCGCTGGTGCTGGGCGGCGCCGCCCTCGTGGTCATGCTCGGCCTTGTCGGGATCCTCCTGTCCCGCCGCAAGCGCAAGGTCGCTCCGGGCGCGGCGGCTTCGCTCGCCGGCCCTTTCACCGGCGCCCCCGCGGATCCGGCCGCCACGGCGGCCGAGGACGACGACGCAGCCCTGCACGCCGAACTGGCCAGCCACCCGGACGATGCCGGCCTGTATCTGGAACTGGCGTCGCAGCAGTATGGCCGCATGGACTCCGAGGGTTTCATCGCCACCGCCGAGGCCATGCACGCGCACGTCGACGAAGCCAGTGCCGAATGGGACGCCGTGCGCGCCATGGGACGCGAATTGGCGCCGCAGCACCCGCTCTTCGCCGATGCGGGTGAGCCGGAGTCAAGCGGGCACGATGCACTGGAGGCCGGGCTCGAGCATGCCGAGGCCGCGCCCGATTTGGCCGAGCTGGGGATGGAGCCCATCGCCCCGGCCGTGCACACGCTGGATGAGATCCCGGCGCAGCCGTTCGAGGATCCGTACGCGCCCATGCTGGGCGACCCCCATGTGCAGGCCGTGGACCCCATCGATACCAAGCTTGATCTGGCGCGTGCCTATCTGGACATGGGCGACCACGAGGGGGCGCGGTCCATGCTCGAGGAGGTGCTGGCGGAAGGGAGCCAGGTGCAGCAGGACGAGGCACGCCGATTGCTGGATTCGACCCATTGACGCGGTCGTCGCACCCTTCGCGGCGATGCGGATGCGCATGCTGACATGCGCTGGGCGGTAGGGGTCGAGTACGCCGGGGGCGCTTATCTCGGCTGGCAGCGCCTTGGGCACGGCCCATCCGTGCAGGCGGCGGTGGAGCAAGCCTTGGGGCGCGTGGCCGCTCACCCAGTCGGCGTCGTCTGCGCCGGCCGAACCGATGCAGGCGTGCATGCGCGTTGCCAGGTCGTTCATTTCGACTCCGCGGCCGATCGCTCGGCGCGGGCGTGGACGCTGGGAACGACCAGCGCCCTGCCGAACGACATCGCCGTGCGCTGGGCACAGCCCGTGGCGGATGAATTCCATGCGCGCTTCAGCGCGCAGTCGCGTCGGTACCAGTACCGGATACTCAATCGTCCGGTGCGACCGGCGCTGGAGCACGCATGCATGGCGTGGGAACGGGTGCCTCTCGACGCGAAGCGCATGCAGGAGGCAGCCCAGCCGCTGCTTGGCGAACACGATTTCTCGGCGTTTCGCGCGCAGGCGTGCCAGGCGAGGCATCCGCGCCGCACGGTCCTTGCCGTGCGGGTCACGCGTGTTGGCGAAGAAGTCCAGGTCGAGATCGAGGCGAATGCCTTCCTCCACCACATGGTGCGCAATATCGTCGGTTCGCTGTTGCCCGTTGGCCGGGGTGAGCAGCCCATCGAGTGGCTCCGGCAATTGCTCGATGGGCGAGCCCGTGCGGTCGCCGGCCCTACGGCACCACCGCAGGGACTCTTGTTCCTGGGGCCTCGCTATCCTGCGAGCTGCGGCCTGCCTGCGGAGGTGACGGCGTGAGACCGCGGGTCAAGATTTGCGGCATCACGCGGGCCGAGGACGCCTGCGTTGCGGCAGCGCTGGGCGCCGACGCCATTGGCATGATCTTCACGCCACGAAGTCCACGCTGCATCGCATTGGATCAGGCGCGGCAGATCCGCGATGCATTGCCGCCGCTGGTTGCCACGGTGGCGTTATTCATGGACGCGGAGCCGGAGTTCGTGCGCTTCGTCGCCAGCGGGCTGGGTCCGATGCTGCTGCAGTTCCACGGCGAGGAGGAGGATGCCTGGTGCGCTCAATTCGGGTACCCGTACTTGAAGGCACTCGCCATGGGTGATGGCGGCGACGCGGCGACTGGGCTGGCTGCCTTCCCGCGCGCGGCAGGATTCGTCCTCGATGGCCACGCGAGCGGCGAGCCCGGCGGGCAAGGTCGGGGGTTCGACTGGTCGGGGTTGCCGCGCATCGACCGCCCCTGGTTGTTGGCGGGCGGGCTCGATGCCGCTAACGTGGCGGATGCGCTGCGCCGGGCCCGGCCCTGGGGCGTCGACGTGTCCAGTGGCGTCGAAGCGCGTCCCGGCATCAAGGACGCGCGAAAATTGCAGGCCTTTTTTCGGGAAATCCATCGTGAAACCGCAGCGCAAAACTGAAACCTTCATCAACTACGACGACTATCCGGACGCGCAGGGGCGCTTTGGCGACTACGGCGGTGTGTACGTGGCGGAAACGCTCGTGGCGCCGCTGCAGGAGCTGACGAAGACCTATCTCGCGCTGCGCGACGATGCCTCCTTTCAGGCCGAATTGGCGTACGACCTCAAGCACTACGTGGGTCGGCCCAGTCCGATCTACTTGGCCGAGCGGCTCACTCGCGAGGTCGGTGGCGCGCGCATCCTGCTCAAGCGCGAGGACCTCAACCATACGGGCGCGCACAAGATCAACAACACGGTCGGCCAAGCCATGGTTGCGCGGCGAATGGGCAAGACGCGCATCATTGCCGAGACGGGTGCCGGCCAGCACGGTGTTGCCAGCGCGACCGTGGCGGCCCGCCTGGGCCTCGAGTGCGTTGTCTACATGGGCGAGACCGACATTGCCCGCCAGGCGATCAACGTCTACCGGATGAAGTTGCTGGGTGCCACGGTCGTGCCCGTCAGCTCGGGCTCGAAGACGTTGAAGGACGCCCTCAACGAAGCGCTGCGCGATTGGGTGACCAACGTCCGCGACACGTTCTACATCATTGGAACCGTAGCGGGCCCGCACCCCTACCCGCTGATGGTGCGAGATTTCAACGCGGTGGTGGGCCGGGAGGCGCGCGCGCAGATGCTTGAAGAGTATGGGCGCCTGCCCGACGCCATCACGGCGTGCGTCGGCGGCGGCTCCAATGCCATCGGGCTGTTCCACGCTTTCCTCAACGACCCGGGCGTGCGCATTGTCGGCGCGGAGGCTGCAGGGGAGGGTCTCGCCACGGGCCACCACGCGGCGTCGCTGGCCGCGGGCCGGCCCGGGGTCCTGCACGGCAACCGGACGTATGTGCTGTGCGATGACGATGGCCAGATCACCGAAACGCATTCGATTTCGGCCGGCCTGGACTATCCGGGCGTCGGGCCCGAACATGCGTTCCTCAAGGACACGGGTCGCGCCGACTATGTCGGCATCACCGATGCCGAGGCCATGGAAGCGTTCCATATGCTGGCGCGCACCGAAGGCATCCTTGCGGCGCTGGAATCGGCTCACGCCGTGGCGCAGTCCGTCAAGCTCGCTCGCGAACTACCACGCGAGGGGTTGGTGCTGTGTAATCTCTCCGGCCGTGGCGACAAGGACGTCCACACCATTGCCGCGCGCGAAGGTATTGCGCTTTGACGCGCATGCCCAGCATGCTTGCCGGATGCCTGTCGTGAACCGCATCGACCAACGCTTCGCCGGACTTCGGCGAAGCCATCGTTCCGCACTGATTCCGTTCGTCACGGCCGGCGATCCCCTGGCGTCGGTGGAGGCCGGTGTCGGGCTCCTGCACGCGCTCGTCGCGGCGGGTGCCGACGTGATCGAGCTGGGCATGCCTTTCTCCGATCCGATGGCGGATGGCCCGGTGATCCAGCGAGCCAACGAACGCGCGCTGGCGAGGCACGTCGGATTGGCGCATGTGCTTGCCGTGGTCCGGGGTTTCCGCACGCGCGACGGACAGACACCCCTGGTGCTGATGGGCTACCTCAATCCCATCGAGATCCGGGGCGTCGAGCACTTTGCCGCCGAGGCGTCGTCTGCGGGTGTGGACGGGCTGCTGTTGGTCGATGCACCCCAGGACGACGAGCGACTTGCGGCGACGTTGGCGGCACATGGCCTGCACCTCATCCGCCTGGTGGCACCGACCACCGACCCCGCGCGGATGGACGCGCTGGCGCGGCAGGCCCAGGGGTTCCTCTATTTTGTCTCGATTACCGGGACCACGGGCGCTGCGGCGGCCGACGCGGGTGCGATCGCGGCCCAGGTGGGATCACTTCGCCAGCACTCGGCAGCGCCGGTCGCCGTGGGTTTTGGCATCCGTGACGCGGCGGGTGCGCTGGCCATGGCGGGGTGCGCCGATGCCGTGGTCATCGGCAGCGCCTTGGTGGAGACGCTGCATGGATCGCGCGATGCCGATGAGGCGTGTTCACGCGCAACCCGCTTCCTCTGTCCCATTCGCAAGGCGCTGGACGCCGGCGAGCACCCCTGATTCCCTGTTGGAGCATCCGATGAGCTGGTTGCAGAAACTGGTCCCGGGCAGCGCTCGCCGTGAGCGCCGCACCACCGCGCGTGGCAAGGTGCCCGAGGGCGTCTGGGAGCGTTGCGCAGGGTGCGGTGCTGCGTTGTATCGGCCGGAGCTCGAGCGCAACCTGATGGTCTGCCCCAAGTGTGCGCATCACATGCCGATTTCGGCGCGTGCGAGGCTCGCGACATTCCTCGACCCCGGGGAGCTATTGGAGCTCGACGCCGGCGTGACTCCCATCGACGCGTTGGGTTTCCGTGACTCCAAGAAGTACCGTGACCGCATCAGCGTGGCGCAGCAGTCCACCGGTGAAAAAGATGCACTGGTGGTCATGCGCGGTGCGTTGTGCGGGAGGACGCTTGTGGCGGTCGCATTTGAATTTGCCTTCATGGGTGGATCGATGGGATCCGTGGTCGGCGAGAAATTCACGCGTGCCGCCGAGCACGCGCTGGAGTCGCATTGCGGGTTGGTGTGCTTTTCAGCCACGGGCGGCGCCCGTATGCAGGAAGGCCTGCTTTCCCTGATGC
>JAKAEJ010000013.1 GCA_021818335.1 Pseudomonadota bacterium | reverse complement strand
GTGTGGCTCTAGCCATGCAAGAGTAGGTCACCGCCAAGGTCCCTTACGCAACACCCCAAAGGCCGATCCCTCACCGGATCGGCCTTCGGCTTTCCACTCCCACTCCGTATACCTCCCGAGCACCTGCGGGGCGCGTCTTAAACCGTTTGTGGATCCATAGGTATTGCTCTGGCGCGGCAGCCACCATGGTCTCGATCGCGCCATTGACTCGTTGCGTGTCGGCGCCCGCGTCCGAGCTTGGGAAGTCGTCGAACGGCGGAAGGATTCGGATTTCGTAGCCGCCATGGGGCAGGCGGCGATGGGCGAATGGCATCACTTCAGCGCCCGATAGTCTGGCCAAGTGATGGGTAGCGGTGATGGTGGCAGCCAGGACCCCGAAAAAAGGTGCGAAAACTGCCTCCTTTCCTCGCATGTCCTGATCTGGCGCATACCACAGGATCCCGCCCCGGCGCAGATAACGGACCGTCCCGAGCAGATCATCCTTGGTGAACATTGCTGCCGCATAGCGCAGGCGTGCGCGCAGGATCACAAACTCAAGCACCTCATTGTCCATGGCCCTGTACATGCCGGCTAATGGGACGCGCATCGAGAGGAGGCGCCCGCATAGCTCGAGATGGGTAAAGTGCGCGCCCACCAGCAGGACACCAACGCCCCTCCTTCGCGCATCCTCCAGATAACCAAGACCTTGGATGTCGACCGGAACGTGCTCAAGAGAACGGCGGCTACCCAGCCAGCCGAGCGCGAATTCCATCAGCATGATGCCGACGTTGATCATGTTGGTTCGAAGCAAGCGAGCTCGCTCGTCAGGAGCCATCTCCGGAAAGCAGAGGCGAAGATTGGTTGCGGCGACCTTTCTTCGCGCCGGCATTACCCATTGGACCAATTGGCCAATTCCCCTCCCCAGTGGGATGAGCAGCGAATAGGGCAGCCTCGCCAGAAGCCAAATAACCCACACGGCGCACCACGACGGCCAGTGGCGCACGGAAAGGAGACGACGGGGGACTCTGCGGCGTGGCGATAGCATCCGGCACAATCCTAACATTGGCCATTCCGTGCGCCGGGTCGGGTTAGGGAATGTTCTGTCGCTATACTCGCGCGCCTTGAGGAAACCCATGTTTGCGCGATGGCTCTACACCCTGCTGTTGTACCTTCTGACGGTGCCAATGCTGGCCCGTCTCGGCATTCGTGGCTTGCGGAATCGGGACTACTGGCTGCGATGGAGGGAGCGGCTTGGGTTCGTGCCGGCGATGCCGGTCCAGGGTGCGTTGTGGCTCCACGCCGTGTCCGTTGGCGAAGTCAATGCATTGGCGCGACTGATTGAGCTACTCCTGCGACGGGACCCGAATCGACCGCTGATCGTCACCACGGGAACGCCGACGGGATCCGCGCGCGTACGGCAATTATTTGACACCCGCGTCCACCATGCCTATCTGCCCTTTGATTTGCCGGGCGCTGTACGCCGATTCCTTTCCCGGATTGATCCTTGCCTTGGAGTCATCGCGGAAACTGAAATCTGGCCAAACCTTTACACGCAAGCCGCGCATCGCCGAATACCGTTGCTCATTGTCAACGCCCGCCTATCTGAGCGATCGATGCGAGGCTTCGCGATCGTGCCAGGTGTTCGACTGATCCGCTCGGCACTCGATGGCGTTGTCGCAGTGCTGGCTCAAAGCGAAACGGATGCGGAGCGTTATCGGCGCCTCGGCGCCCGTCCAGACCGAGTGCAGCCGGTTGGCAACTTGAAGTTCGATCTGGTCGTGGAGCCCGAAGTGAGGCTCGTGGGCGGCACAGTCCGTGCGGCGCTGGGGCCCCATCGTCCCGTGTGGATTGCAGCTAGCACGCACGAAGGCGAAGAGCAGATCGTCCTCGATGCCCATGCACTCGTCCTGAAGTCGCTACCCGAGGCACTTTTGCTGGTTGCGCCGCGTCACTCGGAACGGTTCCGCAATATGACCCAAGCGGCCCGCGGCGCCGGGCTGCGCGTTCGCACCCGCAGCCTCGACCTGTTGCCAGCGAACGACACGCAGTGCTTCGTACTGGACAGCTTGGGCGAATTAATGGGCTTTTACGCGTCTGCCGACGTCGCATTCGTGGGAGGCAGTTTGGCACCGGTAGGTGGCCACAACGTACTCGAGCCAGCGGCGCTTGGGGTGCCGGTGTTGGTCGGGCCCAATACGTTTAACTCAGTCGAGATCGTCGACGCGTTAATCACGGCGGGCGCAGCATCCAGGGTTGAGGATGCCGACTCGCTGGCCTCGTCTGTCCTGAATCTACTCCACGACGAACCGGCGCGCATGCGCATGGGAACCGCGGGGCTCAACGTAGTCGAGCGCGGCCGCGGAGCACTTCAGGAAATCGCCGCGGCCATCGAGCAACAGCTTGCTGCCGTTAGGAGGACTTAAGCAACGCATTGACTTCCTGAAGCTGCGCATATCCCAGCTTGCCGCCATCGTAGGCCAGTGCGAGTCGATTCAGCAGGAGCTGATAGCGTGACTGCGAATAGGCACTCTGCGCCTGGAACAGCGTCTGCTGTGCGAGCAGCACATCGACAATCGTCTGCGTGCCTACTTCATAACCCGCCTGGGTCGCCTCCAGGGAACTTTGCGCCGAAGTTACCGCAGCCTTGTTCGCTTCCACGCTAGCAACGCCGGCGAGGACGGATCGGAATGCGTTCCGCGTGCTGCGGACCAAGGCGCGACGGTTCTGCTCAAGCACGTCTTGCGCACTATCCCGGTTATAGATCGCCTGACGCACCCTCGCCTGCGTGCCGAAGCCGCTGAAAATGGGGATGTTGAGCACCACACCGATGACCGTGTCCCGGCTCAGGCTGTTGCTGTGGTATGCGCCGATGCCCCCCAAGCGCGAATTCTGGTCGGCCCACCCCGGGGCGCGGGTGTAACTGACCTGTGCACTCAGCGTGGGCAGGTGCGCGCCATATGCCGAATGCACGGTGTCGCTCGCAGCCCGAACCTGTTCCCGGGACGCGCGCAGCGCAGGATTGTCCGCCAGCGCCATATTGACCCAGTCCTCGAGGTTATCCGGGCTTGGGGCATTGAGCGGGATCCCGTTGCGGAGCGGTTGGAGATCATTGGCGGGTTTGCCCGTTATTTGCGTCAGTGCCTCGCGAGCATCATCGAGGTTGTTGCGCGTCGTGATCACCGTCGCGACAGCCGTGTCGTACTGCGCTTTGGCCTGGTTCACATCCGTTATCGCAGCCAAGCCAACTTCGAAGCGCTGCTTGGCCTGATCGAGTTGACTCTTCAACGCCTTCTCGTTGGCTTTCGCATAGTTAAGCTGATCCTGGGCAGCAAGCACTCCGAAGTACGCGGTCGCGACACGCAGGTACAGATTTTGCTCGGCCGAGGCGTAGGATGCGTTCTGGCTCTGCGCGGTCGAATGCGCGGCCTGAAGATTGGCCCAATCGGAAAAATTAAAGAGGGTTTGCGAAAGGACGCCTTGCAATTGGGTTCCGTAATTGGTGCTGGAACTGGTGAAATTGAAGATTTGGAATCCGGATGCGGTGCTGAAGGGTTGGGTGCTACTGCTGGTGCCGTGCGACTGCGAGTAGCTGTACGTGGCGTTCACCTGAGGGAGCAGCAGGGCACGCGCCTGAACGACCCCTTGCTGAGAAGCCAGGCGCGTGGCGTCCGCCTGCGCGAGCACGGGGTCGCTTGCGCGGGCCTGTTCGTAGGCCTGCAGCAGGTCCTCTCCAAATGCCAAGGCGGGCGACAGCGCGAGTGCGATGGCGCAGCTGAACAAGGTTAGCTTCGCGGTGCGGTTCATGGAGGCATTCCTGGCGAGTTCCGTGAGTCGGGTTCTTCGTGCCTCAAAGCACGAAGGATTCCTGGGGGGCGGCGTGTTGCAGGTACGGCAAGTCCGTCTCGAAAAGCGTTTCGACGCTCACCGGTTGCGATGTGCCGGGATGGGTACGCAGCAAAAGTGCCTGCATGGCTGGCGCGCGCCCGCTTATCGCGAAGATCCTGCCCCCCGGCTTCAGCCAACCCAACCACCGTTGCGGCAAAGTTGCCACTGCGCCGGTCACGGCAATGGCGTCGAAATGAACAGTTGGGCCGTATCCGTGCACCGCTTCGGCGATTTCAGTCTCCACGTTGTCGAAACCCGCTTCACGCAGGCTCGATGTTGCGGCAGCGACAAAATCGGCGTGGATGTCGATGCTCGTCACGCGGCCGGCCAGACGCGAAAGACATGCGCTGAAATAACCACTGCCCGTGCCAATTTCCAGAACATGGTCATCGGGACCAATTTCCAAAGATTGCAAGATTCTGCCTTCCACAGCGGGCTTGAGCATGACTTCCCCGTGTCCCAAGGGCAGGGCGATGTCCGCGTAGGCCGTGGCGCGGTAGCTCGCAGGCACGAAGTCGGCCCGGCGCACCGACGCCAAAGTTTCGAGAACCCGCGGATCCAATACGTCCCAAGGGCGTACCTGGTTGCTGACCATGTTGCGGCGGGCCAATTCAAAATCGAAGCTCACGGCGGGGTGTCCAGTTGGGGAAATGCGATCTGCAAGCATAGAGATTCGATCACTGCGGAACAATTGCGATGCTGCCTTCTTGGCAGGCTGCTTGAGCAGTGCCGGAGGTCACCCGGCCGACTTGACCGTTGTCAGCAGAATTTTGCCCTGCGGCGCCACGGCTACCGGCAATTGGGTTCCCGCCTGAAGCACGGCGCTGGCGAGACGGCTATCCAGTCGCGCCAGCCGACGAATCCCGGCGCCGCCGGCGTGGGCGCGACTGCAAAGGAGCCACGCGAGCCAGCGCGCAAGCTGGGCGTGTTCGCGAGCTGCCAGCTCCATCAGCCTGTTCCGAACGATGAACGAAAGGCGATGGGCATCTCGCGGCTTGGCATCCAGCCATGCGCTAAGGCTCCGTTGCGCATGGAGGTACGCTTGACTCCATGACATCGACGAAAGGTCAGGAGGGATGGGTTCGCTCATGCGCTCGATCCAATACTGTACTTTGAAGTATACTAAAATTTGATGAGTCGACGCGCAAAATCCAACCCCATGCTGCTGTCGTGCGCGCGTCCTGGCGGACGGGCCCAGGGGCCCGGTCGTCCCAAGGACATGGAGAAGCGGGGTGCGATATTGGCCGCAGCCCAAAAGCTGTTCACCCGAGCTGGCTTTGAAGGGACCAGCATGGATGCGATTGCCCAGGCAGCCGGGGTCTCGAAACTCACCGTATACAGCCATTTTGGCGACAAGGACACGCTGTTTCGCGAAGCAGCACAGGCCTGTTGCGGCGAGCTGATGCCTGAGCAGGTCTTCGAGTTCCTGCCCGAAGCGGACCTGCGGCAGGCACTCAACGCCATTGCGCTCGCCCACGCAAGAGTGCTGGCGAATAGTGATCTCGCAGCGCTCTTTCGCGCGGTGCTGGGCGACTGCAATGCCGAAGGCGATCCCCGACTGGGCCGCTTGGTCTGGGATGTGGGACCGGGCCGCGCGCAGCACAAAATCGAACATTTCCTTGAGCAGGCGACAGCGGCGGGCAGGCTACAGATTGCGGATATTCCGCTGGCTGCAGGCCAGTTCCTTGCGTTACTGCGTGGCGACCTTCCGTTAAGACGCCTGTTTGCTTGCAGTGACGGATGCGAGGAGGCAGGGATTCGCCGAAACGCCGAGGCGGCGGTTGAGATGTTTTTGCGGGCGTACGCTACTGCCTGAGCTCCGCGCGCGAGGCATATGTGCTTGAATAGTGCTTTGAAGCGGGGGTGCTGGCGTCGCCGCGCTGGCTGAGAGAGTCCCTTCGAACCTGATCCGGATCGTGCCGGCGTAGGGAGCTTCACCGGGCCGCCGGTGCCGCCGCTTCGTCCCTGACAACGAGGACGATGGCCATGAATGCGCGAGCTTCCAGTGTGCTCGGTGCCGCCGAGGCGCTCTCCAACGCCGTTACGGCGCCGATTCCGGGCAGCCGAAAAATATATGTGCAGGGTAGTCGACCGGACCTGCGCGTCCCCATGCGGGAAGTCGCGACGGGCGATGCTGCGGTTGCCCCGGGCGCAGGTCAAAATGCAGCCATCGCGCTCTACGATACGTCGGGTCCCTACACTGATCCTGAAGTTTCCATCAGCCTTACCCAGGGCCTGGCGCCCCTCCGGTCGACATGGATCGATGAGCGTACCGATTCGGTGCTGCTCCGGGATTTCACCTCGAAAACCACGCGCGAGCACAATGCGGATGCTTCCCTAGTGCACGTTCGCTTTCCCAAACTGCCCTTGCCGCGGCGGGCCATATCCGGACGCAACGTGACCCAGATGCACTACGCTCGCCGAGGCATCGTTACCCCGGAAATGGAATTCGTCGCCATTCGGGAAAATCAGCGGATGGAGGCGATCAAAGACGCGGGCCTCCTCCAGCAGCACAGCGGCCAGAATTTCGGCGCTCTAACCCAGCCTCGAATTACCCCAGAGTTCGTCCGGGCGGAGGTGGCCTGCGGCCGCGCAATCATCCCCGCCAATGTCAATCATCCAGAAAGCGAGCCAATGATCATTGGCCGAAACTTTCTTGTGAAGATCAACGCCAACATCGGCAACTCCGCCGTGACCAGCTCGGTCGCAGAAGAGGTAGAAAAGATGGTTTGGGCCATCCGCTGGGGCGCCGATACCGTGATGGATCTCTCCACGGGCAAGCAAATACACGAGACGCGAGAGTGGATCCTGCGAAACAGCCCGGTTCCGATCGGCACGGTGCCCATTTACCAGGCGCTTGAAAAGGTTGGTGGCGTGGCCGAGGACCTGACTTGGGATTTGTTCCGCGACACCCTCGTCGAGCAGGCCGAACAAGGCGTCGACTATTTCACGATTCACGCCGGCGTGCGATTGCCGTTCATCCCGCTGACCGCGCGGCGGGTCACGGGCATCGTCAGCCGCGGTGGTTCGATCATGGCGAAGTGGTGTCTTGCGCACCACAAGGAAAACTTCCTTTACACGCATTTCAGCGAGATATGCGAAATCATGAAGGCGTATGACGTTGCTTTCAGCCTGGGTGACGGCTTGCGTCCGGGAAGCATCGCCGACGCCAATGACGAGGCGCAGTTTGCCGAGCTCGATACGCTGGGCGAACTGACCCGCGAGGCCTGGAAGCATGATGTTCAAGTCATGGTTGAGGGGCCCGGCCATGTGCCGATGCAATTGATCAAGGAGAACATGGATCGGCAACTCGAGAAGTGCGGTGAAGCCCCCTTTTACACGCTTGGCCCGCTAACCACGGATATTGCACCGGGCTATGACCACATCACCAGCGCAATCGGCGCGGCCATGATCGGGTGGTATGGAACGGCGATGCTGTGCTACGTCACGCCGAAGGAGCATCTCGGTCTACCCAACAAGCAGGATGTGCGCGATGGCATCGTCACCTACAAGATTGCCGCGCACGCGGCGGACCTCGCCAAGGGGCACCCAGGCGCGCAGATTCGCGACAATGCCTTGTCCAAGGCGCGATTTGAGTTCAGATGGACGGACCAGTTCAATCTCGGGCTCGATCCGGAAAAGGCGCGCGAATTCCACGACGAGACCATGCCACGGGAATCGCACAAGTCCGCCCACTTTTGCTCCATGTGCGGCCCCAAGTTCTGTTCCATGAAAATTACCCAGGAAGTTCGCGAATACGCCGCGGCGCATGGCGTCGATACGGCCACGGCACTGGAATCCGGCATGCGCGAAAAATCCGACGAATTCCGCAGTACGGGCTCCCAGGTTTATCGACCCGCTTGATCGTATGCCCGGTTGCAGGGCAAGGTTTCCAATGCCCTCAGACGGTGAGAGCGCCTGCGTTGACGTCCGGGCTCCACTGGCGGGTTGCGGTGGGCAGCATGGCAGGAGTCATGACTTCGAGACGTCCTCCCGTCCACGCCGCAGCGTGGCAGTGGTCGATCCGCGACCAAGCCCCGCGCTTTGGCACGAGGGACCGAATTTCCCGAGCGTCGCGAATATGCAGTGGGGATGTCCCTGATCAGCCGGACGCGTGCGCCTCGTCATAACGCTGCTTCGACGCCAACACTTCGCGTCGCGCCGCAGCCGCACCGTCCCACCCGTCGAGCTTGACCCATTTGCCTTGTTCCAGATCCTTGTAATGCTCGAAGAAGTGTCCGATGCGCTCCTTCCAGTGGCCGGATACCTGGGAAATATCCTCGACGTGGGCGTAACCGGCAAAAACCTTGGGAACGGGCACTGCAACGATCTTGAAGTCCTTGCCTGCTTCGTCCGTCATGCGTAGAACGCCAACCGGTCGGCAGCGCACGACGGAGCCGGGAACCAGCGGCAGAGGGAGGATGACGAGCGCGTCGACCGGGTCGCCGTCGTCATACAGCGTGTGAGGCACGTAACCGTAGTTACACGGATAGCGCATCGGGGTCGAAAGGATGCGGTCGACGAAGATCGCGCCTGACGCCTTGTCGACTTCATATTTCACGGGCTCGGCGTCTTTGGGGATCTCGATGATCACGTTGATTTCGTCCGGCACGTCGCTGCCGGCGCTGACCAGATCCAGCCCCATGTGAGCACTCGCAAGAATCAAAGTCGCGTATTTTAGCCCGTTGGAGCGGGGGCGTCGAACCTCGCCGGGTTCTAATGGCTATTGGTCGCCCGATGGCGGGGCATGCGATGTAACGGCTTCCTGGCGTCCGAGGCAGGGACCGCCAGCCGCGCGGGAGCTTGAATCGCGGGCAGTGCCGCATCGCGGCTCGCGTGCGTGGGCTGTGTATCGTGGGTCGCGATGGCGGGTGTGCCCACCGGCGGCAGGATCACGAGGCCCACCGAGAACTGGGCCGTGGCTTGCGACGCCATGGACGCGATGGGAAGCAAGGCCAGTGCGAGTGCCAAGGCGGCGGAAAGCAACGGAATCCAAGCAGCGCGTGTAGATTTCATGGCGCCAGATTGGCAGTGAGGACGTGCTTTGAACCGTCCTCCGATCACAAATCAAAAGCACATTGCTACGTTGTGTTTCAAGGGCGAATCGCGAGCACATTTCGGCTTTCGACTAGCGCACATTCCGGTCCCTGGACTCAAGTTGGCGATCCCGCCCTCTGCCTCATTAGGAGTCGGCGTGCCGGCTGTTTTGCGGCGCTCCTGATAGGCTCTAGACCGTCACGGGAAGGGTGTTGCAACCATGCTGCAGGACTGGGTGAGGCATCTCGACTGGCTTGATCTTTCGCATAGCGGTCTGCAACTCGCGTTGCGCCTAGGCCCTCGCATTCTCGCTTCGCTTGTGCTTTTCGCGCTCGGCATTTGGCTGGCAGCGCGTGTGGCCAATCTTGTGCGTCGCATGCTCAGTCGCGCCCGGGTCGAGCCGACGTTGATCCCCTTCCTTCGCAACAGCCTGTATGGCGCGCTCATCGTCTTTATTGCCGTAGCCGTCCTTGGATACCTCGGCGTCCCCACGGCATCACTTGTTGCGGCCGTAGGTGCGGCGGGCCTGGCCATTGGACTTGCGTTGCAGGGCTCGCTTTCAAACCTTGCATGGGGCGTGCTCTTGATCCTGTTCCGGCCGTTCCGTACCGGGGACTGGGTCGATGCGGGTGGTTACAGCGGCAGCGTTGAGGCGATCAATCTTATGCATACGACACTGGTGCTGGCCGACAACCGCGTAGCGGTGATTCCCAACGCCAAAGTAGGCAGTGATGCAATTGTCAACTACAGCCGGCATGGAACGCGTCGTGTCGAGGCTCAGGTTGGGATTGCCTACACGGCTGATGTCGATCAAGCGATCGCCGTGCTGCAGGCCATGTTGATGGCCGATCCGCGCGTATTGGCTGATCCGGCGCCTCAGGTATTTGTCGCCACGTTGGGCGACAGTGCCGTTAACATCACCTTGCGTGCATTCACGCAGCGGAGCAACTGGTGGCCGTTGCAGATGGACCTGACCCGACTCGTCAAGCATGCGCTTGATGGCGCCGGGATCTCGATGCCCTTTCCCCAGCGCGAGGTCTTGCTCCGCAGGCCATCCTGACCTTGCCCAACTGCTTCGACAGCAGGGCCTAGTGCCGGTCCCCGACGTTTCGCTGCGCGCGTTTGAGGGATTGGTGGCGACGACGTCGCGGTTGCCCTGGAGCCGCAGGTCTCGGCGTCGGCAACGGCGCGCACGTCCGCCCTTGAATGCGGCAGAAATTGCAGGCGCGGTGGTCGCGCCTGCTCGACAGGAATGCAGATGCCCGGCGAGACCACTGCGTCGAATGGAGCGAGGGGCTTCGCGGACCAAACCGCGCCTTGGTAGCGGGCCCGCCGGAGGGGGCCTCGTCGGCCGAACTGAATGCATGACTCGAATAGCGCATTGCGCGACAATCGGCACTTAACCCGATATCAGAGGTCGGAGCGCGCATGCCATCGCCAATCGAAGCCAAGGTGCCAGACATCGGCAACTACCATAATGTGCCGGTGATTGAGTTGCTGGTGAAGCCTGGCGACCTGGTGAAGAAAGACCAGGGACTGGTGACGCTGGAATCGGACAAGGCGACGATGGAGGTGCCCTCGCCGGTGGCAGGGGTGGTACGCGAACTTCGGGTGAAGCTCGATGACAAGGTCTCTGAAGGTGCGATCGTGGCGCTGATTGAGTCGCCTGTCGGCGCAACAGAGTCGCGGGTGCAGGCCATCGAGCCGGCCAAGCCCGCGCAGGAAGCTAAGGCGGTTCCCGCGATTGACGCCGCCAACCCGTCGGCTGCCCCCGACCGGGCAGGGGACGCATCCTTGGAAAGGCGGGTGGATGCGGGCGCCGCTACTCATCGGCCTACGGCTCCGCCTGTCCGATTCTCGGCTAATGCAGTCATGCCGGAGCGGGTACCGTATGCTACGCCTGCCGTGCGTTTGTTCGCGCGCGAGCTTGGCGTCGATCTGGCGCAAGTCGCAGGTAGCGGAAAGGGCGGTCGCGTCCTTCGCGAAGACGTGCAGGCCTTTGTCCGGCAGGCATTTGCAGCCGGGGGCGCGCGTGGCGCGGGATCGGGCGGAGCCGGTCTTGGTCTGCTGCCTTGGCCCGAAATTGACTTCAGCAAGTTTGGACCTGTGCAAACGCAACCCTTGTCGAAGATCAAGCGGGCGTCGGGCTCCAATCTGGCGCGCAACTGGGCGATGATCCCGCACGTTACGCAGCACGATGTGGCCGACATCACCGAGATGGAGGCATTCCGCAAGCAGCTGGGAACGGAGCAGAAGGACCTCAAGATCACGCCGCTGGTATTCCTGATCAAGGCAGCAGTGGCGGCGTTGCAGCGCTTCCCGATATTCAATGCCGCGCTCGATGCAAAGGGCGAGACGCTGACCCTGAAACAGTATTTCCATATTGGAATCGCAGTCGACACGCCTGAAGGACTGGTTGTGCCGGTGATTCGCGATTGCGATCGCAAGGGCATCCTGGAGCTGGCGCGCGAACTCGCCCTTGTTTCCGCGAAGGCGCGGGATAGGAAGCTGACGCCGGCCGAGATGTCGGGCGGGTGTTTTTCGATCAGCTCCCTGGGCGGCATTGGTGGTACCGCTTTCACGCCGATCATCAACGCGCCTGAAGTTGCGATCCTCGGCGTCAGCAAGAGCAGTATGCAGCCCGTGTGGAGCGGGACTGCTTTTGAGCCAAGACTGATGCTGCCCCTGTCACTCAGCTATGACCATCGCGTGATCGATGGTGCAGCTGCGGCACGCTTTGTCGCTTACATGGCGCTCGTGCTGGCGGATCTTCGCCGATTGATGCTGTGAGCGCTGGCTGCCCCATCCGTCTATTCGAGGAACCTGCATGGATCTGACTGAAGCCAAGGTGCCGGACATCGGCAACTACCATGATGTGCCGGTGATCGAGTTGCTGGTGAAGCCTGGCGACCTGGTGAAGAAAGACCAGGGACTGGTGACGCTGGAATCGGACAAGGCGACGATGGAGGTGCCCTCGCCGGTGGCAGGGATGGTCCGCGAACTCAAGGTGCAATTGAACGACAAGGTTTCGGAAGGCACTTTGGTGGCCTTAATCGAGCCAGCGGATGGCGCCGTTTCGGTCAAGCACGAGCATGTGTCGGTTGCTCCTGAGACGGCTGGTGCAGGGCCGGCGGCGATGGTGACGAGCCAGGCCGCGCGTGACGGCGATCGGCATGCAGACATCGAGTGTGCATTGCTGGTCTTGGGCGCGGGCCCGGGTGGCTACACAGCGGCCTTCCGCGGCGCTGATTTGGGCCTTGACGTCGTCTTGGTCGAGCGCTATCCGAGCCTGGGCGGCGTCTGTCTCAATGTCGGGTGCAGTCCGTCCAAGGCGCTGCTGCATACAGCGGAGGTCATCGATGCGGCGGCAGCCATGGCCGCACATGGCCTTACCTTTGGGCCGCCCACGCTCGACTTGGACAGGTTGCGTGCATTCAAGACCGGCGTCGTCGCGAAGCTCACCGGTGGCCTAGCGGGCATGGCACGGCAGCGCAAGGTGCGAGTACTCCATGGAGCTGGGCTCTTTGTTTCGCCTCATGAGCTGGACGTCGCGACGGACGCAGGCGTCAAGCGCGTTCGATTCGAGAAGGCCATTGTTGCTGCCGGATCGCGAGCGTTGAAACTGCCAGGCTTTCCATGGGGCGACCCGCGCGTGATGGATTCTACCGATGCGCTGTCGTTGACCGAGATCCCCCCGACTTTGCTGGTGGTCGGCGGTGGCATCATCGGCCTGGAGATGGCAACGGTTTACGCGTCGCTCGGAAGTCGCGTGACCGTGGTGGAGCTGGCTGATCAGCTCGTGCCGGGTTGCGACGCGGATCTGGTCCGGCCATTGCAGCTGCGGTTGTCCAAGCGCCTCGAAGGCATCCATTTGCGAACAAAGGTTGCGCATGCCGAGGCCGGGAAGGATGGCATCCATGTCAAATTCGAAGGCGCATCCGCGCCTTCGCGAAATGTCTACGACCGTGTTCTGGTTGCTGTCGGACGTACCCCTAATGGGAATGCCATTGGTGCGGCCGCCGCAGGCATGATCGTCGACGGGCGGGGTTACATCCCGGTGGATGCGCAGATGCGCAGCAATGTCCCGCATATTTTCGCAATTGGCGATATCGTCGGGAATCCGATGCTCGCCCACAAAGCCACGCACGAGGGCAAGCTTGCAGCCGAAGTGGCCGCTGGGCACAAGCGCGAGTGGCTAGCGCGCGTGATCCCGGCCGTCGCCTATACGGATCCCGAAATCGCATGGGTAGGCGTGAGTGAACGCGAAGCCAAGGAGCAAGGCCTGGCGACCGAATCGGCGAAGTTCCCGTGGGCTGCCTCGGGCCGCGCGTTGGGCATGGATCGCAGCGAAGGATTCACCAAACTAATCTTCGACACCGCCACGCGACGCATCGTCGGAGGTGGCATCGTCGGTCCACATGCCGGTGATCTTATTGCCGAAGTCGCGCTCGCCATCGAAATGGGCGCCGAAGCCGCGGACATCGGGCATACCATCCATCCGCACCCCACATTAGGTGAAACGGTGGCGATGGCCGCCGAATTGTTCGAGGGCAGCATCACCGACCTCATTGCACCGAAGAGGCAATGAGCGAAGTGCTCGCTGGCAACAGTGTGTTTGCTGGCGGAACATTGGCGAGTGGTCATCAAGGCCCGACCATGGCCGGAGGGCGCAGCGGGGCTGCGTCAATCACCCAAGAGGAATTCACATGAAGCTTTATTTTTCTCCGGGCGCATGCTCGCTGTCTCCGCACATCGTGCTCAACGAGCTGGGTCTGCCTTTCGAGTCCGTGCCGGTTGATCTTGGCAGCAAGAAAACGAGGGACGGGGGCGATTTCTGGAAGATCAACCCCAAGGGCTATGTGCCCACGCTCCAGTTGGATGACGGCAACATCCTCACCGAAGGACCCGCCATCGTGCAGTATCTTGCGGATCTCAAGCCCGCCATGGGACTGGCGCCGGCGAATGGAACGTTCGCCCGCTACCAGCTTCAGGAATGGCTGAATTTCATTTCGACGGAGCTGCACAAGCAGTTCAGCCCGCTATTCAATCCCAACACCCCGGACGCGGTGAAACAGGCGCAGAAAGACAGGCTGGCGATGCGCTTTGGCGAGATTGTCGCTGCCATGGGTGACTCGCCCTACCTGATGGGAGAGCGGTTCAGTGTCGGAGATGCTTACCTGTACACGGTGTTGACGTGGGCTGGTTATGTAGGTGTTGACCTCACGCCGTTTCCGTCTCTGCAAGCGTACATGAAGCGCGTCGAGGCACGGCCTGCCGTGCAGACGACGCTGGCTGCGGAGAGGGCTGCGAAGAAGGCCTGATCAACCTTGATGCAGGCGCGGACTTGCTTGCATTCCCGCGCCTTCGGGGCGACCGGAGAAGCCGCCACGCCAGTGCCTAGGGTGGTGGCACCGTTCCCACGGTGTCGTAGTGACGCACCAAGCCCTCCTGATCAAGCAGGTATTGGGCTTCCTCTCGCGTGTACACGGCCTGCTGGGGGTCGCCACCGACCCAACTTCGGATCGATTCCATCGTATCCCACAGCGTGATCACCACGAACTCGGCGTGATCGCCCTGAAACCTCCGCAGCGCCCAACCGCCTCGTTGTCCCGGTTTGCCGGTCACCCCTGGCAGGACAACCGTGTTGAGATGTGTCAGATAGGCCTCCGCCACGTCCTTGTGAGTGATACCCCGCCATATTCGCGCGATCATTTGGAGTTCCCCTGATGGCCGCTATGACCAGAGTAGCAGAGTGGGTCAGCAGCGCTTGGTTGCGCGTCGGCAGGGAAACCGTGAGCAGGAGCCCACGGAGGCGACCCTGGACGGCAGGTTGCCGTGGCTGGGCGCCGTGCGAATCGACCGCTTTCAAGCCGGGGGGCATGTCAACGGCAGTTCGGTTGCCCCTGGCAACTGGTGCGAGCATGCTCCGCGACGATGGAAAAGGTGTTCGGGGTGCGTCGAGCACAGCGCCGTAACTGGGGATGTTCATGTCGACGTCGGTACTGCAATGGCTAGGAGCCTGGGCGGCCCTTGGACCGCTGGGCGCAGTGCTGGCTGCGGTGGTCGCGGTCGCGAGTGCAACGACGCTCTTGATGCTGGCCGTCCGCGTGGCGCTGGGCTTCTGGCCAGGGCCGTGGCGTTCTGCGCTGATGGTTCTCGTTTGCCTTGCGCTCGTCGCCGCCATGCTGTTCGCGTGGGATCTTTTCGTTGGCCTGGCAGGCGGGTTCTATCCACTTCCCTTTCATGTCGGGATGGGGGTCCTCCTGCTGGCTTTGCTGCTCTTCTCGCAGCTCTGGGTGCTTCGACATTGGATCATCTTGCCTAGCGCGCGTGCGCCGGGTGTGCCGGCGCTGCTACTTATCGTCGCTTTGTGCTGGATGCTCGGACTATTTGCGGTCGCATTGCTGGGGCTCGCACTCGGGCTACCAGTTCCGCAGCCCTGATGTGTCGGTTCAAAAGGCAATGCGGGCGCGTGTAAGGAGCTTTCCCAGAAGCCATGCAGGACCGATCAGCAAATAGGTCAGATCCGTCAGAAACGATGGGCGCCTCCTTTCAAATAGATGGCCGATGAACTGGCCCACCCAAGCGAGCACAAACAGGATCGCCGCCATCAGTGCGAGATTCCCAGCCCCCATTGATGCAAAGGCGACGTGTGCAGAAAAGCCGAATAGTGCGAACACGACCAGCATCCCGGCACCGATCACGCGCGAAAGTCGCCAATAAAACGTCCAGGCAAAGAACATCGCCGCGGCCGACCAAAGGCCAGGTTGTGCGAAGGAACGCGGTACGGGTAGCGCCCAAAGGGCCGCGATGACGCACCAGAGGATGACCGGCACGCATATCCAGTGGATTGCGCGATTGCGTGCGTCTCGGTGATCATCGCCGTAAGCCTCGAACCAGTCGTATACCGTCCGCATGGCATTGCCTTGTCAAGCAGCCAGGATGAGCTGGCATGGTACGAAATTTCTTCGGCCGAGATCTCGCCTGGAATTGCCGTCGACTGCCTCGCGCGGCGCGCGCTCATGAGGCTGAGCGCGGTTGACCTCGATCTACGCATGATCCCAACCGATTGCGCGTTGCTGCCGAGGGACGCGCTGAATTCGCTCAGACCATTCAAGGCCTTTGCAGCCTCTCTTCAGGACTTCGAACGGCAGCACTTGGATTCTCCCACAGGCGAGCCGCAAGATGTTCGTGTCCAGCTAACTTGCCGCACAGAGGGCTAGATGCCGCATTGGCATGCGGCTTCGGGAGATCGAGCGCCGAACGATCGGTCAGCCAGTATGGCCAGTGTGCGGCAAGCGCCGACGACAGGTTTCGCAGAGAGCGTGCGAAGAATGAGGCGCGGATCGTTGCGCCGCCGCCCCGATCACCGCGCCAAATCGGCAAGCCAGGTGCGGCGTTTCGATCAACCGGTCAACCGGCGGAGCGCCTCTTCGTATTTTGCTCGAGTTCGTTCAATGACATCCGCTGGAATATGAGGGCCAGGAGCGCGCTTATTCCAATCGAGGGTCTCGAGGAAATCCCGGACGAATTGCTTGTCGAAACTGGGGGGATTGATTCCTACACGATATTCGTCAGCAGGCCAGAAGCGAGATGAGTCGGGTGTGAGCATCTCGTCCATCACGAGTAGCTGGCCTGCGTCGTCGAGTCCGAATTCGAACTTCGTGTCGGCAATAAGGATTCCGCACCGTGCAGCATGTTCGGCCGCGTGGCGGTAAAGCGACAGCGTGGCATCGCGCACCTGCGTCGCAAGATCGCTGCCAATCAGGGTGACCACAGTGTCAAAGTCGATGGCCTCATCGTGGCTACCCGCGGCTGCCTTGGTCGATGGCGTGAAGATGGCATCCGGCAGGCGCTCGGCAAGACGAAGTCCCCGCGGAAGCGCGATACCGCTGATTTGTCCGGAAGCTTGGTAATCTCTCCAGCCAGAACCAGCCAGATAGCCACGTGCAACGGCCTCGATCGGAATCGGCCGGAGCCGGCGAGCCACGACGCTGCGCCGCGCGTAAAGTCCGGCGTCGACGCCGACGGGCAGGACACTGGACACGTCGATTCCCGTGAGATGATTCGGGACCAGTGATGCGGTGTATGCGAACCAGAAATTGGAAAGCTGGGTCAGCAACTCCCCCTTGCCCGGGATCGCGTCTGGCAATACGACGTCAAACGCCGACAAGCGATCAGTCGCCACGATAAGAAGGTGGCTTGAGTCGAGTGCATAGACGTCGCGCACCTTGCCTCGGTGCAGGAGTTTCAGGCCGGGCAGATCGGATTGGACCAGCAGGCTCACGGCAGGCTCACGGTGGCAGGATGGCCTGCATTGTAATCGGACGGGCAACCGCGGCTGCCGCTGCGCCGGTAAACTGCGTGCTTTCGTCCAGTCGTCCCTATGCCGCTGCGCCTATATTCCCGAATCCTGCCTTTCGCCGTCACGGTTCCGCTGCTGGCCGCCTGCAGTCGGGGCTTACCCAATAGCAGCGGTGGTTCGGCGAACCGGGAAGCTGCCGCGGAGATTCATCCACCCGCGCAGCTGGGATTGTGTGCGGCATGCCATGGCAGTGACGGCATCGCCCGCCAGGCCGGCATCCCGAATTTGGCTGGACAACACGAGGCTTACCTGTTTCAGGCGATGCGCGAGTACAAGAGCGGCACGCGCAACGTGGCGCTGATGCGTTCTGCGCTGGGACCGATCGATGGCCAGCAGATGACGGCGTTGGCGCACTGGTACGCGGCACAGCCGCCTTGTCCAGAGTCGATGGCTACAAAATGAACCTGCTTTGGACTTGGGTCGGGGCAGGTCTCGGTCTTGCGCTAGGGCACAGCTTCGGCGCACTGGTGCTTGGAGCGCTCATCGGTTGGATTGTCGACACTGCGCGCCACCAACAGCGTCGAATGCGCGCGCAACGGGCATTTGTTGCGCCTTTGTTTGCGTTGCTTGGCGTGCTCGCCAAAAGTGACGGGCGCGTCAGCCAAGCCGAAATCGACGCGACCGAACGAATGATGCAGCGGTTCGACCTCGACGCCGCGCAGCGCGCCGAAGCAATTGGACGATTTAACGCCGGCAAGCAGTCGGGATTTGCCGTCGCGCCAGTGCTGGCGGAATTGCGTCGCGTCTGCGCGCCGCAGCCACAGCTTGCATATGCAGTCCTCGATGTCTTGGCAGAGGTGGCTTACGCGGAGGGCATCGCCAGCCCTGCCAAGTTCCAATTGCTGCAGCAAGCTGCGCACGCGCTAGGATTTTCCGAAATGCATCTGCTGGCGCTGCTCATGATGCGCGGACACGCCGTGCCGCAGGGCACCGGCAATGCCTGGCGACAAGCGTGGGGCGGCTGGCAGGGTGGCGGATCTCGACCCGGCGCGGGTAGCGGACGGTCGCCGCAGAGCAGCGACAGCCCCGATCCCTATGCCGTGCTCGGCATGAGTCGCGGCGAAGAGGATGCAAGCATTAAGCGCGCATATCGGAAGTTGATTTCCCAATACCATCCCGATCGCCTAGGCGATATGCCCGCCGAACTGCGTCATCGCGCGGAACGGCGCGCCAGCGAAATCAACGCCGCTTGGGAAGCGATTAAGGCGGAGCGCGGGATCGTCTAATCGACGCTGCTGCATACGGTTGAAAGCGCTAGACGCCCCTATTGAACGTATGGTGGGGTGCTCTTGGGAGTTGCTTGGCCGCGTTGCCAAAGGAACTGGATAGAGTGAGCATGTCGGACCGCCTGGTGGATGTGGCGTCGATAGGCGCGTCAATCCCGGGGGGCGCATGCGCAATTATCCGGTTGCGCTGGTAACGTGCATTCGAATGGTCATCCATCGCGCGCACTCACCGTCGGGATCGACCCATAGCAGTGATGCAACGTTGAGGAATCCGATATGCGCCAGCCGATCGTCATTGCTCCATCCATTCTGTCTGCCGACTTCGCCCGGCTTGGCGATGATGTCCGCAAGGCGGTTGACGGAGGCGCCGGATGGGTGCACTTCGACGTTATGGACAATCACTATGTCCCGAATCTCACGATTGGCCCACTGGTATGCAAGGCCCTGCGAGACTTCGGCATCAGTGTGCCCATAGACGTGCACCTGATGATCGAACCCGTAGATCGCATCGTGCCCGACTTTGCCGCAGCCGGCGCAACGTCCATAAGTTTCCATCCAGAAGCGTCCCCGCATGTGGACAGAACGATCCAGCTGATACGTAGCTCCGGTTGCTCGCCTGGTCTGGTCCTCAATCCAGCAACCCCGCTCGAGTGGCTGGACTGGACTCTCGAGCATCTTGATCTCGTTTTGTTGATGTCGGTTAATCCGGGTTTCGGCGGCCAGAAATTCATTCCTTCGACGTTGCAGAAGCTGAGAGCCGTGCGTCAGCGCATCGACGCAAGTGGACGCGCCATTCGCTTGGAAGTTGATGGCGGAATCAATGCGGAAACCGTGGCTGCCGCAGCTGCCGCGGGCGCGGATACTTTCGTTGCGGGAAGTGCCGTTTTCGGACGGGCCGACTACAACGCAGTCATTTCAGAGCTGCGCGTGCGCGCGGAAAGCGCAGTCGCCTGAATTGGCTGAACGCTGCGTCAGGATTGCGGTTGCCCTCCCTCCAGTTGCGGTGCGCCCTGGACATGGGTCCGAGAGCCTGAATTCAGGCAATGAACCCAGCGGGCATTGACGATGGCCGGTGTAGTAGTTCGCAGACCAGATGGAGCCCGCGGCGTTCATCGTGGCATCCCCTGTCCGCGCCGGTCTCGTGGCCGTAACGGTCGTCGCATGGAAATGGTGGACGGGATGCCGCAATCAGTTCGAAATCAGGCGATGGGTACTCGCCGCGCTGGTACGGGTGCGCCATTCTCCGGCGATTCGAGGCCAGCGAGTGCTCGCAAGCCCAAGCAAGGCGCAGTCCTGCGGATGAAACGCGCCTTGACGCTACTGACGCGGCTGCACGGCGCTGCTATTGTTCGGCGTCGTCATTCACTGCACCTCGCATCGTGATATCTGAAACCGAGTTCGAGCATCTCGCCGGGCAGGGCTACAACCGTATCCCCGTGGTCCGCGAAGTGCTTTCCGACCTGGATACGCCGCTCTCTGTTTATCTGAAGCTGGCGGATGGACCCAATACGTTTCTTTTTGAGTCGGTCGAGGGTGGTGAATCGTGGGGACGATATTCCATCATCGGGTTGCCGGCGCGGCGCGCATATACGCTGCGCGCGGGCGAACTGGCGACCCATGATCTCGGGGAAATCGTTTCGCGCGAATGCCCCGCGGATCCTCTGGCGGCCATCGAAGTATTGCGTGCCGGATTCAGGGTTCCACAGTTGCCTGGCCTCCCGGCTTTCACGGGCGGTCTAGTCGGGTACTTCGGATTCGAATGCATCGGTTACATCGAGCCGCGCTTGGCCCAAAACGACAAGCCCGACCTCTTGGCGACGCCAGACGCAGTCCTGATGCTGGCCGAGGAAGTGGCAGTCTTTGACAATTTGCGGGGGCGCCTCTTTTTGATCGTGCACGCTGATCCATCCCAGCCCCAAGCATGGCGCCGCGCGCAGCGGCGACTGGATGAACTAAATTTTCGCTTGCGGCATGCGGGCTCGACCTATCCAGACGCGTTACGCGCGCAAGCACTGGAGGAACGCGATTTCAAGTCCAGTTTCACTCGTGGCGAATTCGAGTCCATGGTCGAGCGTGCCAAGGACTACATTCGAGCCGGCGATGTCTTCCAGGTCGTTCCATCGCAACGCCTCAGTGTTGCATTTGACGGGCGTCCGGTTGACGTCTACCGCGCACTGCGAGCACTCAATCCTTCGCCATATATGTTTTTCGTCGATCTTGGAAAAACACAGATCGTCGGGTCTTCACCCGAAATCCTTGCGCGCCTGAAAGACGGGCAAGTCGTCGTGCGGCCATTGGCCGGAACGAGGCCACGCGGATCGACGCCAGAAGAAGATGCAGCCCTGGCGGAAGAGCTTCTTGCTGATCCGAAAGAGCGCGCAGAACATCTTATGCTGATTGACCTCGGCCGAAATGATGTTGGTCGCATTAGCGAAGTTGGTAGCGTGCACGTAACCGAGTCCTTCGTCATTGAACGCTACTCGCATGTCATGCACATCGTTTCGCAGGTGCAAGGCAAATTGCGCGCGGGCCTCAGTTACATGGACGTGTTGAAGGCTACGTTCCCTGCGGGGACGCTGAGCGGCGCACCCAAAATTCGAGCAATGGAGATCATCCAGGAGCTCGAGCCCCATCGGCGCAATATCTATGCCGGGGCTGTTGGATGGATCGGTTGGTGGGGAGAAGGGGATACGGCCATCGCGATACGCACGGCAGTCATCCATGATCGCCAACTGCATGTTCAGGCCGGGGCCGGCATTGTTTATGACTCGGACCCATCGGCCGAGTGGGAAGAAACGATGAACAAGGCTCGCGCGCTTTTCCGTGCCGTGGCTCAAGCAGCGGAGGGGCTTTGAGGTGCTGCTGCTGATCGACAATTACGACAGCTTCACTTGGAACCTTGCGCAGTATTTCGGCGAGCTGGGTGTGGATGTCCAAGTAATCCGCAATGATGCAATCGATGTACGAGGCATCCATGCATTGCTGCCGGATCAAGTCGTCATCTCGCCGGGACCCGGAGCGCCTGGGGACTCAGGGGTGTCCTTGGCCTTGCTCAGGGCCATCGCAGCCGGTGATGCGTTGATTGGCGTCCCTGTGCTCGGCGTTTGCCTCGGCCATCAGGCAATAGGCTACGCGTTCGGCGCTCGGGTTGTTCGCGCGCAAACAGTGATGCATGGCAAGACGTCCCGTATCCGTCATGACGGCGGCAGCGTATTTGCAGGATTACCTGATGGTTACACCGCTACCCGTTACCACTCGCTAGTCGTGGCACAGGAAGGCCTGCCGGATTGCCTTGCGGTGACAGCATGGACTGAGTATCCCGATGGCACGCGCGAGGCCATCATGGGGCTTCGGCACAAGGCGCTGCCGGTGCATGGCGTCCAGTTCCATCCCGAGTCCATTGCCACGCAGCATGGGCACGCATTGCTGCGCAACTTCATGGCGCTGCGAGGTCGCGTATGAAGCCTGTCAGCATCACCCCGCATGAGGCATTGCAGCGCACCATAGAGCACCGCGAGATCTTTCACGACGAGATGGTCGATTTGATGCGCCAGATCATGCGTGGAGAAATTCCGGCGACGATGGTTGCGGCGATTGTGATTGGATTGCGGGTCAAGAAGGAAACAGTCGGCGAAATCACTGGTGCCGCGCGCGTCATGCGCGAGTTGGCAATCCACGTCGAGACGCCCCCCTACAAGCACTTCATCGATATCGTTGGAACTGGCGGCGACGGCGCGCACAGTTTCAATATTTCGACTGCAAGCACGTTTGTCGCGGCGGCTGCGGGGGCGTACGTGGCAAAGCACGGTAACCGCAGCGTATCGTCCAGTTCGGGTAGCGCCGATGTCTTGGAGTCATTGGGTGCCGTAATTGACCTTGATCCACGCGAGGTCTCAACGAGCCTGCAGCAGACCGGGATCGGATTCATGTTCGCACCCAACCACCACCCGGCGATGAAAGCCGTGGCGGCCGTGCGACGAGAGCTCGGTGTTCGCACGATTTTCAACATCCTTGGCCCATTGACTAATCCGGCTGGCGCCCCTGCGATCCTCATGGGCGTATTCCACCCCGATTTGGTTGGTATCCAGGTTCGCGTCCTACAGCAGTTGGGAGTGGCGCGGGCCATGGTGGTCTATGGGAAGGACGGGTTGGACGAAATTTCGCTGGGCGGCTCCACGCTGGTCGGTGAGCTATGTGATGGCAACGTGCGCGAATACGAGATCGAGCCGGAAGACTTTGGATTCGCCATGGCGTCAAGCCGCAATCTTCGTGTCGATGGCGCGCGATCCTCGCGCGACCTGTTGCTCGCGGCTCTGGAAAACCGGCACGTGATTGCCCGCGACGTGGTGTTGTTGAACGCTGGCGCAGCATTGTATGTCGCAGGTCTGGCGGCCAGCATCGAGGAAGGTATTTCGCTCGCACGCGCAGCCATCGACAGTGGCGCCGCGCGCGCGCGGGTTGATGCGTTTGTGGCGTCTACTCGCGCATTGGCAGGAGGACGGCCTTGAGCGACATCCTCGAAAAAATCATCGCGCGCAAGGTCGAGGATGTCGCTGTTCGAAGCGCCGAGCTATCGATGGCTGAGCTTGCTTCGCGTTGCCAATCCATGCCCCCTGCCCGCGGCTTTGGCATCTCGTTGGATGCGCGTGCGCGAACTGGGCTTCCGGCTGTCATCGCGGAAATCAAAAGGGCCAGCCCCAGCGTAGGTTTGATTCGAGCCGACTTCGATCCGGCGACGTTGGCAAAAAGTTACGCCGGCGGTGGGGCAACCTGCTTGTCCGTCCTAACGGACACCGACTTTTTCCAAGGCAGCGACACTCATCTTAAGCTCGCGCGTTCGGCATGTTCGCTACCGGTGCTCCGCAAGGATTTTCTTGTTGATCCTTGGCAGGTATATGAATCGCGCGCAATGGGCGCCGATTGCGTGTTGCTGATTGTCGCTGCGTTGACAGATGCTCGATTGTTCGAGCTATCCGAGTCGGCTCGGGAACTCGGGATGGACGTGTTGGTCGAGGTCCACGATGGAGCGGAGCTTGAGCGAGCACTCTCTCTACCAGTCCGACTCATCGGAATCAACAATCGCAGCCTGCGCGATTTCGTTACGGACGTGGGGACCACGCTCGACTTGGCAGCGCGGGTGCCGGGAGATCGATTACTCGTGAGCGAGAGTGGAATCCGAAGCCCGTTGGACGTTGCACGGTTGCGCGCGGCCGGCGTGCAGGCATTTCTGGTTGGCGAAGCGTTTATGCGCGCTGAGGACCCGGGATCCGAGCTAAGCCGTTTGTTCCGTGAATCGAGCCAATGATCGTGGTTCAGCAGGGCAAGGCACAAGAACCTCGCGCAGTCCTCTTCGATTTCGATGGCGTACTTGTGAGGGGGGATAGCTTCAGGCTGTTCTTGCGTATGCGCGTGCGCCATCAGCCATGGCGCGCCATGCTGCTGCTGATATTGCTTCCTGCAGCACCACTGGCCCTGTACCGGGCAGGGCGACTCGTCCTTTCGCGCTGGTTTGTGCGCGTGTTGTTGCTGGGCACCAGCATGCCTCGCTACCAGGCACTGGCCGAATCACATGCTAGGGTGCTTGCGACCCGGCGCGGTCTCTTTGTTCGTGATGCAGTCAGCGCGCTGCGTCGCCATTTGTTGCGGGGAGACCGCGTTGTCGTCGTGACGGGTTGCGAAGAGCATTTGGCTCGCGCGTTGCTTCAAGCGGTCCGCCTGGACGGTGTGGAATTGGTCGGGTCTCGGCTGGGAGCAGCACGGTTTGGAGTGGCGCTCGTCGTGCACAACGTGGGCCAGGAAAAGACGGGACAACTGAGCGCGTGGGGCGTCGAGCCGCCCTATGCATGCGTGTACAGCGACAGCGCGGCGGATATTCCGGTCCTCCTGCTTGCTGAACGCGCTGTGCTGGTCAACCCCAACCCCGATCTCCGGGAGCGCCTGCGGAGCCTACTCGGCGAGCCATATGCCGAAGTTGAATGGGCCTGAGTCGGCGCGTCAGCGCGTTCCCAGCACGACGATGGTCTTGCCAGATACCCTGATCATGCCGCGCTCTTCGAGTTGCTTGAGCACACGCCCGGCCATTTCCCGCGAGCACCCGACGATGCGCGATAGTTCTTGTCGCGAGACACGAATCTGAGTCCCTTCGGGATGGCTCAGGGCATCCGGCTCCATGCATAGATCCAGTAGCGTCCGGCTGATGCGCGTCGAAACGTCCATGAAGGCCAATCGGCTAGCCTGTCGCGAGGCGCGCAGAAGGCGGGAAGAAAGTTGCGTGCCGATCAAATACAGCAGCTTTGGGCATTCATCCCGCAATGTGGTCGCAAAGAGTTGAAATAGACGCTCATAGCTGATCTCGGCCAATTCGCAGACGGTGCGCGTGCGGACCGTCGTCTCGCGTTGGGTCGGCTGGAAGAAAAGGCCGGTTTCTCCAATGAACTCACCGCGATTGATATACGCGACGATCAGCTCGCGACCCTCGTCATCCTCGCTCAGGACGCTGACGGATCCATCGATCACGTAGAACAGTGTGGTCGGCGGATCGCCGGGACGAATGATCGCAGTTTTCGTGGGGTACCGCCGCCGATGGCATTGGGCGAGGAATCGCTCAATCGAGTCGGGATCGGGTGCCAGTGCTGCCGGGGCCTGACTGCGGCGGAAATTTTCCTGCAACAGATATTTCAGGCTCACGCCGTCCCCCTTTTCCGTCTGTAGGCCACAATGACACCACCTACCTGCATTGTGGCATCTGGGGCTGCTCTTGGCATCTAGTCAAGCCGCCATCCCGGCGGCGATACTATAGGGCTGTCCACCGCCGTTTGTCCCGGTGGGTCCGTTTACGCCACCGAGGATGCCGCCGTGGTCAAGCCGCTGCCGCGCCTGCGCCTGCAGGGTTTCAACAATCTGACCAAGTCGTTGAGCTTCAACATTTACGACATTTGTTACGCCGTTTCCGAAGATCAGCGCAAGCGCTACATCGAGTATATCGACGAGCAGTACGATGCCGATCGCCTCACGCAGATCCTGAGCGACGTCGCCGAGATCATTGGCGCCAACATCCTCAACGTTGCGCGGCAGGACTATGACCCCCAAGGCGCATCCGTGACCATGCTGATTTCCGAGTATCCGGTGGTCGAGAAGCTCGGAAGGGATGTGATCTCGGACGCGGTCGTGGCGCACATGGACAAGAGCCATATCACGGTCCATACGTATCCGGAAACCCATCCCCACAACGGTATTGCCACCTTTCGTGCCGACATCGATGTGTCGACGTGCGGCGTCATTTCGCCCTTGAAAGCGCTAAATTTCCTGATCGACAGTTTCGAATCCGACATTGTGACGACGGATTACCGTGTTCGCGGCTTTACACGTGACGTCAAGGGCAAGAAGCATTTCATTGATCACAAGATCAACTCGATCCAGGATTACCTAGCCAAGCATATCCAGCAGAAATACGAGATGTTTGATGTCAACGTCTATCAAGAGAACATCTTCCACACGAAGATGCATATCAAGGACTTCGACCTGGACACGTACCTTTTTGAAGCGAATGCCAGCGATCTCTCATTCAAGGAACGTCAGCGCATCGAAGCGCTACTGAAGCGGGAGATCGAGGAACTTTTCCACGGGCGTAACTTGATGTGAGCAGCGGCGTCCCGCGTTGGACGCGACTCAGATCCGGTAAGCGATGGCCTTCATCACCCCGGCAGTTGCGCGCATCAAATCCGGCCACGGCCAAGGCAATTCCTGCGCGCCAGCGGCGCGCGCCTCGGCACCGTGGCGCGCCTCGTCCTCCTGCATTCGCGCCACTACGGCACGCGAAGCGGTGTCAGTGGCAGGTAACCTTCGGAGGTGCTCTCCAAGGTGCGCCTCGACTTGACGTTCCGTCTCGCTAACGAAACCAAGGCTCAGCGCGTCGCCTGCCAACGCCGACAGTGCCCCAAAGATGTAACTGCCCGTGTACCAGAGTGGGTTGAGCACACTGGGTCGTGCGTCGAGGGCGCGGAGGCGCGATTCACACCATGCGAGGTGATCGGCCTCCTCGCGCGCAGCGCTCATCAAGTGCGTCCTGATGGCTGGCTCCCGGGTCAGGGCCGCTTGCCCTAGATAGAGTCCCTGCGCGCAAATTTCGCCTGTATGGTTTATGCGCATCAATCCCACAGACGCGTCCCTTTCGGCCTTGTTCAGAGTCGCTTCCGGGATACCCGCGGCCGGATCTGGCCGGCGCATCTCGGGGCGGCCGGAAAGCGTAGCCAAAGCATTGTCCAAGCCGTAGAGAAACCGGTCGACCAAACCGTCAAGGGGTAAGGGCATAGACGCCGTCCGCATGGTACGAGTCGGCGTAGTTTAGCGCCGTGCGCAGCCTGACCCCCGCCGGGGTGGGGGCACGCAGCCACGCCGCCCCATAAGGTGTCAGCTCAATCCTCTGGAGCGACTCTGCCGCTTGCGCACGGCCTAGCCGCGAGGTTAGACTTCCGCTTCTAACTTTTCGATACCTGTGCATCACGGGGTGTTTGCATGAAAACGTTCAGCGCCAAGGGCGAAAGCGTACAGCGCGACTGGTATGTGGTCGATGCCACGGGCAAGACCCTGGGTCGTCTCTGTTCGGAAATCGCGTCGCGCCTGCGCGGCAAGCATAAGCCTGTGTACACGCCGCATGTGGATACCGGTGATTACATCGTGGTGGTGAATGCCGCCAAGGTAGCAGTGACCGGCAACAAGCTCGATGACAAGAACTACCATCGTTTTACGGGCTATGTCGGCAACCTCAAGACGACCTCGCTCAAGGATATGCTCGCCAAGCATCCGGAGCGCGTCATCGAAATCGGCGTCAAGGGCATGCTTCCCAAGAATCCACTTGGTCGGGCCATGTATCGTAAGCTCAAGGTTTACGGTGGATCCGAGCATCCGCACACCGCCCAGCAGCCGCAGTCGCTGAACATCTGAGGACACCCATGGCCATCTTGCAACAGAATTACGGCACAGGTCGTCGCAAGACCTCCGCCGCGCGCGTCTACCTTCGCAAGGGCGGTGGTTCGATCACTGTCAACGGCAAGCCGCTGGAGCAGTTCTTCGGCCGTGAAACGTCACGCATGATCGTTCGCCAACCTTTGGAACTGACGGAGACCACGAGCAAATTCGACGTTCTGGTCACGGTCGAGGGTGGCGGTATTACCGGCCAGGCTGGTGCCATTCGACTCGGTATCGCGCGTGCGCTTGTGGAATACGATGAGACGCTCAAGGCGCCTTTGCGTAAAGCGGGGTTCATGACGCGTGACGCCCGTGAGGTCGAACGCAAGAAAGTCGGCCTTCACAAAGCCCGGCGCGCGACCCAGTTCTCCAAGCGCTGAGATCGCCCGTTGGGAGATCGTCTAATGGTAGGACAACGGACTCTGACTCCGTTTATCTAGGTTCGAATCCTAGTCTCCCAGCCAGTTTCAGAGCCTCGCCTAGCGGAGCCTGGTCGTTTGGCTGATCCATAGCGCTTCATTGGGCTAGCGGAAGCACGGCGAGGACCTCCTCGAGCCCCGTGACTCCGCGCGCAACCGCGGCAGCGCCGGCAATGCGCAAGGGCCGGAGCCCGGCGCGCCGCGCTAGATCGCCAAAAGTCCCGAGGTCAAACGCGGAATCAATGCTCGCACGGAGCGCCGGATTCAGCGAAAGCATTTCATACACCGCGATGCGGCCTCTGTAGCCAGTCTGGCGGCACTCGACGCAGCCTACTGGCTCGAAGGTGCGCGCGGGCAGCGGTACTTCATATCCTTGGGTCAACGACCGCCATAGCGTCTGATCAAGCTGCGATTCGCGTTTGCAGTGCGGGCACAATGTGCGCAGCAGTCGTTGTGCGACGACTCCGGCCAATGTGGACTGGACCAAATAATGGGGTACTCCGAGGTCGAGAAGCCGCGTAATTGCACTGGCCGAGTCATTTGTGTGAAGCGTGGACAGAACTAGGTGTCCCGTCAATGCAGCTTGCACGGCCATGTGCGCTGTTTCAAGATCGCGAATCTCGCCGACCATGATGATGTCGGGGTCCTGACGCAGCAGCGTACGGACACCGGCGGCGAAGTCCAGGTCCAGAGCTGGTTGCACCTGCATTTGATTCAGCTCCGACGCCACCATCTCGATTGGATCCTCAATGGTACAGACATTGATTTCAGGCCGGGCCAAGTGCTTAAGTGTGGAATAAAGAGTGGTCGTTTTTCCCGACCCGGTCGGTCCCGTGACGAGCACGATCCCGTGTGGCCGCTCAACCAGCGAGCGCCAGAGCACTTCCTCGTGCGCATCGAAGCCCAGTTCGGCATAGCTACGCACCACGATGTCCGGATCGAAGATGCGCATCACGACTTTTTCGCCAAATGCGGTCGGCATGGCCGAGATTCGCAATTCGACTTCACGACCACCGGAGGATCGGGTCTTGATGCGACCATCCTGCGGTCGCCGTCGTTCCGCGACGTCCATGCGGGCCAGAATCTTGATTCGGGCGGTCACCGCGGACTGAACCTGTGGCGGCAGCTCGAAGACGCTGTGCAGGACGCCGTCGATCCTGAAGCGGACGCGACCCATCTCCCGACGAGGTTCGAGGTGAATGTCAGAGGCCCGCTGCTCAAAGGCGTATTGGAGCAGCCAGTCAACGATGTTGACCACATGGCGGTCGTCGGCACCCAGTTCACCTCCGTTGCCCAGTTCAACCAGCTGCTCGAAGTTGAGGATTGCATTAGGCGCATTCTCGGCGCCGGCTTCTCGCGCCAGCTGGACCGATCGCTGCACCCCATAGAGTTGCGCCAGATAGCGGTGGATTTCGATGGGATTAGCGACTACCCGGTGAACATCGCGTCGCAGCATTGGCGCGAGGTCCTTGGCCCAATTGGCGTCAAAGGGCTCGGCACTCGCGAACGTCACGGTTTCCGGCGTAACGTTGACGGGAAGGATACGGTGGCGCTGTGCATAGGCTTGGCTGACGATTTGCGTGACCCTCGCGACATCGATCTTGGTCGGGTCGATACGCAGGTATGGGAGGCCTGCTTTGCCAGCCAGCCACTCCGCAAGCCGTTCGACGCTCAGTGGGCGCCCAGGGTTGGTGCGGTCTTCAAATTCAGCATTACCAATCAGGACCAGCGGATGAATGTCGATCGTGCTTCGGCCAGCGCGTTGCGGCCGCGACCTCGATCGCAGCATTCGAGCATCATCGGCGGTCAATCGCCCGTCGGCGACCAGAGCTGCCAGCACCTCATCCAGTTCCAGGCGACCGCGGCGGCCCAGCGGCATCGGCGGATTGGGTTGCGTGACCATCAACACCTCGTGCGGTGGCTCCGTATACTAGCTCGCTTTGTGCAATCGACCGGAATCGCCCATGTCGGGTCCTAGCTTTCAGGATGTAATCCAGACGCTGAACCGCTACTGGGCGGAACAAGGCTGTGTACTGGTCCAGCCATTCGACACGGAAGTCGGCGCGGGTACGTTTCATCCCGCGACTTTCCTGCGTGCGCTCGGACCCGAGCCCTGGGCAGCAGCGTATGTACAGCCCTGCCGGCGCCCAGCCGACGGGCGCTATGGCGAGAATCCTAATCGCCTGCAGCACTACTACCAGTATCAGGTCGTGATGAAGCCCAATCCCGAAGACATACTCGACCGTTACATAGGATCTCTCAAGGCTCTCGGGATTGATCCGCTCGTACATGACCTGCGCCTGGTTGAGGACAACTGGGAGTCGCCGACCTTGGGCGCGTGGGGATTGGGCTGGGAAATATGGCTCGACGGAATGGAGGTGACCCAGTTCACCTATTTTCAGCAGGCGGGCGGTCTGGAATGTCGCCCGGTTACGGGCGAAATCACCTATGGGTTGGAGCGGCTCGCCATGTACTTGCAGGACGTCGACAACGTCTTCGATCTGGTTTGGACGCGGGCACCCGATGGCACAGTTACTTATGGAGAGGTCTTTCTGCAGAACGAAGTTGAACAGAGCGCCTACAATTTTGAACATGCTGACGTAGCTGAAATGCGACATCGCTTTGAAGCCTGCGAGGCCGAAGCGCAGAAATTAATTGCTCTGGGTCTTCCATTGCCGGCCTATGACCAGGTATGCAAGGCGAGTCACAGCTTCAACTTGCTGGATGCGCGGCGCGCCATCAGCGTTAGCGAACGTCAGCGGATGATCCTGCGCGTACGAGCGTTGGCCCGTGGCGTCGCGGAGGTTTACGTGGCACGAAGGGAGCAAATGGGGTTCCCGGGGTTGCGCAAGACAGGGGCGAGTCATGTCTGATGCAGCGGCGCGGACGCTCCTGATAGAGCTTGGCACCGAAGAATTGCCAGTCGGTGCAGTGGATCATTTGGCTGAGGCATTGCTGCAAGGCTTGCGGAAAGCGCTGAGTGCGCATGACATCCCGTTTGATGACGATGGCGCCGCCAAAGTACGTGCGTTTTGCACCCCGCGGCGTTTGGCGGTCCGCATTCCGAACGTCGCACCGCGGCAACGCGACCGAAGTTCAAAAGTGTATGGTCCATCGGTGGCCGTTGGACTGGATCCCGAGGGCAAGCCCACTCCTGCACTTCTGGGCTTCGCGGCTCGGAATGGCGTGAACGTGGCGTCGCTGCTTCGTGAGTTGACCGACAAGGGCGAGCGATTCGTCTGCGCCATCGAACGAGCCGGGCAGCCATTGGCGACACTGCTGTCGAATATCTTGGCAACAGTTGTAAAGGGGCTGCCCGTCGCGAAGCCAATGCGGTGGAGCAGCCACGACTATAGCTTTGTGAGGCCATTGCAATGGCTTGTCGTTCTGCATGGTGATCAAGAGATTGATGCGGAGCTGTTCGGCATACGAGCTACGCGCCACTCGCGCGGGCACCGCTTCATGGATGACCGACCCGTCCGGATCGCCGACGCGGACGCCTATGTAGAAGCGCTGAGGGCTGCCAAGGTGATCGTCGATCCCGCAGAACGCCGCCATCGCATTCACGGCGAGGTGGCAAGGGCGGCGGCTCGGATTGGTGGCCACCCCCTGCTTGGTCCCGAATTACTCGACCTGATCGCCAACCTCACGGAGTGGCCGGTGGCGGTGGCATGCACGTTTGACGCGTCGTTCCTGACCGTGCCGCAGGAGGCATTGATCGGTTCCATGGTGGGTAACCAAAAATTCGTCCCCTTGCTCGGCGACGCGGGTCAACTGCTGCCGCGCTTTATCGGTGTGGCGAACATTGAGAGCATGGATGAAACCAAGGTGGGTCACGGCTACGAGCGAGTCATCCGACCGCGTTTTGCTGACGCGAAGTTCTTCTTTGAAGAGGACTTGAAGACTCCGCTGGCCACCCATCAGCAAGGATTGTCTGCGGTGGTGGACCAACCGGCCCTAGGCTCACTCTGGGACAAAACGCTGCGTGTTGCGCAGCTGGCCCGCCTGATCGCCGGACGAGTGGGTGCGGACGCCGCCGAGGCCGCGCACGCAGCGAGCCTGGCCAAGTGCGATCTGCTCACTCGCATGGTCGGAGAGTTCCCGGAGCTTCAGGGTGTCATGGGCCGCACGTATGCGGCGGCGCAGGGTGAATCGCCTGCAATTGCGCGGGCGCTGGATGAAGTCTACATGCCGCGAAACGCAGGCGACGACATCGCGTCCAGCCTGTTGGGAAGGGTCGTGGCCGTGGCCGAACGCGCAGACACCTTGGCCGGACTGTTCGCCATCGGCGGCAGGCCGAGCGGCGCAAAGGACCCTTATGGGTTGCGGCGAGCAGCGCTTGGCTTGGCGCGTACGTTAATCGAGGGCGACATGGAGCTCGACACCCACGCGTTGCTCCGCGAGGCGCTGGAAGCGATTCCTGACCGCGCGCTCGCGGCCGGTCGCGAGTCGTCTTCCAGCGCGCATTCGGCCGACACGGATCGTGTGCTCCTCGCGGATGAAATCGAGCGGTTCATTGGGGAGCGCCTGCGCGGCTACTATGCGGAGCGCGGCATTGCGCAAGGCGCATTCGACGCTGTTCTGGCCATTCGGCCGGCGAGCCTTGCGGACCTTGACCGGAGGCTTCGTGCAACCGTGGCGTTCACGCAGCGGCCCGAGTGCGCGACGCTGGCTGCGGCGAACAAGCGCGTGGCCAACATCTTGCGCCGACAAGCCGAAGCGGGCGATATGCCTGCCGCGGAGATCAATCCTGCATTGCTCGAAGCTCCCGCGGAGCGAGAGCTAGCTCAAGCTCTTGGGGCTGCTCAACATTCCAGTTTGCAATCGATCGCTGCTCGCGATTACGCATCGGGCTTATCGGCCTTAGCAAATCTGGACGGTCCGATCGCTCGGTTTTTTGACGAAGTCATGGTGATCACGGATGACTTGGCAATGCGCGCCAACAGGCTTGCGCTGCTTGCGGCGATCCAGCATGCCTTCAATGGCATCGCGGATTTGGCGCGGCTATGACAGGAGTCCGCGCGCCCTCGCGTGCGCCTTGTGCCACAGTTGATCGAAGCTAGCCAGCCGGAGATTCGATGATGGAGCCGAAGCCCCGAGCATTGATCACTGGCGCCGGTCGTCGCGTTGGTGCGGAAATTGCGAAGCAGCTTCACGACGAATACGACTTGATTCTCCATTCGCGTGCCTTGCGGACGGAGGCGCATGTCGCTGCAACACGCTTCGAGGCGTTGCGGGCTGGCAGCGCGCGTCTTGTCACGAGCGAGTTGGGCGATGAAGGTTCGCGCGCCGCGCTTTGCGCTGACATCGGCGACAAACCGCTCGATCTGATGGTTCTCAATGCATCTCGATACCGCCGAAGCGATCTCGCTGCCGACCCGGCGCAACGAAACGCCGAACTTCGGACGTTCCTCGAAGTAAATGTCGTTTCGGCGTGGGATCTTGCCCTCCGCTTGCGGCCTCAATTGACGGCGGGTGTGGCGTTGCGAGGCGACGCCAGCATTGTCTTCATCCTGGACCTATACGCCCAGCGACCGTTGCCCGGCTATGAGGCCTACAGTATCAGCCGTGCGGCAGGCGGGATGCTGGTGCAGGCACTGGCACGAGCCTTTGGTCCTGATGGAATACGCGTTAACGGCGTGGCTCCTGGCACGGTGCTTTGGGCCGAGAGCGATGATCGCGCTGAGACGATGGCCCAACTTGCTCGCGGCACGGCACTGGGTCGCATCGGCACGCCCGGCGACGTGGCTGGCGCAGTGCGTTACCTTGCAGCGGCGCGTTACGTTACGGGGAGCGTATTACCTGTCGATGGGGGTCGTGCAACGCACGTTTAGTGACGCACCGATACCGGAGTTGCAGGCGGTGCGAGTTGATTGTTGCAAAGCACCATTCGAGGCAAGTCGATAAGCCTGGCTTATATTCGACATGTTGAATTTCGACTGGCGCGGACCGCAAGTGCAGCGTAAGGTTGTTCGGCTAGGTTGAATCACCCACCCTGTCGAACACTGAGGAGGCTGTATGAAACTGCATACCCGTCTGATCGCCGTCGCTGCCGCGATGGCGCTGTCCGCCTCGGCCTTTGCCGCCCAGCCTGCGGGTTTCTGGATCAAACCAGCCATCTCCGCGTATGGCCCCGTGCATGTGTGGCCCGAGGCAATTGACCGGCCCAGTGCGAAAAAGACCTACAAGGCTTTGTTCGATGTGACCCAAGGCAATCCTGCCGCTGAAAAGGTCAATCCGGGCCTCGACCATATCGCACGCGCGGTGAACACTTTTGCTGCCGCAGGCGTGCCGCTCAGCCACCTGAAGTTCGACGTCATCATCCATGGTGGCGCGACCCCGATTGCGCTGAATGAGAAGGCCTACATGGCAAAGTTTGGCCACGCGAATCCGAACCTGGCCGTTATCGCCGATCTCAGGAAGGCGGGCGTCAACGTCATGGTGTGCGGCAACGCGCTCGGTGACATGGAGTTCACGCCAGCTGAGGTGAATCCTGACATCAAGGTGGCCTTGTCGGCACTATCAACGTTGATCATTCAGCAAAATCAGGGCTATGCGCTGATGCGCATGTAATGCCCTCGTGCCCCGGCCGTGCCCTATCTGGCGCGGTTCCGGGGCATCTGCGATACCTTGCGGCATGCCCGCGACTGACCTGTTCCTCCAAGGATCCCACCATGAACCTGCACAGCAAGTCACTACTCGCCGCAGTGATGTGCGTGCTGGGCGCGGTCGCGTTCGGCACCGTCCAAGCCACTGAAACGGGGAGGCCTGTGACCCCGCCCAAGTACAGCGAGACGCTGTACCCGCCTTGGTCGAAGGGTGAAAACAATCCAGCTCTGCACAAGGGTCTTGAGTTCACCATTCCCGAAGTGGACTCGATGCCCGACTTTCACGGTAGCGTGAACGATCCCAAGTTGGTGATTTACGTTGGCGGCAACTACTACTTCGCGATGGGGCCGCTGGTCAAAGCTTTCGAAGCCGAGCACCCGGAACTGCGAGGAAGAATCTTCTACGTCACCATTCCACCCGGCCTGTTGATCAAAGCCATGGACATGGGCAACACGTTCACATCGGGCAACATGACCTTCACCGTGCCGCCTGATGTCTATGCGGCCGGGCTGAAGAAAGTGAAGGAACAAATTGCCGCCGGCAAGCTGGTTGCGCCCGCGGTGCCCTACGTCACCAATGACCTCACGATCATGGTTCCCAAGGGGAACCCTGGGCACGTCACGGGTCTCGCGGACCTTGGCAAGCCTGGAGTGCGCCTCGTCATGCCTAACCCGGCCTGGGAGGGCGTGGCGCGTCAGATCGAGGCCAGTCTTCGCAAGGCTGGTGGCGTCGCACTTGAGCAGGCGGTGTACGAGACCAAAGTGAAGAATGGCGAGACGATCCTGACGCACATTCATCACCGCCAGACGCCGCTGTTCCTGATGCAGGGCCTTGGCGATGCCGGAGTCACGTGGAAGTCCGAGGCCATTTTCCAGGAAGAGGCGGGTCATCCCATCGCGCACGTGGACATCCCTGCGCGCTACAACACCACCGCGGTCTATGCGGCCGCGCTGGTCAAGGGTGCGGCGCACCCCGCAGCAGGCAAGCTCTGGATCCAGTTTTTGCGATCGCCAACGGCTTTGAAGATCTTCGAGCGCTACGGGTTTAAAGCGGCGCCGATCAACGCGACCAAGGAGTAGCATCGATGGGCGCGCGGCGCGTTCCGCGCATTGCCGGCGACATCGTCCGCACGCGGTTTGGCGATGTCGTTCTGTTCGTCCATGGCCGGAGTGGTAGGCAAAATGGGCAGGGAGCGCTTGCGGGAGGTCCCGAATGCGTTCAATGCTAGCGTTTGCTGTGGGCCTGCTCCTTGGTGTTGCCGCGCATGCGGCCGTTCCCTTGCAAGCATCCAAGGTCTCGGTGTCCGAGGCAGGGCAGCTGGAACGAGACGCGCAAATCGAGCTTGCGCGACAAATCGTCATGCATGGGAGCCCGCAGGGTGCGCATTCCTGCGCAACCTGCCACGGGGAAGAAGGGCAGGGCAAAACAAAGGCCGCTTTCCCCCATCTGGCAGGACTTCCGGCACCCTACCTGATTCGGCAACTGCGCCATTTCAACCAGATGGCACGCGACAACCCGAGTATGCAGGCGATTGCGCACAATTTGAGCGAATCGCAGATCGTCGCGTTAGCCGCCTATTTTTCTCGTTTGGTGCCGCCGCCGGTGATGGGGGCGACGGTGCACCCCCCCGCGCTTGGAGAACAACTGGCGCTGCATGGCAGCGGCGCTGTGCCGGCATGCGTCACTTGCCATGGCCCGGGTGGGCGAGGTTTGGGAGGGGCGCTAAGCGCAGCGTTTCCGCCGATTGCCGGGCAGCCAGCCGTCTATCTCGAAAGGCAGCTCGTGGCCTGGCGAAACGACAAACGTCCCGTGGGTCCGGATGGTTTGATGGGTGCGGTTGGCAAGCACCTCACCGTGGAGCAGATCCGCGCCGTGTCGTTGTATTTCGCTGCGCAGCCCACGCTCTCCAACGTGCCTACGGCGGTGGTCAGGCCATGACGAGACCATGCACGTTGCACCTTTCGCGCATTGCCGGATTGGCAGCGGCAATCGTGGTGCTTGCGGGTTGTGGGCGCCCGGGCGTTCCCAAGCAGGAAACGGCAGCGTCGCGGAATGAACGAGCAGCTTCGCCTCACTTGGTGGTGTTTGCCCCGCCACCGCTGTCCGAGATTCCAGACGACGCGTTTGGAGCAGAGGTCCGACATGGTGAGGCGCTGTTCCGCAACACCCTGGCAAACGCGCCGCAGTATGTTGGCAATTCGCTGACCTGCCAGAGTTGCCATCTCGACGCCGGCCGACTTGCAGGGAGCGCGCCGATGTGGGCTGCATGGGTCAGTTATCCCGCCTACAGGAGCAAGGACCGGCGCGTCGACACGTTCGCCGCGCGATTGCAGGGCTGCTTCCGTTACAGCATGAACGGCAAGCCGCCTCCCTTGGGTTCCCCTGTACTGGTGGCGCTGGAAGCCTATTCATACTGGATGGCAAAGGGCGCGCCCACGGGCGCGTTGCTGGCTGGCGCCCGCTACCCTGTCTTGCCGAGACCGGCCCAAGGTTGGAATTACGCGCGCGGCAAGACTGTTTATGAGCAGCACTGCGCGCTCTGCCATAGTCCCGACGGCCAAGGGCTGCTCGTGGATGGGAAGCCCTGGTTCCCCCCCGTTTGGGGATCTCGGTCCTACAACTGGGGCGCTGGAATGGCGCGGTTGGACCTGGCGGCCGGCTTCATCAAGGGAAACATGCCCCTAGGCAATGGCGGCAGCCTTACCGATCAGCAGGCATGGGACGTGGCCTATTACATCGATGGCCACGAGCGGCCCCAGGACCCGCGCTACCTAGGTTCAATTCTTGCGACGCGGGAAGCGTTTCATGCTGGTCCTTTTGACACTTATGGCCGTTCCGTCGACGGTCGTCTGCTCGGTGCCGGTACAGGCACGACGGGGACCACGACTGGAGCCCACGGCAAGCGCGCCACAAAACCGGCAGGCACATGAGGGAAGCATTCCTGCCTGTCTACTGCTGCAAGGCACCGCCCCGCTGATCCGAACCTGAGGAGTTCACCATGAGCACGACCCAATCTCCAGCTACCCCGGATACCCTCCGCGGCTGGCGCATGGCCGCCATCGCCCTGCTCGCAGTCCGCTTCGTGCAAGGTTGGATCTATTGGGGCGGTGGAACGCGCCGATTCATCTACGCTCCTTCCAAGATCGATCCATCCGGCCATTGGATGGCATACAAATTCCAGACCGCGATGCCAGGTGCGTTGCTTGGGACCGATCATCTTGTGGCGTGGCTGTTGCAGCACTTCACGCTCCTGTACGCGGGGGTCATCGTCTTCAGCGCGGTGGAATTGATCGCCGGGGCGATGCTCATCATCGGCCTCTACACCCGGTTGGCGGCGCTGGCCACGATCGGACTCAGCTTTGTGCTGATGCTCCTGTTTGGATGGCAGGGAGCGACGTGCATCGACGAGTGGACGATGGCCGCGGCCAACTTCGGCATGGGTATCACACTCTTCCTTGCCGGTGGCGGCGCCTATTCGATCGATAGCTGGTTGACCAAACGCAACCCGAATCGGGCGACGAGCAAATGGTTCAACTGGGTTGGCGGCGCAGGTCCGCTGCCCGTTTCCGAAGTCGCGTTCAAAAGGCTTGCACTGGTGCTCTTCTGGGTCACCGTGGGATTTGTCGTGCTGACCTATAACCATTACCGCGGGTCGGTCGTCACGCCATTCCATGGAGGTCCGGTCAGCCCAGCCAAGCACCATTGGTCGTTGAGCCAAGGCCAACTTGATGCCGATGGCACCGTGCGATTCCACGCGTACGTTGATGCAGGCACCCCAGCTGAACCTTCCAATGTGCTTCGCGCCAGCCTCGTCAGCGCCGGAGGCCAGATTGTCGAGGAATGGGATGGAATGCTGTTGGCGCGGACGCCGAAGGCAGCGTTCAAGAACGACTTCGCTTATCAGAAGATTCACGCCGGGAAATTTGGATTGGTTGGCCCTGTTGGCTCACAAGCCATGGTCGAGTTCGCGCCCACGCAGCCCAATCTGAACCTTTCGCCAGGGCAGTACACACTGCAGCTGGTATCAGTGAACGGGCACGTGTGGACTTTGCCGCTCACCCGTTAGTGAGGCGGGATCACCTAATCATCGCGCTGACCCTCGCCATCGCAGGCGGGGCAGCGCTTTGGTGGACGGTTGCGCCCAGTTGGCACAGTCGCGTCGGCACACACGTACCAGCGGTCGAGATGACCTTGTTGAGCGGTCGTCACATTGACCTTGCGGAGTTGCGTGGAAGAATGGTGCTGATTGATTTCTGGGCGCCAGATTGCGCGCCTTGTGTGGACGAACTTGCAGAGCTGCAAGCGCTAAGTCAGCGCGCGGGAGCACGCGTGGCTCTGATTGGCGTGGCGATGGCTTACAGTGACCCTGACGTAGTGAGAGCGGTAGCGGCTCGCGCGGGCGTGACTTTCCCCTTGGTTTGGGATCGGCGAGGCACCATCGCGGATGAGCTCGGCGGCGTCCGGGTCACGCCCACGAACCTGTTCATCGGGGTGGACGGACGGATTGATGGCCGCATTGAGGGTCGACTTCCGGAATCGCTGAGCCTGCAATTCATCAATGAGGCGGCATTGGGGGCGAAGCGGCAGTAGTGCTTGGTGCTGTGCGCTTGCGACAGTCCGGCGATTTCTGGGTTGCCTGCAGCTAGTCGGCACTGAAGAATCCCGCAAAGCCAATGCGGATGCGGTTTTCGTGACCGGCGGGGCCTGGATGATTTGCAAGAAATCGGTATGCTGACGGCTGGTTTCTTGCAGTTTGGGACGCGCCGATGCGCCACAGTCCGAGTGCATGCGAGACGGCAGCCGAGCGCAGCGACGATTTGTTCCGGCGACGGCTGGACAACCTGATCGACCTGCGGCATCCGCTGGTGAAGCTGGCGGGGCGAATGGCCTGGGATGCACTCGGTGAAGCGCTCGCGGGCACGCTGCCGCCGGAGCCCGCGGGTGCGGGCCGGCCGGCGTTGCCGATCCGGCTGATGGCGGGCCTGCTGTATCTGAAGCACGCCTACGACCTGTCCGACGAAGCGGTGT
>JAKAEJ010000080.1 GCA_021818335.1 Pseudomonadota bacterium | reverse complement strand
CAAGGCACCAATCGTCATCGGACGCGATCACCTGGATTCAGGGTCCGTGGCCAGTCCGAACCGCGAGACGGAAGCCATGCGCGATGGTTCGGACGCGGTGTCGGACTGGCCAATCCTCAATTGCTTGCTGAATGCCGTCAGTGGCGCGAGCTGGGTCAGCTTCCATCATGGCGGGGGCGTCGGTATGGGTTACGCGCAGCATGCGGGCGTCGTGATCGTGTGCGATGGCACGAAGGAAGCCGATGCGCGTATCCGGCGCGTGTTGTGGAACGATCCTGGCAGCGGCGTCATGCGGCATGCCGACGCGGGCTACGAGGATGCGGTGGCCTGCGCGCGCGAAAAGGGGTTGAAGTTGCCCATGATCCCAGGACGCTGAGGCACGAACGGTTTGCGCGTGCGCCGTGGCCGCTCGCGGGATATCGGCTTGCGGAACCGTGTTCGCGGCCACTCGTCCGTTGCGTTGGGTCCCCGGGCGTGGGCGCTGCGCTGCTTCGGGTGCCCTGGCTCGGCCCGGCTGGATGCCCGGCAGATCATGGTTCCTTGCAGGCCTGTAAGCCCACGTGGTCGATCGACCCGACGCAACCGCGCTACCCTCGTGCGCTGTCACCCTGATTGCGAGCGTCCATGAAGATCGACATGCCCCCCGTCACCGGCGCATTGATCGCAACGTGCGTCGTCGTCTTTTTGTTGCAGCAATTCGGTGGGTACAACGATGCATTGATTGCTCACTTTGCACTGTGGCCATTCGGGCACGCACAGGCGCAGCTGCCGAATGGCAACGTCATCATCGTGGGATTCGCGCCTTGGCAGTTGCTGACCTACGCGGTCCTCCACGGCGGCTGGTTGCACCTTGGCCTGAATATGTGGGCCCTGTATCTGTTCGGACCACCCATCGAACGTTTGTTCGGCGCGGGGCGCTATCTCTTTTACTTCACGGTGTGCACGATCCTGGCGGCGATGACGCAACTCGCGGTGATCGCGTTGTTCAGTGGAGGTTTCTATCCGACCATTGGCGCGTCAGGAGGCATCTTCGGCTTGCTGCTTGCATTTGGCATGCTGTATCCCAACGTGCGGCTGCAATTGCTGATCCCTCCGGTGCCGGTGCCCGCGTGGCTCTTCGTGATTGGCTATGGTGCGCTGGAACTCGTGCTGGGGATCACCCACACCGAAGCCGGCGTGGCTCATTTCGCCCACCTGGGAGGCATGCTCGGAGGCCTCATCCTGATCCAGTACTGGCGTGGCCGCATGCCACTGAAGCCGAACATGCGGTTGCTGCGCTGAGAACACTGTCGCTCACTTCAAGGTCAGGAAATCGAGGCTGACCACCAGGCGCACGGCATCAAGGCGAAGGCGAGGGGTGGCAAGCGCCTCGTCCAGGAGCCGGCGCTGTTTGCGGAGATCGTCGATCTCGTCGGTTCGAATCGCGGCATTGACGCGTTGAAGCGCGCATAGCCGGTCGATTTCCCCGCCCAGCACGCTGGCTGAGCGCGCTCGCGCTTCCTCCGTGAGCGCGCCAGCGCGCTGGTCGGCCAGATTGCGCGCCTGCGCCAGCATGGGGGGGACGAGTCGAGCGAAATACTTGCGGTAGCGCGTCGTGTCGAGGGGCTTCTCGCCGGCGCGACGCAGGGCCTGTGGCGCCGGCATGAAGTCCGGACGCTCCACCAGCTTGCTATCCAGCGTCACCTCGATCGGCGTCGGCGGCAGGAACCGGCTGGCATCAAGCGTGCGGTCGGCGACGCACTCCAGAACGTAGACTGCTTGGAGCAGGGCGCTTCGCGAAGGGAGGGCGTCGTCCACCAGGAAGCTCGCGTTGCCGAGCTCGCTGTCCAGCAGTAGGTCCATCGCACCTTCGACCAGTGGATGGTCCAGCCGCAACAATGAAAGGTCTTCCCGGGCCAGTGCGTCGCCGCGTCGGAACGTGGCGCGCACGGGGCCTTGTTTGAGTTCCGGCAGCGAGTCGGTGGTGAGGTATTCGGGGTCGAGCGTCACGCTGCCATCGCCGCCATCATCCATGTGCACGCCGTAAAGTTCGAGGAGGCGCTGGATGAATCCTGGGAGGCTCGCATCCGCGTCGATCGCGGCGAGTGTCTGTCGCAAGGCCTCCTGCGGGGCGCCGCGCTGTGCTGCGCGCTCGAGGAGCCGGTCCCGCCCTTGCTCGAGTGTGGTGCACAACTGGGTGTGCGCCGCGCGCGTCTCCGCGATCAGGACGTCCAGTTCCTGGTCGGCATCCTCTGCGCCGCGCGCGTGTGCTAGCGCAACGGACTGGAGCGCGCTTCCAAACCGGTGCAACAGCGTCCGGCCATCGCCATGACTGCTGGCAAATGCATCACATCCCTCGTGGTACCAGCGGGAAAGCGCATGCTGTGCCGTCCCTCGCCGAACGAAGTGATGGATCTGGATGGCATGGCTCTGACCAATCCGGTCCAGACGTCCGATGCGCTGTTCAAGGAGGTCCGGGTCCGGTGGCAGGTCCCACAACAGCAGATGATGGGCAAACTGGAAATTTCGCCCTTCGGAGCCGATTTCCGAGCACAGGAGCAGGCGAGCCCCGTCGGACGCTGCAAACCAGGCCGCAGCGCGATCGCGTGCCAGCAAACCAACGCTCTCGCGAAAGCTCGCCACGCCGATGCCGGTACGCGTGCGCAAGGCGGACTCGATGGCCACAACCTTCGCCTCGCTCCGGCAGATCAATAGGAATTTATCCGCTGGGTGGGCATCGAGAAGACCCAGCAGCCAATTGATTCGACCGTCGTGCCCATAGTCATAATCAAGGCTGGGCGGGTGCTCATGCTGGTCTGCGAGGAATTCGGCCGTGAGCCGCTGCCGCGCATCCTCGCTGTCGGGCGCGTCGGCTACCACCAGCCGAGGTTCTCGCGGCGCAAACCCGCCGACACTCGAACGGCGATGGCGGAACATCACGCGTCCCGTACCATGGCGGTCGACCAATGCGTCCAGTAGGCGGCTGGCCGTGCCGGCTGCCGGGTACCTGTCCAGCGCGTCAGCCACGTCCGTGTCATCGACTAGCAGCTCTGCCAACTTGGCGCGCTGTTGCGATTCAAGGGGGGCTTCATGCTCGAGCGTCTGCGCCAGGGCCGAACGTTCCGGGTAGTCGGCGGTTTCCGCGAGGTAGGCGTCTAGACTGGTGTAGCGGGCAGGGTCCAGCAGTCGCAACCGTGCGAAATGGCCGTCACGACCCAGCTGTTCGGGCGTGGCGGTCAGCAGGAGCACGCTCGGGGTCGACTTGGCGAGGCGTTCAACCAGTCCATACCGGTGGCTGGGGCCCGTGGGCGTCCACTCCAGATGATGGGCTTCGTCCACCAGGAGCATGTCCCATCCGGCTTCGACCAGTTGCTGCTGTCGGCGCGCATCTTGCTCCAGCCAGTCCAGCGAGGCGAGGATGCACTGCTCGTCCTGGAAAGGGTTTCGGGCGTCGCCGGCCGCTTCAATGGCTTCGCAGCGCTCCTCGTCGAAGAGGGCGAATGACCGGTTGAAGCGGCGGAGGAGTTCGATGAACCACTGGGAAAGGAGCGCCTCGGGCAGCAGGACCAGCACGCGATCGACGCGCCCGGTCGCCAGCAATCTCGCCAGCACCATGCCTGCTTCGACGGTCTTGCCAAGGCCTGCCTCGTCCGCAAGCAACAAACGGGGAACGAGTCTTGCCGTGGCGGCTTCGGCGACTCGCAATTGGTGGGGCAGCAGATCGATGCGGGCGCTGGCGAGACCCCACGCCACGCTGGCGCGCGCGTGCTGGCGGCGCGCCAGGGCTTCGCGGCGCAGTTCGAAGGTCCCGGGCGCGTCGACGCGCCCTGCCATCAAGCGTTCGTCCGCTTGTGACACGGGCTGATCGTCGTCCAGTTCGCCCTCGTGCATTTGCATGCCATCACCGGAGTACACCAGCAAGCCATCGTGCAGCTCGACGCGATCGATGGTCAGGCTCCGGCCCTTGCCGCTGATGCGCTGGCCAACGCGAAACTCGGCTCGGATGAATGGGGCGCTTTCCCGAGCATATTGGCGGAGCACGCCGCTTTTGGCGAACAAGATCTGCACGCCGCGCGCGTCCACGCGCAACACGGTGGCTAGGCCCAGTTCGGGTTCCGTGGAAGAAATCCAGCGTTGACCAGGAATAAAATCCATGAGCGCGCATCGAGATGGAAATCCAATTATCGGTGCACGCGTCGGGATGGCGCCAGCGGCATGACGCGGGTCCGCGTGCATGCGATGATCCGCCGCTACGGGGAAGGGCGCATCCAACGCGATGCCCCCCCGGGTCGTTCAGGTTGGGCATGGACTTCAGGAGGAATCGGCATGGGCACGGATTTCGTCATTGCCGCCGTCGTGGCACTGGTGCTCTATCGTCTCTATCGGCGCGGGCGCAGTCTGATTGGCCAGCAGACGTATGCGCCGAAAGCCATGAAGAGGCGATTGTGGAGCTTGGGGATTGTTCTGCTGTTGATCCTCTGGGCCGACGTGGCGCAGGTGCAGGCAGGCCTGCCCCATGGCGGGATGGCCCTGGCGGTGGCGCTGGTTGCCACCCTGGCCGGGCTCGCCGGCGGATCGGTGCTGGGCTGGCATGCGGCGCGCCTGGCCGAGTTGGGCTGGCAGGAGGGGGAGCTGAAACTACGCGCGCATGCTTGGCTGGGCCCGGCGATCCTGGTGCTGTACTTCGTGCGCGTCGCATACAAGTTCTGGCTGATGCACCGGCTTGGCATCCTCGGCTCATTGAACGCGGCGGCGCCTGAGATGCAGCAGCGCCTCGCCGAATTCGATCTCAATCCGATCAGTTCGCTGCTCCGTGGCCTCGTATTCGCCTACTACTTCACCTATTACCCGTTGCTCATGCGCCGTGCCGGACGCATGCAGCCGGTCGCCGTGGAGCCGGATCAGCTGTAGCCGAGGGCTACGATCGGATCGAGTTGTGCCGCACGCGCGGCCGGCGCGATGCCGAAGAGCAGTCCTACCGAGGTCGCGAAACCGATGGCCAGCAGCGCGGCCCACAGCGGCACGCTCGCGCCGCCGAAGGCGGGCACGAAGTGCAGCACCAGCATGCCGGCGCTCCAGCCGAGGCCCAAGCCGATCAGTCCGCCCAGGAGCGACAGTGTCGCCGCCTCGATCAGGAATTGCAGCAGGATGTCGCCGCGGGTGGCGCCCAGACTTTTGAGGATGCCGATTTCGCGTGTGCGTTCAGTCACCGACACCAGCATGATGTTCATGATGCCAATGCCGCCCACGAGCAGCGAGATGCCGACGATGCCGCCGGCGATCAGGGTGATGTTGGTGAGGATGGCGTTGAAGCTGGCCAGAAGTTGTGCGGCCGTTCCTACCTTGAAGTTGTCGGATTGACCGGGCTTGAGGCGGTGCACCCGGCGCAGGAGCGACTGGATGCGGCCCTTGACGGCATCGAGGTCGGCGCCCTTGGCCAGCTTGATCTCGATGGCGATGTTGGGCACATCGCTGCTGCCCAGAAGCGCCAGCCCGGTACCGTAGGGAATGATGATCTGGTTGTCGCGATCCTGGCCGAACATTGAACCGAGCTTGTGCTGCTCGCCGACGATGCGGAACCAGTTGCCGGCGATCTGGATGAACTGGCCCACGGGGTTGCCGTGCATATGCAGGTGTTCCAGCACGGTGCGCCCGACCACGGCCACGTGGCGGTGGCGCAGCGTGTCGTCGCGCGTAATGAAGCGCCCGCGACTGGGCCAGTAGCCGAACGACTCGGCCAGCACCGCGGTGCCCGCAATCACCGAGACGCTGGTGCTCTGGCCGTGGTGCCGCACCGCGAGATTGAGAGGGAGGATCGGCGAGATGCTGGCGATGCCCGGCACCTGCGCGGCGATTGCGCGCATGTCGGCAGGCGTGACCTTGGCGACCTTGCCTTCCATCTGCTCCTTCAGCGGCAGATAGGACTGCACGATCAGCGTGTCACTACCCAACCCGGCGAACTGGGTGTTGATGGCCTGGCTGAAGCCCTGCAGGAGCGCCACCACGGCCACCACCGCGGCCACACCCAGCACGATGCCGAGCGTGGTCAGCATGCTCCGCAGCTTGTTGGCGCGGATGGCTGTGAGCGCGGAACGCAGGCTTTCGGTGAGCAGGTACATGGCGGTCACTCGTAGCGCAGTGCGTCGATGGGATCGAGCGCCGCGGCTTTTGCAGCCGGCGCGATTCCGAAGATCAGGCCCACGGCGGCAGTGAAGCCGAGTGCAAGCGCCACGATCCAGGCCGGCACGCGTGCCGCGGCCAGCGCCGGCACCAGATGCGCGACCAGCGTCGACAGGCCCCAGCCCAGGAACAGCCCGATCAGCGCGCCGAGCATCGACAGCAGCAAGGCTTCGAGGATGAACTGCAGCAGGATGTCACCGCGCGTGGCGCCCAGTGACTTGAGTACGCCGATCTCGCGTGTGCGCTCGGTCACTGAAACCAGCAGCACGTTCATGATGCCGACGCCACCGACCAGCAGCGCGATGCCGACGATGGCCGCCACCACCAGCGTGATGATGTTGAACACCTTGGTCAGCGCCTTGATCAGTTCGCCGGACGACTGGATCTTGAAGTCGTTGCCCTGCGCCGGCTGCAGGTGGTGCCGTTCGCGCAGCACGCGAGTGATCCGTGCCTCGACTAGGGCGATTGCCTGTGCGCGGGACACCTGGAGCTGGATGATGATATCTGGCGGCGTGCTACGTCCGCTGAGGCTGACGCCGGTTTCGAAGGGAATGTAGATCTGGTTGTCCTGATTGAGTACGCCGAGCAGCGTGCCGAGCTTGTTGAGCACGCCAACCACCTTGAACCAGGTGCCGAACATCTGGACGTAGTGACCGTCGGGATGGTCGGGAAGGCCGAGATTCTTGATCACCGCATCACCGATTACCGCGACCGGCCGTCGTGTTGCGTCATCACCGGGCACGATGAAGCGACCCTGCACCGGATACTGCACGCCACCGCGAGCGAAGGCGGGCGTGGTCGCGGTGATGCTGCTGTCGGTACTGTGGTTTCCGAAGCGCACCGAGCCGCCGAATCGCGCCATCGGCAGCACCGGCACCACATCCTGGATGCCCCGTACTTGCCGGCGAATGGCGATCAGGTCGCCCGGCGTCAATCGCGCCTGGATTCCAGCCAGCTCGGCCCGTTGCGTTTCGTAGGGCACGATGATCAGGCCGTTGCTGCCGAGGCTCTTGAACTGCGAGGTGATCGTGTGGGCGAAGCCATGCAGCACGGCGACGACAACGATGACCGCCGCCACGCCGATGACCATGCCGAGCACGGTGAGTGCAGCGCGCAGCAGGTGCGCGCGGATCGCGTTCCACGCCGCACGCGCGGCCTCCAGCAGTTGCATCATCAGGTGGTGCCCGGTTCGGCGCGGCGCGAGTCGGCGATCACGCGGCCGTCGCGAAGCGTGATGGTGCGGTGCGCGTGTGCGGCGACTTCGGCATCGTGCGTCACCAGCACGATGGTATTGCCGGCGCTGTGCAGCGCTGCAAACATCGCCATGATCTCCTGCGCGGTGCTGGAGTCGAGATTGCCAGTGGGTTCGTCGGCCAGCAGGATCGACGGCGAGCCGACCAGGGCGCGTGCGATCGCCACGCGCTGGCGCTGGCCGCCGGAGAGCTGATTGGGCAGGTGATCGAGGCGCTGGCCCAGGCCCACCCGCTGGAGGGCCTCCGTGGCTAGACGCCGGCGCTCTCGCAACGGCGTGCCGCGGTAGACCAGTGGCTGCATCACGTTGTGCAGCGCATCGGCTCGACCGAGGAGATTGAAGTTCTGGAATACGAAACCGATCTCGCGGTTGCGTATGCGCGCGAGTTGGGTGTCGTCCAGTTCTTCCACGTTCTTGCCGTTGAGAAAATACCGGCCCCCGCTCGGGCGGTCCAGGCAACCGACGATGTTCATGAGCGTCGTCTTGCCCGAGCCGGAGGGCCCGATGAAGGCCACGTATTCATTGCGCGCTATCGCCAGGTCCACTTCCTGCAGCGCATGCACGTTGCTATCGCCCATGCGATAGCGTTTGGTGATCCCACGCAGTTCCAGCAGCGGGGCCGTGTCCGCGATGGGCAGGGCGCTCATGAGGCTTTGATCGTGATGCTGCTGGAATCGTCGGACTTCGCTGTGGCGGGTTTGGCTGCCTCGATCCGCACCGCCTCGCCAGCAGTCAATGCGTGCAGCGTCTGGTAGGGACCGCTGACCACCAGTTCGCCGGCGCGAAGGC
>JAKAEJ010000079.1 GCA_021818335.1 Pseudomonadota bacterium | reverse complement strand
CGCCTTCGCCGACGCCGGCGCTTCGCCGTCCCTCGTCGACAATCAGGATTCGGCGTGCTGACTGGGCCTGCCTGCGGATGAACTCCTCGTTGAGCGGCACCAACCAACGGAGATCGACGACACGCGTCTTCCATCCGTGCCGACGCTCGAGTTCGCGCGCCGCGCGGAGGCTCATCGGCACGCCGTTGCCATAGGTGATGATCAGCAGGTCATCACCCTCCCCATAGACACGCCCTTCGCCGAGAGGCATCGCGACGCCCTGCTTCGGGTAAGGGAACTGCCAATGCCCGTCGCCGGCATCGTAAAGATCCTTGGTCATGTAGAGTGCAATGGGCTCCAGGAAAACGCTGACACGGCCATCGACACGGGCCAGCGCGGCGAGCGTGCGCAACATCGTCACCGCGTCGTCGCCGCGGGATGGGCAGCCGAGGACCAGGCCGGGAATATCGCGCAACGCGGCAATCGAATTGTCGTTGTGGAAGTGTCCGCCGAAGCCTCGCTGGTATCCAAGTCCGGCAATCCGCACGACCATCGGGTTGCGATACTGGCCGTTGCTGAAAAACTGGAGGCTGGCGGCCTCCCCGCGGATCTGGTCGCAAGCGTTGTGGTAATAGGCGAGGTACTGGATCTCGGGAACCGGCAGCATGCCCATGTTGGCGTAACCCTGGGCAAGACCCAGGATCGTGGTTTCATCCAGCAGCGTGTTGAATACGCGCCGGCCGCCAAAGGCCTTGTGCAAGCCCTTGCTGACCGTATACACGCCGCCTTTCTGCGCAACGTCTTCGCCAAACACCAGTGCTTCCGGGTATTTGGCCAACAAGTCGTGCAAGGCCGCGTTGATCTGCAGCGCAAGGTGCCGTGGCGGCAGCCGTTCGGGCAGTCGGTCGGCACCGCCAAACGCAGCTTCGCGTCGCTCGGTCTGGACCTCGCGCGTCGCCTCGGCCACGACGGCCTCGGGCGTGAATGGGGCGAGTGGAGCCATCACCTCCCCCAGCGTCGTCAGCCGGGGACGCCGGTCCGCCTCTTCGGCAGCGGCAAAGCATTGCTTGCGCGTGTCCTCGTAGAGCGCCAGCAGCGACTGGGGCGTAAATACGCCGGCTTCCAATGCGATGGCGGCCGAACGCAACAGCGGGTCGGTCGCTTCCACTGCCACCAGCTCTTCCACGCTCCGCCACTCGATCTCGAAGTCGGTTCCCGCATGGCCCATGACCCGTGTGGTGCGCAGGTGCAGAAAGGTCGGCCGGCGCGTGCGTCGACAGTGCTCGGCCGCGCGCTGTACCTCCGCATACCCGGTAGCCAGATCAAGCCCGTCGGCGAAAAGATAGTCGAGGTCGCGGCGATGACCAAAGCTGCTGCTGATCCAGTCTGCAGGGGTTTTCACGGAGATGCCGATGCCGTTGTCCTCGCAGACGAACAGGACGGGCGCAGGCAGGCCCTGATAGGCGGTCCACGCCGCCGCATTGAACGCGGCCTGAGCGGTAGCGTGATTGGCCGATGCATCACCGAAGGAGCAGATGACAATGCTGTCCTCGGGAACAGGCAGCGCGTGGCCAATGCGCCGGGCCTGCTCAATGGCGATCGCGGTCCCCAATGCCTTGGGCAGGTGCGAGGCAATGGTCGATGTCTGCGGGAGCACCCATAGCGGCTTGCTCCCCCACACCTTGTGTCGACCCCCCGATGCCGGATCCTCCTTGCTGGCGGCAAAGCTCAAAGCCGAATCCATGACGGGATCCATCCCCGGCAGCTTGCGGAAGCGCTCGGCCATGAATGCTCCCGAGCGATAGTGCAGGAACGCCGGGTCCGTGTGGCGCGTCAATCGCGCCAGCATTGCATTGCCTTCATGACCGGAACTCCCGATCGTGTAGAAGACCTTGTTCTGCACCCGCAGCACCCGAGCCATCAAGTCAAGGTGCCGGGAGATCATCTGCGATTCGAATATCTCGCGGAAGCCGCGAACGTCAAGCGCACTACCCGGCAACACCGGTTCGTCGTCATGCGGCGCGTGCCGCGCCGGGCCTGACCAGCCCTGCACCGACTCAATGAAGTTCCTGTCGACGATTTCGGCGCGATTGAATCCCTTGTGACGGGCGGCGATTGATTGCACGGTTGTGCTCATGGTTTACGAGATCCAAAAAGTCGTGATGGGACAGTGGACGCACTCCCTGCGCCGGATTCCGCGACGGCCTGGCGACAGGCGAACCCGTGCGGGACAACCCAGTGCGGTTGGGAGGGCGGACAGCACAATGGATCCCGATGCGAACAAGCCGCCCCCTGGTCCCCGCCCACGCGGCCCGGACGCCACGAGGATGCTCGCCAACTTGAACGCCTTTGAATAGTTGAGTGCTGACGCATGGCACGTCCGGGGAAGTCGAAACCTAGCGGGCAACCACGGAAGCAAATGGGCCCTTGGGAAGCCGAAGCGCGGCAATCAATGCATCGATGCCCGCGGCGATCAGTGCGTAGGCATCGGCAAACGCGTCTTCAGGCCCGTACCACGGATCCGGCACATCACGGCCGGCGTGTCCGGGCACGGCATCCAGCAGCAATCGAACCTTGTCGGCATGCGCCCGGGGCGCCAGGGCCCGCAAACTCGCACAGTGGCTTCGCGTCATGCCGATCACCAGATCAAACCGCCCGAAATCCGCCGGCCTCACCTGCCGTGCCCGGTGCATTGGCATGGCAACACCGTGGCGTGAAAGTTCAGCGACGGCGCGGCCGTCCGGCAGACGCCCAACCTCCTCGCTGCTGACCGCGGCACTATCCGCTTCCAGAGCCAGTCCGTCCTCTCGAGCACGATGAACGACGTAGGCCTGTGCCATGGGCGACCGGCATATGTTGCCTGTGCAGACAAACAACAGCACCTTGCGCTCCACGGCGAACGCTCAACGCCCAAGCGGCTGGTAGGTGCACGATGACTCGACATCGTGAACATGGACGATGTCATGGCTGACGCAGGTCCACTCCACTCGGCCATGAGCGCGGATGGGCGTGAGCCACACGCCGGTGAGTCCCGGACTGACCGCACTCGTGAAATGGACCTCGAGTATCCCACCCGGGTGCACGGTGATGCTGCTGATTTCGTTCGTGGTGAGGTAATCGGGTTCACCGACGTGGGCAGCGCGGTTGCTGGCCGGCGGCTTGCCGGTTTTCAGCATCACGTTCTCGACCGCCATCTTGGTCGCAGCCAGGAGCAGCGAGCTGAGCGCGATATGCAGTGCCTGAGGATTGATGTCCTGCCGCACCACCGTCGGCGCGCCGGAAGATGCCTGCGGCGACGCCAGCGCGGGCACGCCCGCGCTGGCGAGCGCAAGGGTCATCAGGAAGGGAAAACGTTTCATCGCGATACCTCGACTGTGGAAGGTGGACTGGAATACCGGCACAGGAGAACCCCGGAGCCTGCACCTTTGCCCGCGACCCTCAGAACGCGTTGATGCCGACGATTTCGCGGCCCACGACGAGCTGGTGCACCGTCTCCGTCCCTTCGTAGGTGACCACGGATTCCAGGTTGAGCGCATGGCGAATCGGGGCATGTTCGGTAGTGATTCCGGCTGCCCCAAGCAACTCCCGCGCTTCCCGCGCGATGTCCAGTGCCATGCGGACGTTATTCCACTTGCCGAGGCTGACCTGGGTGGGATGCAGGGTTCCCGCATCCTTGTGTCGCCCCAGATGAAGCGAAAGCAACTGCGCGGTCGTAATGCGTCGCGCCATGTCGGCCAATTTGATCTGGACGGCCTGGTTGGCCGCGACAGGACGCCCAAAAAGCACGCGGTCCGCCGTGTAGTTCACGACCTCGCGAAAGCAAGCAATCGCCGCACCAATCGGCCCCCAGGTGATGCCATAGCGCGCCTGATTCAGGCAGCCTAGCGGCCCCTTGAGCCCTTTCACGCCGGGCAGGCGATTGGCATCGGGGATCCTTACACCATCGAAGAACAACGCGCTCGTCACGGATGCACGCAGTGACATCTTGCGGTGGATGTCCCGCGTCTCGAATCCCTTCGTTCCGCGCTCGACGAGAAATCCCTGGATACCGTCATCCGTCATCGCCCAGACGATCGCAACATGCGCGAGGCCGCCGTTGGTGATCCACATCTTCGCACCATCAATGATCCAGTCGCCGCCGTCGCGGCGCGCACGGGTCTTCATGTTGGCCGGATCCGATCCACCGTGCGGCTCCGTCAGCCCAAAGCAGCCGATCGCCTCCCCGCGCGCCATGGCCGGCAGCCAGCGGAGGCGTTGCTCCTCGGAGCCATAGGCGAAAATCGGGTACATGCACAGTGAAGTCTGCACGGACACGAAACTCCGCATGCCCGAATCACCGCGCTCGAGCTCCTGACATATCAGCCCATAGCTGACTCCATTCATACCCGCACAGCCGTATTGCTCGGGAAAGTAGCTGCCAAGCAGCCCAAGTTCTGCCATTTCCGGGATCAGTTCGCCCGGAAATTCGCCCCGATCGAAGTATTCGCCAATGATCGGAAGGACACGCTCGTCCGTGAAACGCGCCACGGTGTCCTGCACCATGCGTTCGTCCTCGGCGAGCTGGCTGCGAATGTCGAATAGGTCACACGGATCAAGGCGTGCCGCCATGGAATGAGCCCGATGGGAGGGAATCAGTCCGCCATCTTAGCGTGTCGGGGCATGGCTGCGGCAGACCGGACGCAACTCAGGGTCGAGGTACATGCCCGGTCGCGACGTGCTGGCGCGCCGAGTCGACATTGGCCTCGGAATCGTCGAAGAAGATGTCCGCGCCGAATGCCCTGAGAAATGGTCCCTTGTCCCGGCCGCCCAGAAAGAGGGCTTCGTCGATACGAACACCCCAGTGCCGCAGCGTCAAAATAACGCGCTTGTGCGCCGGAGCCGATCGCGCCGTGACCAGTGCAATGCGCAACGGCGAATCCTCGGCCGGGAATGCCGCCTGCAGACGCTGAAGCGCTGCCAGGAACCCCCTGAACGGGCCACCCTCAAGCGGCTCCATGCGACGCTCGTGTTCATGCCGGTGAAATGCTGCAAGCCCCTGTTCACTGGAGATGCGCTCACCTTCCTCGTCGAATAGCACCGCATCTCCATCGAACGCGATGCGCAACTGCGGTGATTGCTCGACCGGCATTGCCGAAGGCAGGATCGTCGCCGCCGCAACGCCCGCCTTGAGTGCACGTGCCACATCCTCCGCGTGGGCGGAGAGAAAGAGGTCCGCTCCGAACGGGTGCACGTAATTCGCGGTGGGCGCGCCGCTCGTGAATGCGGCGCGAACGATCTCCATGTCGTAATGCTGGATCGAGTTGAAGATCCGCAAGCCGGTGTCGCCGGAGTTCCGCGACAACAGGATGACCTCCACCCGGGGAGCGCCCGGCGCCAGCCGGTTCAACCGCAACAGCTTCTGGACCAGCGGAAACGCGACGCCCGGCTCCAGGACTTCTTCCTCATGCTCGATTTGAAAGCGCCGGTAGGCCTCCAGGCCTTCACGCTCGAAAAGCGCGTGGCTCTCGCCGAGGTCAAACAACGCACGCGACGAAATGGCGACCACGAGGCGATCGTCGGCCGCGGCATGGGGATCGTGGACGTTGGCCATGGCGCATTCTCCCACCGCGCGGTGCCACTGTGCAGCCGGGCCGCCAACCTCGCCGGCTCCGGGCGCATGGTCGATTGCCATCCACCCTCGGCTACAGGGCGAATTGCTCGTCGAGTATGCGCTCGGCCAGTTGATGCTCGGCGTCGAACAGTAGCTTCACGGCCCGCTCGGGCTGGCTGCTGATGTCGATGACGGAGATCCGCCTCACCTCGTGGAAATCCGCCGTCGCGCTGACCGGTCGCAGGACGGGCTCGATGACTTCGATCCTCACGATGGTTTCTGCGGGAAGCAACGCTCCTCGCCAGCGGCGGGGACGAAACGGGCTGATTGGCGTCAATGCGAGGACGTTCGCATCCAGCGGTACGATCGGGCCATGTGCGGAGAAGTTATAGGCCGTGGATCCAGCGGGCGTGGCGACGAGGACGCCATCGCAGATCAATTCCTCGAGTTTCACGCGTCCATTGAGCGCGATCCTCAGGTGCGCAGCTTGGTTGGTCTGGCGCAAAAGTGAAACCTCGTTGAAGGCCAAAGCCTCCTCGATCACCCCGGCGCCCGTCTGCGCGCGCATCAGTAGCGGCGCCAGCGTGCTGGCATGCGCGCGGGCCAGGCGTCCAGGAAGGTCGTCGAGGCGATACTGATTCATCAGGAACCCGACCTTGCCCAGTTTCATTCCGAACACGGGCACCCGCAGGTCCAGCATGGCATGCAGGGTGCGTAGCATGAACCCGTCGCCACCCAGCGCCACGATCACATCAGCATGCTCGGTCGGGACTTCGCCATACCGAGCCACCAGCGCCGACCGCGCCTGCTGGGCCTCAGGCGTCGGATTGGCAAGGAAGCTTATGCGAGTGCTCACACCTGCTGGCCCATGCCAGTGGACAGGCCAGACACGTCGTTCACGCAGCGCCTGCCTGGGCCAGTTGCGCCAGCCGCCGAACGGCCACTGAGGCGATCGGATAATCCAACGGCAGCGCACGGATTTCACCGAGCATGCCGAGGGTGTAACGCAGTCCCGCGTCCTCGCGAGCCAGCCACTGTTCAACGCTCAGCCCGCTGGCCAGGACCTGCACGGCGAGTTGCCGATGCTGGTGGGCCAGTTCATCGCGAAGCGCACCCCGTGCCTGCGCGTGCCAACGGCTCTCCACCGGCAACTCCTCGATTCGGCCCCGCATCCAGTCGAGCTCGAGCGCAGCGCCCAACTCGAAGAACGTGTGCGCCACACGGGCGATGGTCTGCTTGCTGTCATGCGCGACCTCGACAACGTCCAGCGCGAGGATCAGCGCGGGAAGCGCTGCCAATTGCCGTGCCAGTGCCTCCGGCAGTCCCGCCTGCAGCCAGCGCTCAACCAATTCCGCATGTGCTTTGCGACCCGCTTCGGGCAGGCTGTGCGGGATCGCCGCACGCACCTCGGAAAATCCGTCGCTGTAACGCTCAACCTGGTCGGCGATGTCTAGAGCGCCCCCGGGCCGGTTTAGCAGCCACCGGGTCAGGCTGCGCACGAGTTCCCAAACGGCCAGCACCGCGTCAATCTGCACCGCATCCGTGACGGTACCGTCAAGCTCCTCGATTTCGGCCCACAGCTCGCGCGCCAGAATGACCTCTCGCGCGATCGTGAAGGCCTTGGCGATGGACGCCGCTCCCTGTCCGGTGTCCTCCTGCATGCGCAGCATGAAGCTTGCACCCATGCGGTTGACCAGCGTGTTCGTGACGGCCGTGGCGATGATCTCGCGCTTCAGGCGATGCCGCTGCATGTGCGCGGCATAGCCTGCGTGCAAGGGCTCGGGGAAGTACCGCACGAGCTCGCGCGAGAGATACGCGTCCTCGGGCACGTCGGAATCGAGCAACTGTTGGTAGATCTTGATCTTGTCATAGGACAGGAGGATGGCCAGCTCCGGCCGCGTCAGACCTAGCCCCCGAGCCTTGCGCTCGACTAGCTCCGCATTGCTGGGCAAATACTCGATGCCGCGATCCAGCAGCCCTTCGGCTTCCAGGGTGCGTATCAGGTGCCCGAAGGATCCCAGTCGCTTGACCGCCATGTGTTCCATGAGGCTGATCGCCTGGTTCTGCCGGTAGTTGTCCCACAGAACAAGCCGTCCGATCTCGTCGGTCATGCTGGCCAGGAGACGGTTGCGCTCCTCCATGCCCAGCTCGCCCCTGCGAACGGCATCGCCCAGCAAGATCTTGATATTGACTTCGTGGTCCGACGTGTCGACGCCAGCGGAGTTGTCAATGAAATCGGTATTGAGCTGCACGCCGTGGAAAGAGGCCTCGATGCGCCCACGCTGGGTCAGGCCGAGGTTGCCTCCTTCACCGATGACCTTGCACCGAAGTTCGTTGCCATTGATGCGGATGGCGTTGTTGGCCCGGTCCCCCACATCGGCGTGCGTTTCGCTCGTAGCCTTGACATAGGTTCCGATGCCACCGTTCCAGAACAAGTCCACGGGCGCCTTGAGGATGGCGCGCATCAGTTCAACCGGCGAAAGCTGCTCGACCTCTTCCTCGATGCCGAGAGCAGCCCTCACCTCTGGCGAGACGGGAATCGATTTCGCGCTTCGCGGCCAGACGCCGCCCCCCTTCGAGATGACACTCCGGTCGTAGTCCTGCCAACTCGATCGCGGCAGCTTGAACATACGTTCGCGCTCCACGAAGGAACGGGAAGCATCGGGAGTC
>JAKAEJ010000078.1 GCA_021818335.1 Pseudomonadota bacterium | reverse complement strand
CGGCGCGGATTCATCCTGGATGCGCCGTTGTTCGGCCTGTCGGGCGTGGTCGTCCTCGAGCTGGCGCTCGACCTGGCGAAGCTGGGCTTCGGCCTCGGACTTCTCGCGCTGCAGGCGCTCGCCCAACTCGCGGTTGTGGCGCAACTGCTGCTCGACGCGGGCGAGTTCGGCGCCGACGCGATAGGTGTCGGCCTGGGCGGCATTGAAGCGGCTGCCGGCTTCCGCGTGCGCCGCGCGCGCCGTTTCCAGGCGGTTCTCGATGCCCGCAAGGGCTGCCTGCGCCTGCTCGACCGCCCGCTCGCCGTCCTGCAGGGCCTGCTGCTGCTGCGCAAGCTCGGTACCCAGCGCGCGGTACTCGAGCGCGCGCAGCTCGGCTTCACGACGCGTCTGGTCGGCCTTCAGCGCCTGCCAGCGCTCGGCGGCGCGGGCCTGGCGGTCGAGGTGGTCCAGCTGCTTGTCCACCTCGTCGCGCACGTCGCGCACGCGGTCGAGGTTCTCGCGCGTGGCCTTGATGCGGCTTTCCGTCTCCTTGCGCCGCTCCTTGTAGCGCGAGATGCCGGCGGCCTCCTCGAGGTGCACGCGCAGGTGCTCCGGCTGGGATTCGACGATGTCCGAGATGACACCCTGTTCGATGATGGCGTAGCTGCGCGCCCCGAGGCCGGTGCCGAGGAACAGGTCGGTGATGTCGCGGCGCCGGCAGCGGGTTCCGTTGATGAAGTAGCTCGACTGCCCGTCATGGCTGACGAGCCGCCGCACCGAGATTTCCGCGAAATTCGCCCACTCGCCGCCCAGCTTGCCCTCGCTGTTGTCGAACACGAGCTCGACGCTGGCCTGTCCGGCCGGCTTGCGCCCGCTGGAACCGGCGAAGATCACGTCGGTGATGTTTTCGCTGCGCAGGCGGCTGGCCGCGCTTTCGCCGAGCACCCAGCGCACCGCATCGATGATGTTGGACTTGCCACTGCCGTTGGGCCCGACGACGCAGGTGATGTTGGTCGGCAGCGGCAGCGTGGTCGGATCGACGAAGGACTTGAATCCGGCCAGCTTGATCGAGGTCAGGCGCATGCGCGATAGCCATCCAGGGAGCACCGCGCTGCCCCGCGCGGCCAAGCCCGCGACTGTAGCCAATCGGCGCGCCGCGGCGCAACGCGACGCCCGCCGGGACCGCCATGAGAAGGCCGGCCGGCCTCAGGCCCGCCAAGGACTTGCAGGCGAATGCTCATCCGTTCAACAGGTTCATCCGGAGCTGCCGGGGGCGTGGGCCTCGATCTGCAGCGCATGGATATCGGTCTGCATAAGGGTTCCCAGTGCCGCGTAAACGGCCCGGTGCCTGGTCAATGGCGGCATGCCGGCAAAAGCCGCGGCCACGATGTGGACCTTGAAGTGGCCACGTCCATCGCGTGCGCCGGCGTGGCCGGCGTGGCGCGCGCTGTCGTCGATCACCTCGATTTCAAGCGGATCGAATGCCGCCACCAGCCGCTCGCGGATCGCGGCCACGCGCGTCGCGGTCATGGCAGGACCCTGCGGAACGGTCGCACCTCGACGGCGTCATACACGCCTGCAGCACGATAGGGGTCGGCGTCCGCCCAGGCGCGCGCAGCCTCGAGGCTCTCGAATTCGGCCACGATCAGGCTGCCGGCGAAGCCGGCCGGGCCGGGATCCGCAGCATCGATGGCCGGGAAAGGCCCGGCGAGCAGCAGGCGCCCGGCGTCACGCAGGGCTTCCAGGCGCGCCAGGTGCGCGGATCGCGCGGCGAGGCGCGCGGACAGTGAATCGGGCCGGTCCCTGCCGGTGATGGCGTACCACATGGGCATCGAAGGCCTCCTCAGTCGATCGCAAGCTTACTCGGGCGTCCATCGCGCGCCCGCCGCGCGCCCGGTCGCCCGAGGATTCGTACTCACCCCGCGCCGCAAGGCCCGCAGGCCACGGTGCATGCAGGGCCATGGATCGGTGACACCGCCGGGGATTCGGCGATGCTCAAGGGCTCACGCGCCCGCCTCGGGAGCCTCCGGGCGCATGTATGGAAACAGCAGGACATCGCGGATGGACGGGACGTCCGCCAGCAACATCACCATCCGGTCGATGCCGATGCCCAGCCCGCCGGTCGGCGGCAGTCCGTACTCGAGGGCCCGGATGTAATCGGCGTCGTAGTGCATCGCCTCGTCGTCTCCACCCGCCTTGGCCTGCGCCTGCGACTGGAACCGTTCGGCCTGGTCCTCGGGGTCGTTGAGCTCCGAAAAGCCATTGGCGATCTCCTTGCCACCGACAAAGAGCTCGAAGCGGTCGGTCAGCCCGGGGTCCGCGTCACAGGTACGCGCCAGCGGCGAGACCTCCACCGGGTGTGCCGTGATGAAGGTGGGTTGCACGAGCGTGGGCTCCACGGTCTTCTCGAAGATCTCGAGCAGGAGCTTGCCCCAGCCATAGCCCGGCTTGACCGCGATGCCCAGCCGCTGCGCGTGCGCGGCCAGTGCGGCGCGGTCGCGCAGTTCCTGCCGCTGTATCGTAGGGTTGAGTTCAACGACGGCGTCCTCCATGCGCCAGCGCCGGAACGGCGGGCCCAGGTCGATCGACCGTCCCTCCCAGGCCAGGCTGGTGCGCCCCAGGGTGGCCTGCGCGGTCTCCCGCAGCAAGCCCTCGGTGAGGTCCATCACGTCGGTGTAGGTCGCATAGGCCTGATACAGCTCGAGCATGGTGAACTCGGGGTTGTGCCGGGTCGAGACCCCCTCGTTGCGGAAATTGCGGTTGATCTCGTAGACGCGCTCGAAGCCGCCGACGACCAGGCGCTTCAGGTAGAGCTCCGGCGCGACCCTCAGGTAAAGGTCGAGGTCGAGGGCGTTGTGATGGGTCACGAAGGGACGCGCCGTGGCACCGCCGGGGATCACGTGCATCATCGGCGTCTCGACTTCCATGAATCGCCGCGGCGGCGCCTCCAGCCAGCGCCGGATGAAGCCGATCACCTGCGAACGCAGCCGGAAGGTCGCGCGTGCCTCGGGCGTCACGATCAGGTCGACGTAACGCTGGCGATAGCGCTGCTCGACGTCGGCAAGCCCGTGCCACTTGTCCGGCAAGGGACGCAAGGACTTGGTCAGCAGCCGGATGCCGGTGGCAGCAAGCGACAGCTCGCCCGTGCGGGTGCGCGTCAGCGTGCCTTCGGCGCCGACGATGTCGCCGACATCGAAGCCCTTGAACGCATCGTAGTGCCCGGCGGGCAACTGGTCGGCACGCAGGTAGAGCTGGATGGCGCCGGTGCCGTCCTGCAGTCGGGCGAAACTGGCCTTGCCCATGACGCGCTTGGCCAGCAGCCGCCCCGCCAGGCGCATCGGGCGCGCCTGGGCCGCCAGCGCGTCGGCATCCCACGCCACCGCGTCGGCGTAGCTGGCCTGGAGGTCGCCGGCGAAGGCATCGGGATGGAAATCGTTGGGATAGGCGACCCCGTGCTGCCGCAGGTCGCGCAGCTTCTCGCGACGCTCGGCGACCAGCCGGTTGACGTCGACCGCGGGCTCTCCTGCCGAAGCGTCCGTGGGATGGGCTGTGGTTTCCTCGCTCATGTCCGATTGCCTGCCGCTGTTGTTGACTCGCGCGCCGCAAAGCCTGCGCACCCCTTGCTCAGGCATCCGCCCGCTTCGCGCCCACTTCCAGGCCTGCCTTGAGGCTGGCTTCCACGAATTCGTCGAGGTCGCCGTCGAGCACCCGCTGGGTGTCGCTGCGCTCGATGCCGGTGCGCAGGTCCTTGATGCGCGACTGGTCGAGCACGTAATTGCGGATCTGGCTCCCCCAGCCGATGTCGGACTTGCTGGCTTCCAGCGCCGCCTTCTCGGTATTGCGCTTCTGCAGCTCCAGCTCGTACAGCTTGGCCTTCAGCATCTTCATCGCCCGGTCGCGATTGGCGTGCTGACTGCGCTCGGTCTGGCAGGCCACGACGACGCCGCTGGGCACGTGCGTGATGCGAACCGCCGACTCGGTCTTGTTGACGTGCTGGCCGCCGGCGCCGGACGAGCGGTACACGTCGGTCTTGAGGTCAGCCGGATTGATGTCGATCTCGATGTCATCGTCGACTTCGGGCGAGACGAAGACGCTGCCGAAACTGGTGTGGCGGCGATTGTCCGAATCGAACGGACTCTTGCGCACGAGGCGATGCACGCCCGTCTCGGTCTTCAGCCAGCCATAGGCGTAATCGCCCTCGACGCGAAACGTCGCGCTCTTGATGCCGGCCACTTCGCCGGCGCTGACCTCGAGCAGCTCGGTCTTCCAGCCGCGGGACTCGGCCCAGCGCAGGTACATCCGCAGGAGCATCTCGGCCCAGTCCTGCGCCTCGGTGCCTCCGGCGCCGGCCTGGATGTCGACGAACGCATTGCAGCTGTCCATCCGGCCCGCGAACATGCGCTGGAACTCGAGCTTGCCGACCTCGGCCGAGAGGGCCTGGACGTCGGAGGCCACCGCGGCGATGGAGGGTTCGTCCGCGTCCGCGGCCGCGAGATCGAGCAGGTCCGCCGCATCGCCCAAGGCGACGCCGATGCGGTCGAGTCCCTCGACCACCTGGGCCAGGCGTGCGCGCTCGCGGCCCAGCTCCTGGGCTCGCGCCGGGTCGTCCCAGACCGTCGGCAGTTCCAGTTCGCGGTTTACTTCCTCGAGGCGCTCACGCTTGCCCGGGTAGTCAAAGAAACCCCCTCAGCGCGTTGACGCGCTGGCGCAGGTCGTCGATCTGGTTGTGGATGGGGTTCGTCTCGATCATGGCGCTTGGCAATGCAAAGCACAGCAGGATAACAGAGCGCGCGTGGCCTTCGCGGCCGCGCGTGCCTAGAGCGCGCGCGCGACGCGGAAGCCGATGCGTGCGCTGGCCGCCCCGCCCGGCGTATCGATGCGCCAGGCGCTCAGCGCCTGCTCGGGCGTGCTCGCCCAGGACGCACCGCGCACGACGCGATTCTGGCAACCGGGGTTGACCCAGGCGCTGCCATCGTCGGGAGCGCGGATGTAGTTGTCGTGCCAGCAGTCCTCGGTCCACTCGGAGACGTTGCCGTCGATGTCGAACAGTCCGTAGGGATTGGGGAGGAAGCTCATGACGGGCGCCGGCCCCCAGTAGCCGTCGCCATACTTCGGGAAGGCGTTGTCCCAATGCCGCCCGCGCGGCGAGCGGTCGCGCGCGCCAGCGAGGTTCTCGACGCGCTGGGTGGGGCTGCCGCTGCCCCACCAGTACGGCGTCACGGTGCCACCGCGCTCGGCGTACTCGTACTCCGCCTCGCTGGGAAGTGCGTAGCGCTTGCCGGTCACCCGGCTCAGCCAGTCGCAATAGGCCTCTGCGTCGGCCCATGTGATGTTGATCACCGGCATATCGCCGGACGCAGGTTCTCCGTCGTAGCCATCGCGCCAATTGGCAGCTGGGTCACTGCGCAGCCGCCCGGTCATCTCGTCATAGACGAGGCCATCGCCGTTGCGCTCGGGTCCCGTGCGATAGCCGGTCGCCCGCACGAACGCGCGGAATTGCGCAACCGTGATCTCGCTGCGCGAGAGCGCGAAGCCCCGGCTGAAGGTGACCCGGTGCGCCGGCGTCTGGTCGCCGCGCAGCCCGGGGCGCCCGGCGCGGTTGCCCATGAGGAACGAGCCGGCCGGGATCACCACCATGGTGGGCGCGCTGCCGTCGCGGTCGAGGAATCCGTCGGCGAACAACTGGCCGGGCCGGTAACCCGCGTAAAGCTTTCGGTCGCGCACATGCTGCTCGTAATCCGCCAACTGCGGCAGCTGCGGGTCGAGGCGCCGTGCCTGCGACGCCAGTTGCTGGGCGAGCGCCGGCGAACCGGCCGCCAAGGCGGCATCGGCGCGCGCCACGAGCGCCCGCGCGCGCTGCACGCGGGCACGTTCATAATTGCTGCGCGCGGCCATCAGTGCCGTCGAACCGGCGTCAATGCCATGCGCCTGCGCCAGCAATCGCGCGGCGCGCGGGAAATCCTCGCCGGCCAGGGCAACGCGTACCTGCACGAGCACGTCCCGCTGGAGGCGCGCCAGACCCCGCGTCGCCACGGGATTGCCGGGATCGAGCACCAGGACCTGCCGGTAGGCATCCAGCGCGCTGCCGCCCGCCGGCGCAACGCGGTGCCCGGCCAGTTCCAGCGCCGCCGCCTGGCGCAACAGGGGCTGCACGTGCTCGAGCACGAACAAGCGGGCCTGCAGGGGCGCGCCGGCGTCGAGTCCACCCGGCAGCTCACGCAGCAGGTTGATCAGCGCCTGCGCCGTCTCGGCGTCACCTGCGCGGATGGCTTGCGCGGCGTTGCGCTCGAGCAGTTGCGCCAATGATTGGAGGCCCGCGCGCGCATCCGCGTTGCCGGGTGCCCGCTGCAGCGCCTGCTGATAGTAGGTCGCGGCACTGTCCGGCGTGCCCGCCCATCGCTCCGCGCGTTCGGCCGCGTACGCGCGACGCAGCAGCGCGACGACGGCGGGCGGGCCGGATGGATGGGCCGGGGGCGACGAAGCCGCCCGGTCGCGTGCGAACGGCGCCAGGGCCAGTGGCGGGCCAGCCGCGTAAATGCTGGTGCCGGCGCTGGCGGGCGCCACAGCCAGCCCCGACATCGCATTGTCGATGAGTGCGCCACCACCCTGCCCGCCCGCCTGCGGCTGGTCAGCGGGGCCAAGGAACAGCCAGCCCGGAAGGAACCGATAGATGAGCGCGAGCATCAAGGCGGCCACGGCCAGGCCAATGCCCGCGCGTCGCTGCCAGCCGGTCGTGATTTGCGCTGCCATATGCTGCGGTCTGCTTCGAAGACTGTTAGGGTTCGCGCCACCTTAGGCAAAGCTGCCGTGCGTCGCAATGCCCGGCCGTTCGAATCGGAGCACCGTGAGCCAAGCGCAATGGATCGACAGCCCCGGGCGGCTGCAGGAGTGGGTGGATCGGCACGCGTCGACTGCGCATGCCATCGGCATGGATACGGAGTTCGTGCGGGAATCGACGTTCTTCCCCAAGCTCGCGCTCATCCAGATGGCGGTGGCCACGGATGTGGCGCTCGTCGATCCCCTGGCGTTCGCGCCCACGGTGATCGAGGGTTGGCTCGGGCAATCGACGGGCGCCGTCCTGATGCACAGCGCGAGCGAGGACATCGAGGCCCTGCGTACGCTGCTGCCCGAAGGACCCCCGCGGCTATTCGACACGCAGATCGCCGCAGCCTTCGTGGGTCTGGGAGCCGGTGTCGGCTACCAGAAGCTCGTCGCCGCGCTCCTGGCGATCGACTTGCCCAAGGACGTCACCCGATCCGACTGGACCCGGCGTCCGCTGAGCGACGCCCAGCACGCCTATGCGGTGCAGGATGTCGTCCACCTGGCGGTGTTGCACGACCAGTTGACCGCGCGACTGCACGCGCGTGGCTATTTCGAGTGGTTTGTGGAGGACTGCGCGCGGCTGGCCCGGCGGGCGCAGTCCGCAGCCGATCTGCAACCTCAGCTGGGCCTGCGCGGCGCGGCCAGCTGGCCTCTCGCGGCCATCGCGCGGCTACGCGACCTGCTGCTCTGGCGCGAGGCTGCCGCCCGACGCCACGATGTGCCGCGCGGCTGGCTGCTGCGCGACGAACACTGCATCGACCTCGCCTTGGATCCGCCCGCTGACGCGGCGACGCTGGAAGCGCGCACCCGCGGCCAGCGGTCGCTGCGCCACGCCCTGCGCATGGAGCTCTGGAGCCATTTACAGCAGCGCCTCGACGACGACTTCGTGCGCGCGACGCTGCGCCCGGACGAGCCCCTGAAGGGTGCCCGCCGGCATGCGTTCGACGCCATGCGCGCGCGCGTCGATGCGGAAGCCGCGCGCCTCGACCTGCCCCCCGGCTTGCTGTGCCCGCGTCGCGCCCTCGAACGCTACATTGCTGCCCGTGAGTGGCCGGCCGAACTCGATGGCTGGCGGCGCGGCGTACTGGAGCCGGCGCTGGCGCCCCTACTCGACTGAAGACGATCATTGTCGCCGGCCCACGCGGGTGCGTTGACCGCTTCAAGGGCGGCATTTAGACTTCACGGATGATCTGGCGCGGAGCTTCCGTCGGGAGTGGTCTGCGCTGGGCGTCCTGTCCAAAGCGTCGACGCGTTCCATGTTGATTGCATCCGGCGGGGCGATTTTTCGGGGCCATAGCTCAGCTGGGAGAGCGCGTCGTTCGCAATGACGAGGTCGGGAGTTCGATCCTCCCTGGCTCCACCATATACAAGGGCTCGGAAATTCTCCGGGCCCTTTTTTCTGTCCGAAATCCCCGCGCCGCGCGGGGTTCCGGCCATCGGTGCTGCGGGTAGCCATCACCCGAAACGCCTGAAATCGGCCACTTTCTCGGCCAAAGCCGTCTCTGTTCTCCGTTTGGCGTGCGGGTAGGCGCAGATGGCGGTCGCGCACAATCAATGACGTA
>JAKAEJ010000077.1 GCA_021818335.1 Pseudomonadota bacterium | reverse complement strand
GATGCAGGATCACCGGCTGGTCCGGGCCCAACATGTCGCCGGCGGCGATCCGGAACAGCAGGGCGTAGCCGATCTGGCCAGCTGCGCCGGTAACGGCAACGCGAACGGGGGTTTTCATGGTCGACTCCTCGGGGATGTAACTGGGGTTCGGTTGGCGCGCCACCGGCTCCTCGCGCCTCCGGGCGCCCGCGCAGGCGCCCGCGAGAGCGTCCGGTCCGCCTCGCTGCCGTGCCGCCGGGCGCTCAGCGGATCTCGGAGCAGAAGGCGGCGATTCGGGCCATGCCCGGTTCGAGCTGCTCGGCGGGACAGGTATAGGAAATCCGCATCGCGCGCGGTTCGCCGAACGCCGAGCCAGGCACGCAGGCGATGCCCTTGGCCTCCAGCAGCGCCGCGCAGAAGGCGACGTCGTCGGCCAGCACGGTATCGCCGTGGCGCCGGCCGAAGAATGCCGAAATGTCGGGGAACGCATAGAACGCCCCCTGCGGCCGGGGGCAGGCGATGCCGGGGATGGCGGTCAGCGCGGCATGGACGCGATCGCGGCGGTGGGCGAAATCGGCGACCCGCGCGACGGTGACGTCCTGCGGCCCCGACAGCGCGGCGATGGCCGCGGCCGTGGTCATTTCCGGCAGGTTGGTGATGTGGTTGGAATTCAGCGTCGTCACCGCGTCGGCCACGGCCTTGGGCCCCGCCATGAACCCCACGCGCCAGCCCGGCATCCCGTAGGTTTTCGACAGCGAATCGACGAACACCAGGCGGTCGCGCAACGAGGGCTGGAATTGCACGAAATTGCTGTACCCGAGGCCGTCGAACACCATGCGGTGGTAGATGTCGTCGGTGATGATCCAGGTATCGGGCTTGCGGGCCAGGACCTCGGCCAGCGCGGCGATTTCCTCGCGCGTGTAGACCATCCCGGTCGGATTCGACGGGTTGTTGAACAGGAACACCCGCGTGGCCGGCGTGAGCGCCTCGTCGAGCTGCCGCGGCGTCAGCTTGTAGCCCTGCGACGGCGGGCACGGCAGCAGCTTCGGACGGGCGCCCAGGATCTCGGCGATGTCCATGTAGCTGGTCCAGTAGGGCGTCGGGAAGGCGATCTCGTCGCCTTCGTCGAGCAGGGCCTCGGCGAGGTTGTAGAGCACGTGCTTGGCGCCGACGCCGGTCGAGATGTTCTCCCTCGCGTAACCAGTCAGGCCCACCTGCGCCAGGTGCGCCAGGAACGCGTCGAGCAATGCATTGCTGCCACGGTTGGACCCGTACTGGCCACTGTCGTGCTCCAGCGCCTTGCGCACGGCCTCATAGACGTGCGGACCCGGCAGGAAGTTGGGCACGCCGATCGAGAAGCTGATGATGTCGCGGCCGGAAGCCTGCAGGGCCTTGGCCTTCTCGGCGATCATCATGATCGCGCTGGGCTTCGCGCGGCGCATGCGCTGGGCAAGCTGGGGCATGGGGTTTTCTCGCACGGGAAGCATCAATTTTAGCATGCGCCGTGCAGGCCGCCCTGCGGGGCCCGCGCAATCCGGCAGGTGCGCCGCCGCCGCGGAGGCGGCATGCTAGGCACTTCGCAGTGCCGACGGAGGCGGCCATGCACTGGATCGCGGTGTTTTTCATCGGCCTCGTCATCGGCCTGCTGGCCCGATTGCTCACGCCCGGGCGGGGTCCGCGCGGGATCATCCTGACGTCCCTGCTCGGCATCGCCGGCTCCCTGGTGGGCACGTGGGCCGGCCAGATGCTGGGTTGGTACGCCCCCGGCGAGCCGGCCGGATTCATCGCCTCGGTGGTCGGCGCGATGCTGCTGCTGCTCGTGCACCGAATCGTCTCGCGGCAGGCGTGAAGGGCGCCGCGCCGCGGCGCCCCGCGTGCGTTCAGCGCGCGTCGAGCACCCGGTTCCACTCGGCCACGCGCGCGGACTGGGATGCCAGTAACGCATCGGCATCCCCCTCGATCACCACGCGCTCGATCGTGTCGCCCTGGCGGATGGCATCGACGACCTTCTGGTCGTCGGCACCCAGCACGGCGCCGAAAACGGTGTGCTTGCCATCCAGCCACGGCGTGGCCACGTGGGTGATGAAGAACTGGCTGCCGTTGGTGCCGGGGCCGGCGTTGGCCATCGACAGCACGCCCGGGCGGTCGTGACGCAGGTCGGCGCGGCACTCGTCCTCGAAGCGATAACCGGGGCCGCCGCGCCCGTCGCCGTTGGGGCAGCCGCCCTGGATCATGAAGTCGGCGATGACGCGATGGAAGCTCAGGCCGTCGTAGTAGCCGCGCCGTGCCAGGTTGACGAAGTTCGCCACCGTCAGCGGGGTCTGCTCGGCGAACAGCTGCGCGCGGATGGCGCCGCGATTCGTGTGGAAGGTGGCGTTCAGGGACATGGAAACCTCGCGGTTGGGTAAGGGGGACCGGCCGCCGGCGGCGCGGATTCCCCACGATAACCCAAGCCGCCCGCGCCTCGCGCGGCCCCGGCGCCGGCCCCACAGACCCGGCGCCCGCTGAACCGCCCATGTTGCGATGCAGCTTGGGCTCGCGGGAACGGCTACACTAGACGGCTCTCCCGACGCTAGGGCCTGCGTTCCCCCGCAGGCGTTCCCGCATGTCCATCGAAAATCTGCGCAACATCGCCATCGTCGCCCATGTCGACCACGGCAAGACCACGCTCGTCGACCAGCTGCTGAAGCAATCGGGCACGCTCAGCGAGCGCGCCGTGGTGCCGGACCGCGTCATGGACAGCAACGACCAGGAACGCGAGCGCGGCATCACCATCCTGGCCAAGAACACCGCGATCACCTGGCGGGGCAACCGCATCAACATCGTCGACACCCCCGGCCACGCGGACTTCGGCGGCGAGGTCGAGCGCGTCCTGTCGATGGTGGATTCCGTGCTGATCCTCGTCGATGCCATGGACGGGCCCATGCCGCAGACGCGGTTCGTGACGCAGAAGGCCTTCAACATGGGCTTCAAGCCGATCGTCGTCATCAACAAGATCGATCGTCCCGGCGCGCGCCCGGACTGGGTGCTGAACGCGACCTTCGACCTGTTCGACCGCCTCGGCGCCAGCAACGAACAGCTCGATTTCCCGGTCGTCTATGCCTCGGCCCTGCACGGTTACGCCAGCAACGACCCGGAAGCGCGCGAAGGCGACATGACGCCCCTGTTCGGGGCGATCATGCGGCACGTGCCGCCGCCCCCGGTCGACATCGATGGCCCCTTCCAGATGCAGATCAGCCAGCTCGACTACTCGAGCTACGTGGGCCTCATCGGCATCGGCCGCATCCAGCGCGGCCGCGTGCGCACCAACACCGCCGTGACCGTCATCGACCGCGAGGGGGCTCGCCGCAGCGGCCGCGTGCTGCAGGTGCTCGGCTTCCTGGGCCTCGAGCGTCGCGAAGTGCCCGAGGCGCAGGCCGGCGACATCGTGGCGATCTCGGGCGTCGATGGCCTCGGCATCTCCGACACGGTGTGCGATCCGGCGGCACCCGAGGCGCTGCCGGTGCTGACGGTCGACGAACCCACCATCAGCATGACGTTCCAGGTCAACACCTCGCCATTCGCCGGCACCAAGGACCACAGCGGCGGCAAGTACCTCACGAGCCGCCAGTTGCGCGAGCGCCTGCTTCGCGAAACGCTGCACAACGTCGCGCTGCGCGTCGAGGAAACCGACGACGCCGATCGCTTCAAGGTATCCGGCCGCGGCGAGCTACACCTGTCGGTGCTGATCGAGACCATGCGCCGCGAGGGCTACGAGCTCGCCGTCTCCCGGCCCGAGGTGATCATCCGGGAGATCGACGGGCAGGCGATGGAGCCTTATGAACAGCTGGTGGTGGACCTCGAGGAAAACTACCAGGGTGGCGTCATGGAGCGGCTGGGCATGCGCCGCGCGCAACTGCGGAACATGGAACCGGACGGCAAGGGCCGGGTGCGAATCGACTACATCATCCCGGCACGCGGCCTGATCGGCTTTCAGACCGAGTTCCGGACCCTCACCGCCGGCACCGGCCTGCTGTTCCACGTCTTCGACCACTACGGCCCGCGCAGCGAAGGCACGATCGCCAAGCGGCCGAACGGCGTGATGATCTCCAACGGCACCGGCCGGGCACCGCCCTACGCGCTGATGGCTCTGCAGGAACGCGGCCGGCTCCTGGTCGGCGGTGGCGAGGAGATCTATGAGGGCCAGCTGGTGGGCATCCACGCCAAGGACAACGACCTGACCGTCAATGCGCTGCGCGAGAAGCAGCTCACCAACATCCGCGCTGCCGGCAAGGATGACAACGTGATGCTGACGCCGCCGATCAAGATGTCGCTCGAGCAGGCACTGGAGTTCATCGAGGACGACGAGCTGGTCGAAGTGACCCCGAAAGGCATCCGCCTGCGCAAGAAGCACCTCACCGAGAGCGATCGAAAGCGCGCGTCCCGCGCGGCCTGAGCGCACCCGCAACGGGCGCCGTGGCGGCCACCGACCGGCCCCGGCGCCCACGACCGCATACCACCGTACGGAATCGTATCCGCGCGCACGTCACATTTATTCACAATCATGGTATAGCTCGTCCGCAACCCACCCCTGAGGAACGGACCATGAGCGACGCGTTTGTACGGACTGGCGAACTGAAGGACCTGCGCAGCTACCCGCAGTGGGCGCAGGCGATCATCGAGGACTGCGCGCCCGCGAAGCGCCGGGTGCTCGAGCACCCCATCTGGGCCATGATGCGCGAAGGCACCCTGCCGGACGCCGCCATGCGCATGTTCATCCTCAGCGCCTGGCAGGTCATCGAGCAGTTCCCGCAGTACATGGCCATGAGCCTGCTCAAGGCCCGCTACGGCACCGAGCGTGGCCCGCACCTCGCCCGCCGCTGGCTGGTGCGCAACATCCGCGTCGAACAGAACCACGCGGACTACTGGCTCGACTGGGCCGAAGCGGTCGGCGTGCCACGCCGCGACGTCCTCTCCAACGCGGCCACGCCCGAGTCGGGGATCCTGGCTCACTGGTGTTGGCATGCCTGCGACAGCGACACGCTCGCCGCAGGCATGCTCACGACCAACTACGCGGTCGAGGGCATCACCGGTGAATGGGCGGTGCTCGTCACCCGGGATGACATCTACGCCTACGGCTTCGACGCGCGGATCCGCCCGCGGGCGATGCGCTGGCTCAAGCTGCACGCGGAGTACGACGACACGCACCCGTGGGAGGCGCTGGAGATCGTCAGCACGCTCGTCGGCCGGGACCCCGCGCCTGAGACGGTCGACCACCTCCGGCAGTGCGTGCTGAACACGTACGTCTACAAGTACCTCGCCCTGCAGCACTGCATGCAGGCCACCGCGTCGGCCGGGAGCGTGCGTGCGGTTGCAGCCTGATCCCGCGCTTTGCCATCATTCCCGCCGTCGCCAGACTCTCGGTCGGCGCGGCGGAGAATGAGGGCCGCGGAAATGCGCTCGAGCACGTCACGCCCGCTGCCCCTTGAACGGCGACTGCGGCCGCTACTCTACGGCATGCTGGCCATCGTCCTGCTGGTCCTGGTGCTGACCTGGGCGGCATTGCAGCTGCAAGTCGCGGTGGCCGGCTTCCTCAATGGGGAGAGCATCTGGTCGAAGGCGCAGAAGCAAGCCATCATCGAACTGTACGCCTACGCCCGGAGCGGGGACCGGGCCGACCTCCAGGGCTACCAGGCAAGCATGGCCACCGTGATGGCCGACCGCATCGGCCGCGACGCGGTGGCTGGCCCGCATCCGCAACCGGCGATCGCACGCCGCGAGTTCCGCAGCACGGGCGCGCTGCCCCAGGCCATTCCCCTGCTGGTGTTCGCCATGCAGCATCTCGCCGACGCCCCGTACGTGGGCGATGCGCTGCGCAACTGGCGCGCCAGCGATCCGGAGATGGACAAGCTCCCGGGCATCGCCCGGGCGCTCGAGGTCGTCTACGCGCAACCCCGGCCACCCTCCAACGTGATCGACGCCTATGGCCGCGAGATCCTGGCCATCAACAGCCGCGTCACCCCGCTGACCAACGCGTTCTCGCGCAGCATCGCGCTGGGCGCGGCTTGGCTGGCGCGCTTGCTGTTCTGGAGCATGGTCCTCGCCACGCTGCTGACCCTGGCGATCTGGCTGTATTTCGCGAAGCGCACGCTACATGCGCTGCGCGGCTCCGAATCGCGCTATCGGACGCTGCTTGAAGGCGCCCACGACGCCATTGCCCTCATCGACGCCGGCAGCGGCCGCATCCTCGAGGTCAACCAGGCAACCGAGCGGATGGTGGGCGATGGCCGCGAGGCCCTCTACGGCCGCGTCTTTGCGAGCTTGTTCCCGGCAGGCTCCGCGCCCGATGCCGAAGGCGATCCGGCAGCCAGCGAACAGCGCGACGCGGAGCTGCACGCCCACGACGGCGGCGTGCGCCACGTCGCGGTGAGCATGAGCCGCCACAGCCTGGGCGAGCGGCCGGTGCACCTCGCGATCATGCGCGACATGACCGAACGACGGCGCCTCGAGGATGACCGGCGCGTGGCAGCCGAGGCCCTCGCCACCATCGCGGAGGGCGTGCTGATCGCCGACGCCTCGCGCCAGATCATCCGTTGCAACGCGGCGGCCGAGATCCTCTCCGGCTACAGCGCCGCGGAACTGCGGGGCATGACCCTCGACGCGCTGCGCGACGGCGAAGCCGGCGCCGGATTCGGTCCGTTGGTCTGGGACCAGGTGGCCCATGCCGGCCATTGGCAGGGGCGCGTCCTCAGCCAGCGACGGGATGGCAGCCGTTACCCCGAGCGCCTGAGCGTCAGCGCCATCCGCGGCAGCGACGGCCTGCCGGTCCGCTATGTCGCCGTATTCGACGATATCTCGGCTTCCGAAGCGTACCAGCGGCAGCTCGAGTACCTGGCGACGCACGACGCGCTCACCGGTTTGCTGAACCGCGCCGCCTTCGAGCGCGCGGCGGCACGGGCCCTGGCCGGCATCCAGCGCCACGGCCGCAAGGCGGCGATGCTCTTCGTGGACCTGGACGGATTCAAGGCCGTCAACGACAGCTATGGCCACGCGTTCGGAGACCAGCTGCTGCAGCAGGTCGGCCAGCGGCTGGCGAGCCAGATCGGCGAGCATGACCTGGCCGGGCGGATCGGCGGCGACGAATTCACGTTGCTGCTCGGCGACCTGGGCACGCGCGAAGATGCCGTCGCCGTGGCCCGCACCCTGCTGCTGCTGCTGGGCGAGGCCTACAGGGTGCTCGAGCACGAAGTCTTCCTCTCCGCCAGCATCGGCATCGCCGGATTCCCCGACGATGGCGCGGACCCTGCCACGCTGATCGCGAACGCCGACGCCGCGATGTACGCGGTGAAGGCGGAGGAACGCAACAGCTTCCGCCTTTACAGCCCGATCATGCAAGCCTCGACGCGCACGCGCCTCAGCCTCGCCGGCGAGCTTCGCCAGGCCATCGCCAGGGGCGAATTCCACCTCGTGTACCAGCCCAGCTTCGACCTGGAGAGCCGCCACATCGTCGCCGTCGAAGCCCTGCTGCGATGGCGCCACCCGGGGCGCGGCGAGATCGCGCCGGCGGAGTTCATTCCGCTCGCCGAAAACCTGGGCATGGTCCGCGCCGTGGGCGAATGGGTCCTGGGCGAGGCATGCAGGCAGATCCGCACCTGGATCGACGAGGGCCTGCCCCCGCTGCGCGTCGCGGTGAACATCTCGGCCAGCCACCTCAGCAGCGCCGGCTTCATCGAGCAGGTGCGGTCCGCCGTGCTTCGGCACCAGTGCCCGCGCGGATCGCTGGTGGTGGAACTCACCGAGAGCGCCATCCTGCGCGCCGGCGAACGCTCGCGGCGGACGCTGGCGGCACTCCACGAGCTTGGCATCGGCGTGGCCGTCGATGACTTCGGCACGGGTTACTCGTCACTGGCGTACCTGAAGCTCCCGGCCATCCGCACCATCAAGATCGACCAGAGCTTCGTCAGCGGCCTGCCCGACGACGCCAACGACGTCGCGATCACGCGGGCCATCCTCGCCCTGGCCAACAGCCTAGGCCTCGACGCCATCGCCGAGGGCATCGAAAATGAACGACAGGCCGCTTTCCTGCTGGCTGCCGGCTGCTCCGAAGGCCAGGGCTACGCATTGGCGCGGCCCCAGGATCCCGCCAATGTCGCCACACTGCTCGCGCACAATCACTGACCCGCCAAGACGGGCAGCACGGTGGCTGGCCGAGGCGGCGCCGCGCCACGGCGATGCCCCGCGCGGAGGCAACCATGCGTGACCACTCGCCGCCCGGACCTCCGGGGACACCCATCCTGCTGGCCTGGAGCGGCGGCAAGGACTGCCTGTCGGCTTTGGGGCGGCTGCGCGAAGATCCGCGCTGGCGGGTGACTGCATTGCTGACCACGGTGACCACGGCATTCCAGCGCGTGGCCATGCACGGCATACGCCGCGAGGTGCTGCATGCGCAGGCGGAGGCGCTCGGCCTACCCTTGATCGAATCGCCACTGGACTGGCCTGCCAGCAACGACAGCTACGCGCAAGCCTTCGGCGCCAGCCTCGCCGAGGCGCGGGCGCGCTGGCCGGGTCTTCGGCACATTGCGTTCGGCGACCTGTTCCTGGAGGACGTGC
>JAKAEJ010000012.1 GCA_021818335.1 Pseudomonadota bacterium | reverse complement strand
TGGTATCGGGAAGGCCGCGTCCCGCTGCATACCCTGCGCGCCGACGTCGATTACGGCTTCGCCGAGGCCAAGACCACCTATGGCGTCATCGGCGTCAAGGTCTGGATCTACAAGGGCGAGATTTTCGACCTCGCTGCCGCCCAGCAGCAGGAAGAGAAGGAAGGCCAGCGAGAGCCGCGTCGTGGCGGTGGTGCCGAGCGCGGCGAGCGCGCCGAGCGCCAGCCGGCGGCGAAGTAAGGAGTGGAGCCATGCTGCAACCCAAGCGCACCAAATACCGCAAGATGTTCAAGGGCCGCAACGAAGGCCTGAGCTATAGCGCCAACGTCGTCAGCTTTGGCGAGTACGGCCTGAAGGCGACCACCCATGGGCACCTCACGGCGCGACAGATCGAAGCCGCGCGCCGGAGTATTTCACGTTACGTCAAGCGTGGCGGGAAGCTCTGGATCCGCGTGTTTCCGGACAAGCCGATCACGCGCAAGCCGATCGAAGTCCGCATGGGCGCCGGCAAGGGTGGCGTCGAGTTCTGGGTCGCGCCGATCCAGCCGGGACGCATGCTTTACGAGATCGAGGGCGTCGATGAGGCGACTGCACGGGAGGCGTTCCGCCTCGCCGCGGCCAAGTTGTCGGTCCAAACCACCTTTGTCACCCGGGCGGTGCTGTCATGAAGACCAAGGAACTGCGCGAACAGTCGGCCGCTGACCTGGCCAAACACGTGCTCGACCTGCGCAAGGAGCAGTTCAACCTCCGCATGCAGCGCAGCGCGGGCGAGTTCAAGCAGACGCATCAGTTCAGCCGTGTGCGCCGCGAAATCGCGCGCGTCAAGACGGTCCTGGGCGAGAAGAAGTGAGAGCGGCCATGAGCGAACAGACATCGACAGCGCGCAGCCTTCAGGGTCGCGTACTCAGCAGCAAGATGAACCATACGGTCACCGTGCTAATCGAGCGACAGGTCCAGCACGGTGTGTATGGCAAGATCCTGCGGCGGTCCACCAAGCTGCATGCGCACGACGAATCGGGCGCTTGCCGCGAAGGCGACTTGGTCCGGATCGTCGAGTGCCGCCCCATATCGAAGACGAAGCACCATCGCGTCGTCGAAGTGCTTCAACGCGGCGCGGAGTGAGGACACAGTCATGATCCAGATGCAATCCAGGCTGGCCGCGGCGGACAATAGCGGTGCCCGTGAGCTCATGTGCATCAAGGTGCTGGGCGGCTCCAAGCGCCGTTATGCCGGCATCGGCGATGTCATCAAGGTCACCGTCAAGGACGCGATTCCGCGCGGCAAGGTCAAGAAGGGCGAGGTCTATGACGCCGTGGTGGTCCGTACCGCCAAGGGCGTGCGGCGCCCCGACGGATCCCTGATCCGGTTCGACGGCAATGCCGCCGTGCTCCTTAACAACAAGCTCGAGCCGATCGGCACCCGAATTTTCGGACCAGTCACGCGCGAGCTACGCAGCGAGCGCTTCATGAAAATCGTTTCGCTTGCACCCGAAGTGCTCTGAGCGGAGAGAAGCCATGAACCGAATTCGCAAGGGCGACCAAGTCGTCGTGATCGCAGGCAAGGACAAGGGCAAGCGTGGCGAAGTGGCGCGCGTCGTCGGTGATCGCGTTTACGTCACCAATATCAACATGGTCAAACGCCATACGAAGCCCAATCCTCAGATCAACCAGCCCGGCGGCATCATCGAACGTGAGGCCCCGATCCACCAGTCCAATGTCATGCTGTTCAACCCCGCCAGCGGAACGGGCTCGCGCGTCGGCTACAAGACGCTTGAGGACGGCCGCAAGGTGCGCGTCTATCGCGGCACCGGCGAAGTGGTCGACGCATAAGGAGCCGTCATGACCCGCCTCGAGCAAATCTACAAGGAACAGGTCGTGCCGAAGTTGATCGAACGCTTCGGCTACGCCAATGTGATGCAGGTACCCCGCCTGACCAAGATCACGCTGAATATGGGCGTAGGCGAGGCTGCAGCCAACAAGAAGGTTCTGGAGAACGCCATCGCCGACATGGCCCGGATCGCCGGTCAGAAGCCGATCGCGACGAAGGCGCGCGTCTCGGTAGCGTCATTTAAGATCCGCGATGGATGGCCGATCGGTTGCAAGGTGACGCTCCGGCGCGCCGGCATGTATGAGTTCCTCGACCGGTTGATCAGTGTGGCGCTGCCTCGCGTGCGCGATTTCCGCGGGGTTTCCGGCCGCTCCTTCGATGGACGGGGAAACTTCAACATGGGCATCAAGGAACAGATCATCTTCCCGGAAATCGATTTCGACCAGGTTGATGCCCTCCGCGGCATGGATATTTCCATTGCCACCACTGCGCGCAGTGATGCCGAAGCCAAGGCGTTGCTGGAAGCGTTCAACTTTCCGTTCCGCAACTGAGCCGGTACCCATATGGCGAAGCAGTGCATGATCAATCGCGAAGTCAAGCGGGCCAAGCTGGTCAGGAAACACGCCGCAAGGCGTGCCGAGCTGAAGAAGACCATCGCTAGCCCCAAGGTTTCGTACGAAGAGAAACAGGTCGCCGTTGCGGCATTGCAGAAGCTGCCGCGGGATTCGAGCGCGAGCCGTCAGACCACGCGTTGCGCGTTGTCTGGGCGGTCGCACGGTGTCTATCGGAAGTTCGGCCTGGGTCGCAACAAGCTGCGCGAGGCCACCATGCGTGGCGATGTTCCGGGCTTGCGCAAGGCCAGCTGGTGATGGCTCCGCCGGATATCGGTGCACATTTCAACAGGAATTTCCCATGAGCATGACTGATCCCATCGCCGATATGTTCACGCGCATCCGCAACGCCCAGGCCATGGGCAAGGCGGTGGTGAGCATGCCGGCATCCAAAGTGAAGACGGCCATTGCCGACTTGCTGAAATCGGAAGGCTACATCCTTGATGCCCAATTGGCCCGGGATGGCGCGAAGGCCAACCTGGAAATCCGCCTGAAGTACTTTGAGGGCCGCCCAGCGATCGAGCGCATTGAGCGCGTCAGTCGCTCGGGCCTGCGCGTGTATCGGGGCAAGAGTGCACTGCCCAAGGTTCTCGGCGGGCTCGGCATCTCGATCGTTTCAACGTCTGCGGGCCTGATGACTGATGCCCAGGCGCGCGCCAAGGGCGTTGGTGGCGAAGTCATCGGCGTCGTCGCCTAAGGAGAGCAACCATGTCACGTGTAGCAAAGAAACCGGTGGCGTTGCCCAAGGGCGTCGAGTGCAAGTTCGAGGCGGCGCGGATCACCGTCAAGGGCCCGAAGGGCGCGCTGTCGGCTGAGGCGCCCCGCGGTGTCAGCCTGCGCATTGAATCGGGTCAGGTGCTCTGCGAAGGGCAGGGCGATACGGAGACGAAGTTTGTCGGCACGACGCGTGCGCTGCTGGCCAACATGGTCAAGGGCGTTGCCGATGGGTTCGAGCGCAAGCTCGAGCTGGTCGGTGTCGGCTACAAGGCCTCGATGCAAGGCAAGGCGCTGAATCTCGCACTGGGCTTTTCCCACCCCGTGGTGTTCGCTGCGCCCGATGGCATCACGCTGGAAACACCCACTGCGACCGAGATCCTCGTCAAGGGCCTCGACAAGCAGCGGGTGGGCGAAGTTGCCGCCAAGATCCGTGCCTACCGGCCGCCCGAGCCCTACAAGGGCAAGGGTGTTCGTTACGCCGGCGAGAAGATCACCCTGAAGGAAGCCAAGAAGGCCTGATCGGCCCATCCGCTTTCGGAGACCAAATCGTGGAAAAGAAAACCGCTCGTCTGCGCCGTGCCAAGTCGACCCGCGCCCACATTCGTGAGCTGGCGGTGCCGCGTCTCAGCGTGCATCGAAGCAACCAGCATATCTACGCCCAGGTGTTCGCGGCTGATGGGAGTCGCGTCGTTGCGGCCGCGTCGACGGTACAGGCCGGGGTCAAGGACGGACTCAAGGGTACCAAGAACCTCGCAGCGGCGGCTGCCGTGGGCAAGGCCGTTGCCGAAAAGGCAATGGCAGCGGGTATTTTGAACGTTGCATTTGATCGCTCGGGCTTCCGCTATCACGGACGCGTCAAGGCTCTGGCCGACGCGGCGCGCGAGGCTGGACTCAAGTTCTGACCAGGCGCTCAGGCGCCCTACAACTCCAAGCGGCCCCGTGCCGTAAGCAAACGCCCCTCCAGGGGCATGAAACAGGTGATACATGACGACGACAGAACGTGAAAATTCGGACGGCATGCTGGAAAAACTCATCGCGGTCAACCGCGTCGCGAAGACCGTCAAGGGCGGTCGGCAGATGAGTTTCACGGCGTTGACCGTGGTCGGCGACGGCGACGGTCGTGTTGGGCTTGGCTACGGCAAGGCGCGCGAGGTCCCCGCCGCCATCGCCAAGGCGATGGAGCGCGCACGCCGCAACATGGTCAAGGTCAAGCTCAATAACGGAACCCTGCATTACGCCATCAAGGCGAATCACGGGGCCGCCCGCGTCTACATGCAGCCGGCATCGGAGGGTACCGGCGTGATCGCCGGTGGCGCGATGCGCGCCGTGCTTGAGGTCGTCGGCGTGAAGAACGTGCTCGCCAAGGCTGTCGGTTCGCGGAATCCGATCAACTTGGTGCGTGCCACCATCAAGGGGCTGCAGGCGCTGAGCACCCCGGAACTCATTGCCGCGAAGCGTGGCAAGACTGTCGCGGAGGTCCTCGGCCATGAGTGAGAAAACCATCCGGGTACGTCTGGTCAAGGGCCTGCGCGGCGTGCAACACCGTCATCGCCTCAGCGTCCGTGCCCTCGGCCTGAACAAGCTCAATGACATGCGGGAGCTGAAGGACAGCCCGCAGGTGCGTGGCCTGATCCAGACCGTCAACTACCTCGTGCGTGTCGAGCAGTAACCAGCAGATCGGGAGCACATCATGCGTCTGAATACAATCAAGTCCGCCCCAGGGGCCCGCCGTGATCGCGTGCGCGTTGGTCGCGGCATCGGTTCTGGCCTGGGCAAGACGGCAGGGCGTGGTCACAAGGGCCAGCACGCGCGCACAGGCAAGGGCAAGGTGAAGCCCGGCTTCGAAGGCGGCCAGATGCCCCTGCAGCGGCGCCTGCCCAAGGTCGGGTTCCGCTCCAAGATGGCGGCTGAGTCGCAGGAGGTCTTCCTGTACCAGTTGGCTCGCATCGAGGCCGGCGTGATTGACCTCGCGGCGCTGCGCGCGGCAGGTCTGGTTGATGCCAAGGCCAAGCGCGTCAAGGTGGTGAAGAAGGGCGAGATCGCGCGCGCGGTCAAGCTCACGGGCCTGCTCGCCACCGCTGGCGCGAAGGCGGCCATCGAGGCGGCTGGCGGCAGCGTGGAGTAGGCGCGTGGCCAAGCAGGGCTCCGGATTGGCGGCTTTCGGCAAATTGACCGAACTCAAGCAGCGACTGTTGTTCACGCTCGGCGCGCTCGTGGTGTTCCGGTTGGGTTCGTTTATCCCGATCCCCGGGGTGAATCCCGGCGCCATGACCCGCATGATCGAGCAGGGTGGCGGCTTGTTGAACATGTTCAACATGTTCTCGGGCGGCGCGCTGGCACGCTTTTCGGTCTTCGCTCTTGGCGTGGTGCCGTACATTTCCGCGAGCATCGTCGTGCAGATGCTCGGCTCGATCCTGCCCAGCTGGCAGCAGTTGAGGAAGGAAGGCCAGAGCGGTCAGCGCATCATGACCAAGTACACGCGCTGGGGCACGGTGGGCCTGGCTGCGTTCCAGGCGTTCGGAATTTCGTTCGCGCTGCAGAAACAGGGAATCTCCGGCGGTATCCCGGTGGTCTACTCGCCCGGGTTTGGCTTCATCTTCGCTTCGGTCGTGGGTCTGACCGCGGGCACCATGTTCCTGATGTGGGTCGGCGAGCAGATCACGGAGCGTGGCATCGGCAACGGCATCTCGCTGATCATCTTCGCGGGCATCGTTTCCGGACTGCCGGGCGCGATCGTGCACACCCTGAGCATGGCGCAGAACGGCGAGCTCTCGGTGCTGAAGGTGCTACTGGTCATCGCGATCGTGGTCGTGGTGACTGCGTTCGTGGTGTACATGGAAAGCGCGCAGCGGCGTATTCCCGTCAATTATGCGCGGCGCCAGGGTGGAGGGCGTGCCTATCAGAATCAGAGTTCGCACCTGCCGCTGAAGATCAACATGTCGGGCGTGATCCCGCCGATCTTCGCCTCCAGCCTGATCATGTTTCCGGCTACTGCCGCCACGTGGTTCAGCAGTGCGCAGCACTTCGCCTGGCTGCAGGCGCTGACGACGGCGTTGACGCCCGGCCAGCCCATTTACGAGATCGTGTTCGGCGTCCTGATTGTCCTGTTCGCCTTTTTCTACACGGCGATCGTGTTCAATGCCCCGGAGACCGCCGACAATCTCAAGCGATCGGGTGCGCTGATTCCCGGCATCCGGCCCGGCAAGTCGACCTCCGATTACATCGACGGCGTCCTGACGCGCCTGACAGGCGCGGGCGCCGTGTACCTGGTTGCGGTGTGCCTGGTTCCAACCTTTTTGCAGACGGCGTGGAACGTCCCGTTCTACTTCGGCGGTACGTCCTTGCTGATCGTGGTGGTGGTGGTCATGGATTTCAGCGCCCAGGTGCAGGCGCATCTGGCTAGCCACCAATACGAGAGCCTGCTCAAGAAGGCCAATCTGCGGCGTAGCTGAGATGGCTTGGCAGTTCTGGTGACGTGACGCCGTCAGGCGTGACGCACTTTATATTCGGTTCGTTAGCGGTTATACTCTCGCGTTTTCCGCGCGATTTAAGCATTCGGAGCAAACATATGGCGCGCATAGCAGGTGTCAACCTCCCGGTCCACAAGCATGTATGGGTCGGACTGCAGGGGATCTACGGCATCGGTCGCAGCCGTTCACGCAAGGTGTGCGAAGCGGCTGGCGTCGATCCTGCGACGCAAATCCGGTCCCTGACGGAGGCCGAAGTCGAGGCATTGCGCCGCGAAGTCGCCAAGCATGTTGTCGAAGGCGACCTGCGCCGCGAAGTCGGCATGTCGATCAAGCGCCTGATCGACATCGGAAGCTACCGGGGCCTCCGTCACCGCCGCGGACTGCCGGTCCGTGGTCAGCGGACCCGTACCAATGCGCGCACCCGGAAGGGACCGCGTCGCCAGATCAAGAAGTAAGACACGGAATCCAAAATGGCCAATGCTCCTGCTCCAGGCAAAACCAAGAAGAAGACCAAGCGCGTGGTGACCGATGCGGTTGCGCACGTGCAGGCCTCCTTCAACAACACCATCGTGACCATCACCGATCGTCAGGGCAACGCGTTGTCCTGGGCGACGGCCGGAGGGTCCGGCTTCCGCGGCTCGCGCAAGTCGACGCCATTCGCAGCGCAGGTTGCCGCCGAGAAGGCGGGACGCGCCGCGCTTGACTACGGCGTGAAGTCCGTTGAGGTGCGCATCAAGGGCCCCGGCCCGGGTCGCGAATCGGCGGTGCGTTCGCTCAACGCGCTTGGTTACAAGGTGATCAACATCATCGATGTGACGCCGATCCCCCACAACGGCTGCCGCCCGCCCAAGAAGCGTCGGGTCTGAGGAGACAACAAGCATGGCTCGCTATCGCGGTCCTACCTGCAAGCTCGCGCGTCGCGAAGGCGCCGATCTCAGCCTGAAGAGCCCGGCGCGTGCGCTGGACTCCAAGTGCAACATCGAAACCAAGCCTGGGCAGCACGGTGCTGCGGTTAAGCGCTCGCGCCAGAGTGATTTCGCCGTCCAGATGCGCGAAAAGCAAAAGGTGAAGCGCATCTACGGCGTGCTCGAGCGGCAGTTCAGCAACTACTACGCCAAGGCCTCGAATCAGAAGGGCAACACCGGTGAAAACCTGCTGCGCCTGCTGGAGACGCGCCTGGACAACATCGTCTACCGGATGGGTTTCGCGGTGACGCGTGCACAGGCTCGCCAGCTCGTCGCGCACAAGGCGGTCACCGTCAATGGCAAGAAGGTCAACGTGCCCTCCTACGCGGTGCGGACGGGTGACACGGTCGCGCTGACGGATTCTGCCCGCGCCCAGTTGCGGGTGCAGGAAGCGGTCCAGCTTGCCGAAAGCATGGACCTGCGCCCAGGCTGGGTCGATGTCGATGGCAAGAAGCTTGCCGGCGTGATCAAGACCCTGCCTGACCGCTCCGATCTGCCCTCGGATATCAACGAGAGTCTGATCGTCGAGCTTTATTCGAAGTAATTATTGGGAGCTTGAACCATGGCAGCCTCTTCCACGAGCGTGCTGAAGCCGCGCGACCTGCAGGTCGAGCGATTCACCGCGAATCACGCCAAGGTCGTGGTCGAGCCGCTTGAACGCGGCTTCGGTCATACCCTCGGCAACGCTCTGCGCCGCGTGCTGTTGTCCTCTATTCCGGGGTGCGCCATCGTCGAGGTTGAAATCGATGGCGTTCTGCATGAGTACACGACGATGGAAGGCCTGCAGGAGGATGTCATCGAGGTGTTGCTTAACCTCAAGGACATTGCCATTCGCATGCACGGGCACGACGAGACTACCTTGACCCTCAGCAAGAAGGGCAAGGGTGTCGTCAAGGCGGGCGACATCACGCTGGATCACTCCGTCGAGATCCTCAACCCTGAACACGTGATCTGCCATCTGACCAAGGATGTCGCATTGAACATGCGGCTCAAGGTACGCCGCGGCCTGGGCTACCAGCCCGCCAGCGTGCGTCACGCCGGTGAGGAGGAAGCCCGACCGATCGGCCGCCTGCATCTGGATGCGTCTTTCTGTCCCGTGCGCCGGGTTGCGTACGAAGTCGATGCAGCGCGCGTCGAGCAGCGCACCAATCTGGACAAACTGATCCTCGACATCGAAACCAACGGGACGATGGACGCCGAGGACGCGGTTCGCCGTGCGGCCGAGATCATCGCCGAGCAATTGGCGATCTTCGGCGACTTCACGCGTCGCAGCCTGGACGAGAGCCAAGCGGATAAGAGCGGATTCGATCCCATCCTGCTGCGTCCCATTGACGACCTCGAGCTGACGGTCCGGTCGGCGAACTGCCTGAAGGCCGAAAGCATCTACTACATCGGTGACCTGGTGATGAAGACCGAGGTCGAGTTGTTGAAGACGCCGAATCTCGGCAAGAAGTCGCTGACTGAAATCAAGGACGTGCTGGGCGCCCGTGGACTTGCGCTCGGCATGAAACTGGAAAACTGGCCGCCGCCCGGTCACTCGCACGGCATGCAACTGGGCTGAGCAGCCCGCTGAGGAAACTGACCCATGCGCCATCTCAATTCGGGCCGCAAGCTCAACCGTACCAGCAGCCATCGTGAGGCGATGTTTCGCAACATGGCGGCTTCGCTGATCAAGCATGAGCTGATCCGGACCACGCTTCCCAAGGCCAAGGAGCTTCGTCGCGTCGCCGAGCCACTCATCACGATGGCCAAGACCGACGGTGTCGCCAATCGCCGCCTCGCCTTCTCACGCCTCCGAGACAAACAGGCTGTCGGCAAGCTGTTCGTCGAACTCGGCCCGCGGTACAGCACGCGCCCGGGTGGTTATCTGCGCATCCTCAAGTGCGGGTATCGCGATGGCGACAATGCGCCAATGGCTTACGTCGAGCTGGTGGGCCGTCCGCAGCCCCAGGCCGCCGAGTAAAGGCGTTCCCTGCGAAAAGGCCTCGGGCAGTCACCCTGTCCGAGGCCTTTTTCTTGTCGCCCCGGTCTGCAGGGTGTGGCGCTATGCTTTGACTCCCACTGGCTTGCAGCGAATTCCTTCGTCGACCGGAAGAGCACACGGTGATTCCCACAGTCCTCGCCCCGACCCGTTGGTCCTGGCGGCTGCGCAGCTTGGCCGGCCTGATCGCCTGCGTTGCGTTGCTTGCCTACGCGCTTTACGTCCAGTTCGCGCTCAACCTGCAGCCATGCCCGCTGTGCATCCTGCAGCGGATTGCATTCATGGCGCTCGGCGCCTTGTTCCTCGTCGCCGCATTGCACGCGCCAGAACGTGGTCGCAGCCGGCTCGCTTATGCGGTGCTCCAGATCATGGCCGCGCTCGCCGGTGCAATGGTGGCGTCGCGTCAGCTCTGGCTGCAGATGCAGCCACCGAATCCCTTCGGGTCCTGTGGTGCACCCCTGAATTACATGGTCGAGAACCTGCCTTTGACTGAGGTGATAAGGAAGGTCTTCATCGGGTCCGGTGATTGCGCAGTCGTGAATTGGCGGTTCCTCGGGATGCCCATGTCATTCTGGACACTGGCGTGCTTCGTGGTCCTGGCCGCATGGAGCGCTTGGGCGACGCGGGCCCGGAGCTGAGATGATGAAAACCGCGAATGTCGTCCATGAAGGGTCTCCTTCGCCAGGGGCAATACCCGCGACGCCGATCGAAGCGTGGACTCCAACTTCCTGGCAAGCGCTGCCGGCAGCGCAACAGCCTGCGTACGAAGACGCAGCCGCGCTGGCGGGTGTATTGGGCGAATTGGGCCGACTCCCTCCCCTGGTCACCTCCTGGGAGATCCTTGCGTTGAAGGATCAGTTGGCCGATGCGCAGGAGGGCAGGCGCTTCCTGTTGCAGGCGGGCGACTGCGCGGAGAGTTTCGCCGAATGCGCCAGTCCGCGCATTTCGAACCAACTCAAGGTCATTCTGCAAATGAGCCTCGTGCTGGTGCACGGGCTACAGATCCCTGTCGTGCGGGTTGGGCGATTTGCCGGCCAATACGCAAAGCCGCGCTCTGCGGATTGCGAAACGCGGAACGGGACGACGTTGCCCAGCTACCGGGGCGACAACGTGAACGGCGTGGAGTTCAGCGTGGCGGCAAGGCGCCCGGATCCGCGACGGTTGCTCCAGGGCCACATGCATTCGGCATTGACGCTCAATTTCATTCGCGCGCTGACCGAAGGCGGCTTCGCGGATCTTCACCATCCCGAGTACTGGGACCTGGCCTGGGTCGAGCATTCGCCCCATGCGGCGGAGTACCGGCGGATCGTGGCCGAAATCGCGGATGCCGTCCGTTTCATGGAGACGCTGGCGGGTGCGCCAGTTGCCAGTTTCTCTCGTGCTGAGTTCTACACATCCCACGAGGCGCTGTTGCTGCATGCCGAGCAGGCCCTCACGAGGCAGGTGCCCCGGCAGTCGGGCTGGTTCAATCTGTCCACGCACCTGCCATGGGTCGGTATGCGCACCGCGGCGCTCGGTGGCGCGCACGCGGAATATCTCCGCGGCATCCGCAATCCGATTGCTGTGAAGGTCGGGCCTGACGTGCAGCCGGCGGAACTCCTGGACCTGATCAGACTTCTCAATCCGAATGACGAGCCTGGCCGGCTCGCGCTGATTCACCGGATGGGCGCGGCGCGCATTGCCGACGCCCTGCCGCGACTGCTGGACGCGGTGCGCGAGTCGGGTCGCCGCGTACTTTGGGTCTGCGACCCGATGCACGGCAATGGCGAAACGCTCTCGAGTGGCATTAAGACGCGGCGATTCGCGAACATTCGCAGCGAAATCGAACAAGCCTTCGATCTGCATGCTGACTGCGGTACGCGACTGGGCGGCGTGCATCTGGAAGTGACTGGTGAAAACGTCACCGAGTGCCTGGGTGGCGCGCGCGCGCTGGCGGAGTCCGACCTTGCTCGTGATTACCGTTCGACTGTTGACCCCCGCCTCAATTACGAACAATCGCTGGAACTGGCGTTGACCGTCGTCCAGCGCGTGCGACAAATCAGCGCATCTGCGCCCACGGACTGAGTGCAGGCGGAACAATGTAGAGCGCCTGCGCTCTAATGCCGCACGTTTTTAATCCCCCCGATATCGCAAGGATCCTTCACATGCGCGGAATCCGGTTCTTCGCCCTGCTCGCGTTGCTCGGCAGCGGCGGGGCCCTCGCACAAAGCGGAACGCCTGCGGCCGCTGCGCCGTTGGCCTTTGGCCGGGCGGGCCCCGCCAAGGTCTCGACCGGCTTGCGCCAACGCATCGACGGCTGCATCGCCTGCCATGGACCGCATGGCCAGGGAGGCGGCAGCGGCGGCTATGCCCCGCGCATTGGCGGCAAGCCTGCCGGCTATCTGTACCACCAGCTACAGAACTTCCGGGACGGCCGCCGCGCCTATCCGCTGATGACCTGGATGGTGCAGTATTTGCCCGGCGCCTACATGAAGGAGATCGCGGCGTACTTTGCGAGCCAGAGCCCGCCGCCGCCGCAGCCGCAGGTACCCATGGTCACGCAAGCGACGCTCGATCTCGGGCGCCGGCTCGTCAGCATGGGCGATCCCGCCCGTGGAGTGCCTGCATGCATGGCCTGCCACGGCGCCAACCTCATGGGCGTCGAGCCGGATGTTCCGGGGCTTGTCGGATTGACGAACGACTACATCAGCGCGCAGCTCGGGGCGTTCAAGCAGGAGATCCGCCGCACCAAGGCACCCAATTGCATGCACGAAGTCACGTCGCGCCTGGATGGCTCCGAGATCGGAGCGGTCGCGGCGTGGTTGTCGTCCCAGCCGGTTCCGCCGGGGGCGAAGCCCGCGGCTGCCGGCAGCGTCAAGTTCCCCCTGCGGTGCGGCAGCATCGACGGTGATGGTTGAGGAGAGACCCGATGCGTCGCAAGATTTTCCGTGGAATCGTGGTCCTGGCCGTGCTGGGACTGGCCTTCGTCGCTTGGGCGGTGTGGATGAGCGGCATCCTGCACCACGGTGTGCCGGAGCAACCGGCGACGGCTGGCGTTGCCGCTCCCGCGGCCGCCGTATCCGCGCCCGGGGCCTGGCAGGAGCCGCAGTTCGCCAGCGTCATCCAGCGAGGCAAATACCTGGCCCGCGCGGGTGACTGCGTGGCCTGCCATACGGCGCGGGGCGGCCAGCCGTACGCCGGTGGCCTCGCGACGCCCACCCCGTTCGGGACGCTGTATTCGCCGAACATCACGCCGGACAAGCAGGACGGCATCGGCAGCTGGACCGAGGCGGATTTCTGGCGAGCCATGCACGATGGCATCGCGCCCGGCAATCGCCTGCTCTATCCGGTGTTTCCATTCACGCACTTCACGCGGATCACACGCCCGGACGTGGATGCCATCTTCGCGTACCTGCGTTCGCTGCCGCCGGTTGCCAAGCCGGACATCCACAACCAGATGCCGTTTCCGTTCAACCAGCGCTCGACCCTCGTGTTCTGGCGGGCACTGTTTTTCCGTCCCGGCGAGTACAAGCCCGATCCCAAGCACTCGGCGGAGTGGAATCGCGGCGCTTACCTGGTCGATGGCCTCGGACACTGCGGCATGTGCCACAGCGCGTTCAATGTCCTCGGCGCAACGGACCAGAATGCCAAGCTCGCCGGCGGACTGATCCCGGTCCAGAACTGGTATGCACCGGCTCTCAATTCGGGCAGTGAACTGGGCCTCGGAAGCTGGAGCACCGGGGAACTGGTGCAGTACCTGAAGACCGGCGTATCACTGCGTGGCGCTGCGTATGGACCGATGTCGGACGTGGTCTTCCACAGCCTGCAGCACCTGTCCGATGGCGATCTCGGCGCGATCGCGACGTACCTCCGCTCGCAGTCCGAGAAGACCTCGCCCAGTGACCGCCAGCGGGTTGAAGTCTCGCCCGAGCTTGCCGCCGAACTCGTGGATCAGGGCAGGCAGATCTACGTGAACCACTGTGCCGCATGCCACCAGCTCGATGGCCGAGGCTCCGGTCTTCAGTATCCACCGCTTGCCGGCAACCCTTCCATTGCCATGCAGCCGGGCACCAACGCGATCCGAATCGTGCTGCTCGGCGGATTCCAGCCGGGGACCAAGGGCAATCCGCGTCCGTACTCCATGCCGCCGTTTGCGCAACTGCTGAACGACCACGACGTTGCGGCGGTGGTGAGCTACATCCGCCAGGCCTGGGGCAACAAGGCCCCCGCGGTTTCGCCCGCAGTGGTGGGCCGTTTCCGCCAGGTTCCCGTCGATTAGTCCGGTCGCAGCGCCGATGGCGAGCCCGCGAGGCTGGCGGTCGGCGCTGCTGCCCTGACCCATCCTCCGGGGTAAGGGCACCGGCATCCCCGGGAGGGGCAGGGCCTGCGGGAGTTCGGAGCGGGCGGGAGATCGCGCGGCAAAGCGGGTATCGGACGCCACGCTGAACGCGGCCACCGTGGCGATCGGACGGGGTCGCCGGAGCGTTGCATCAGAAGCATCTAATCAGTACCATTTTGGTCTTGATTGGAGATACCCCGTGTTGCGTCTGAGCCGCCTCACCGATTATGCAACCGCCGCCCTCGGCTGGATGGCTGAACATCCCCACCGCATCGTGAGCGCCGCAGAACTCGCGACGGTGCTGCACCTCGAGGCGCCGACCGTGGCCAAGGTGCTGCGCTCGCTGGTGCGTGCCGGCATGGTCGAGTCGTTCCGCGGCGCCAGCGGCGGCTACCGTCTGGCTCGTCCGGCGGAGCACATCAACCTGGCCGAGCTGGTCGAGGCGCTCGAGGGACCGTTTGGCATCACCGACTGCGCAGCCGGCGATGCCTGCGCGCACTCGACGCACTGCGGTGTCAGCGCGCCTTGGCAACGCATCAGCGCCGTGGTCGCGCAGACACTGGCGCGCATGAGCCTCGCGGATCTGGCCCGGCCATTGCCCGCGTCGCCGGAGCGCCGGGTCGCCATCCAGGTGGAGGTCGCCTGATCATGTCCGACAGCATCGAACCCGCTGCGCCGGTCGCACCGGTCGCCGTCAGCGAAGCGCTCGGTCGCCGCTATGCCGCCGGCTTCGTCACCGACATCGAGACGGAGAGCCTGCCGCCGGGGCTCGACGAAGGCGTCGTCCGCGCAATCTCCGCGCGCAAGCAGGAACCGCCGTGGATGACCGAGTGGCGGCTGGCTGCATTCCGACGTTGGCAGACCATGCCCATGCCGCAATGGGCCAAGTTGCGGATCGCTCCGATTGATTTCCAGGCGATCAGCTACTTCGCTGCACCCAAGAAGCGTCCCAAGTCGCTTGATGAGGTCGATCCCAAGCTCCTGGAGACCTACGACAAGCTTGGCGTGCCGCTGCATGAACGGGCCCGCCTTGCCGGGGTTGCCGTCGACGCCGTGTTCGACTCCGTTTCGGTGGGCACGACGTTCCGAGAGGACCTCAAGCGGGCCGGCGTCATCTTCTGTTCGATGAGCGAGGCCTTGCGCGAGCATCCGGACTTGGTGCGCCAGTACCTCGGAAGCGTCGTGCCGACCAGCGACAACTTCTTCGCGGCGCTGAATTCGGCCGTTTTCTCCGACGGCAGCTTCGTGTTTGTGCCACGGGGCGTGCGTTGCCCCATGGAATTGAGCACCTATTTCCGAATCAACGCCCTGAACACCGGCCAGTTCGAGCGCACGCTCATCATCTGCGAGGAGGGTGCCTCGGTGTCCTATCTCGAGGGTTGTACCGCGCCGATGCGGGACGAGAATCAGTTGCACGCCGCGGTGGTGGAGCTGGTGGCCCTGGACGACGCCAGCATCAAGTACAGCACGGTCCAGAACTGGTACCCAGGCGACGAGAATGGCGTCGGCGGTATCTATAATTTCGTGACCAAGCGCGGCGAATGCCGGGGTGCGCGCAGCCGGATCAGCTGGACCCAAGTCGAGACCGGCTCGGCCATCACGTGGAAATATCCGTCTTGCATCTTGCGGGGCGACGATTCCGTCGGCGAGTTCCACTCCGTCGCGCTGACCCATCATTGCCAACAAGCCGACACCGGCACCAAGATGATCCACATCGGCCGCAATACGCGGAGCAAGATCATTTCGAAGGGGATCAGTGCCGGCAAAGGTCAGAACAGCTACCGCGGACTGGTCCGCGTCGAACGCACCGCTACGGGGGCGCGCAACCATACCCAGTGCGATTCGTTGCTCATTGGCAAGCGATGCGGCGCGCACACCTTCCCGGTCATCGAGGTCCGGAACCCCGGCGCCATCGTGGAGCACGAAGCCACGACCTCGAAGATCTCCGACGACCAGCTTTTCTACTGCCGTAGTCGCGGCATCGCCGAAGAGGACGCGGTGTCGATGATCGTGGACGGCTTCTGCCGAAGCGTGTTTCGCGAGCTTCCCATGGAATTTGCCGTCGAGGCCAAGAAGCTGCTCGATGTTTCCCTCGAGGGAGCCGTCGGATGAGCACGCAGCCATCCGCTGCGCCGGGCGCGGCTTTGCCACTGCAAGCCCATTGGCGCTCGGTCTATCAGCGGAAGGCGCAGGTGGAAACAAGCTGGTTCCGCGAGCATCTGGATGAGTCCTTGCGACTGATCGACGCCCTGGGCCTGCCGTTGTCCGCGCCGGTGATCGATGTCGGTGGCGGCCGGTCGACACTCGTGGATGACCTGCAGGCCAGGGGGTTCACGGATTTGACGGTGCTCGACCTCGCGGACGAAGCGATGGCCGAAAGCCGCGCTCGCATCGGGTCGAAGGCCGCCGCCGTGCGGTGGTGGTGCGGAGACGTGACGCGCCTGGATTTGCCCGCGTCCCGGTTCCTCCTCTGGCACGACCGTGCCGTCTTCCATTTCATGGCCGAGCCTCGGGCGAGGGCGCGCTACGCCGAACAGATGGCGTCGGCCATTGCGCCCGGTGGCTATGCCGTCATCGCCACGTTCGCACTGGATGGACCCGAGCGTTGCAGCAACCTCCCGGTCCAGCGTTACGACGCAACGGGTCTGGCGGCGGAATTCGGGGACTCGTTCATGCGCGTTGCCGAAGGACGCGAATTGCACACCACCCCATCCGGCGCAACGCAGCCATTCACCTACGTGGCGCTACAGCGCCATCCATGAGACAGGACCATCGATCGATGCTGACCATTGAGAACCTTTGTGTACGCGTGGGCGGCAAGGACATCCTCCAAGGATTGTCGTTGCAGGTGAACGCCGGCGAGGTCCACGCCATCATGGGTCCCAACGGCGCGGGAAAATCCACGCTGGGCAACGTGCTGGCCGGGCGCGATGGCTACGAAGTCACCGGCGGTTCGGTGCGCTTCGAAGGGACGGACCTGCTGGCCATGGAGCCCGAGGCGCGTGCGGCGGCCGGTGTATTCCTCGCGTTCCAGTATCCGGTGGAAATTCCCGGCGTCAACAACACTTACTTCCTGCGGGCCGCGCTCAACGCGCAACGGCTCGCGCGCGGCGAGCCGGAGCTGGACTCGGTGCAGTTCCTCAAGCTGGTGCGCGAGAAGCTGAAGATCCTCGATCTTCCGGACGCGCTGCTGCACCGGGGCGTCAACGAGGGCTTCTCCGGTGGCGAAAAGAAGCGCAACGAAATCTTCCAGATGGCGCTCCTGGAGCCGAAGCTCGCCATCCTTGACGAGACCGACTCGGGTCTGGACATCGATGCATTGCGCCAGGTAGCTGCCGGCGTCAATGCGCAACGCGCTCCCGGCCGTTCGTTCATCGTCATTACGCACTACCAGCGGCTGCTGGAGCATATCCGGCCTGATGTCGTGCACGTCCTCGCCAACGGTCGGATTGCCGCCAGCGGCGGACCTGAACTGGCGCGCAAGCTGGAGGCCGAGGGTTACGCCGGCCTTCCGCAGGAGGCTGCCTGATGGGCAGCGCCCTGCTGGCCGCCGCATTGCGCGAGGATGGGTCGGCGCTGCCCGGCGCGGGCAACGCGGAAGTCCAAGCGGCCCGATCCCAGGCGCGTGCGCGCCTGCAACTCCGTGGTGGACTGGCGCACGCGCACAGCGAGCGTTGGCGGTACATGCCCGTGCGTGCGCTCGAGGCGCAGTCCCTGTCGGCGGGCGAGGCGCCTGTCTCGGCGGTTGAGCCCATGGGCGTCCCCCGAGTGGCGGGGCCGCGTCTGGTCTTTGCGGACGGCTATTTCGCGCCATCGATGTCCGATCTTCGGGCGCTCCCTCCGGGCGCCGTCGGACTGTCGCTGGCGGATCTCGATGATGGGCAGTGGGCGCGCTATGCCCAGCTGCTGCAGCTGGCGGACACCGAGGACGAACTCGACGCGCTGAACCTGGCCCAGGCGCGGGGTGGGTTCGTGCTGGATGTGTCCGCGGGAAGCGTTCTCGACGCGCCATTGGAAATCATCCACGTCGGCAACGCCGCGACACCGATCGCGACGCACGTTCGTTGCCTCGTGCGCATGGGCGCGGGGGCCAGCGTCACCCTGCGCGAACGGCATGTCGGTGGTGGTTCCGGGCTGGCCACGGTATCCACCCGCTGGATCCTGGAGGAGGGGGCCATGCTGCACGTAGTGCAGCAGCAACAAGCCGGAGCCTCGCTGAGCTTGCTGCGGCGTGACGAATTCAGGCTGGCAGCCCGCAGCACGCTGCGGCTGCATGCCTTGGAGCTCGGTGCGGCATTGTCTCGCCGGGACCTGTCGATCCGCCTGGATGGCGAAGATGCCTGCGCCGAGGTGCGGCAGGTAGCGCTGACCGACGGGCGCCAGCACTCGGAGTTGGCACTCGATTTGCGGCATGCCGTCGGCGGGACGCGAAGTGAACTGCGTTGCCGGGCCGTCGCTTCCGCGCGCGCCAGGGCCGTTCTGCATGGCGCAATCACGATTGAAGCGGGTGCTGATCGTAGTGATGCAAGCCTCGACACGCGCAACCTCCTGTTGTCCGAGTCCGCTGAAATCGACGTGCGTCCAACGATGGAAATCCATGCCGACGAGATTCGCGCCGCGCACGGCGCGAGCGTCGGACAGATCGACCCGGGGATGATGTTCTATCTCCGTTCGCGCGGCCTATCCCAATCGCAGGCGCGCGCGATGCTTGTCGCCGCGCATTGCCGGGCGCTGCTCGAGGACATCGTCCATCCGGTGCTGCGCGCGGATGCGGAGGCCGCACTGGACGCGGTCGTGGCGGACTGGCCATCGGGCGGTCAACCGGCATGAACGTCGTGGCAACCCCGCGCTTGGCGGCCGACTTCGCCGGGATTCGCGCCCAGTTCCCCTTGCTGGCGCGAACCGTTCACGGCGGCAAGCCGCTCGTGTACCTGGACAACGCGAACACCTCGCAGAAGCCGCTGGGCGTCATCGAGGCCGTGGATCGCTTCTACCGGGAGCGCAACGCCAACGTCGCGCGGGCCGTGCACGCCCTCAGCGAGGAAGCCACGAACCTCTATGAAGGGGCTCGCAGTGCGCTGGCGCGCTTCATCAACGCCGGGTCACCGCAGGAGCTGGTTCTCACGAGCGGCACGACCATGGCGACCAACATGGTGGCCTACAGCTACTTGCTGCCGCGGCTACAGCCGGGTGATGTGGTACTCACGACGACGATGGAGCACCACGCGAACATCGTGCCCTGGCAACTGGTCTGCCAGCGCACGGGAGCGCATGTCGTCGCCGCACCCATTCGGTCCAATGGCGAATTGGATGTCGAGGGATTCATCGCCCTGCTGGACCCACGGGTCAAGCTGGCCTGCGTGACGCATGTTTCCAATGTGCTGGGGACCATCAATCCGGTGGCCGAGCTCGCTTCGGCATGCCGAAGCCGCGGCATTCCGCTGCTGGTGGATGGGTCGCAGGCCGTGCCTCACCTGCCCGTGGACGTGCGCGCGATCGGCTGCGACTTTTATGCGTTCACCGGGCACAAGATGTGCGGACCCACCGGAACCGGTGGACTCTGGGCACGGCGCGAGATCCTGCAGTCGATGGTTCCCTTCTTCGGCGGCGGCGAGATGATCCGCGAGGTGCGCATCGAGGACTCCACGTTTGCCGACCCGCCGGCTCGGTTCGAGGCGGGCACGCCGAACATCGCGGGATTCGTGGGCCTGGCCGAAGCGGTTCGATTCCTGGAGTCGGTGGGCATGGCGCACATTGCCGAGCGCGAGCATGGCCTTCTTCAGTATGCGACTGCCCGTCTTCACGAGGTACCGGGCCTGCGCATCATCGGCGAAGCGCCCCGCAAGGCCGCGGTGATTTCCTTCCTGGTCGAGGGTGCGCACGCGCATGACCTCGCGACCCTGCTTGATCTGGAAGGGATAGCGGTTCGTTCCGGGCACCACTGTGCGCATCCGCTAATGCGGCATTTCGGCGTGCCAGCGACGTGCAGGGCCTCGTTTGCGTTCTACAACACCGAGCAAGAGGCCGACCTGCTAGTGGCCGCGCTGCTCAAGGCACGCGCCCTGCTGGCATGAACGGAACAGGCGGGCTGACGGCTGGACCTTACGATGCCCTCGTGCTCGAGCATGCGCGTGCTCCGGCCTACCAAACACCGCTTCCAGCCGTCGATGCTGCGGCCGATGGCCACGACGCGCTGTGTGGCGATCACATCCGCATCATGCTGGCGCTCCGCGATGGGCGAATCACCGGGTATGCCTTCGACGCGGATGCCTGTGCGATCACCCTGGCGGCGGCATCGATGCTGGGCGACCGGCTGCAGGGTCGCTGCCGCGACGAGGTGGCGCGCCTCCTCCGCGCGTTCGACGCCGTGCTCGAGGGCCGCGATGAGTCCTCGGATGCCCTGGGGCCCCTTGCCGCTTTCGCGGATCTTGCGAAGCATCCATCCCGACGCCCTTGCGCCCGGCTGCCGCTGACGACGGCACTCAAGGCACTGGATGGCGTGCCGTCCATCGACGGCCGGGAACCGTGATGACCGCGCTACGCTTCCGTGCCGCCGTCGTGGATGACGCGGAAGCGGTGGTTTCACTGGTCGAGAGTGCCTACCGTGGCGAGGCCAGTCGAGCCGGCTGGACCACAGAGGCGGATCTGCTCGACGGGCAGCGCACCGACCCCGCGTCGGTGAAGGCGCTCATCCTCGCGCCGGACTCGGTCGTGTTGCTGGCAATCGCGCCAGGCGACGAGGCGCCCGTTGCCTGCTGCCATGTGGCGCGCGAACGCCCTGGGGTCGCGTATTTCGGCATGTTCGCCGTCCGCCCTGCCATGCAGGCACAGGGCCTGGGGCGGTCGCTCCTGGCGGAAGCCGAGCGCATGGCCCGTGATGCATGGGGCTGCACGTGCATGACGATGACGGTCATCGATATCCGTGCCGAGCTGATTGCCTGGTACGAGCGCCGCGGCTATCTCCGGACCGGCGAGCGCAAGGCTTTCCCCTACGGGGATTCGCGCTTCGGGTTGCCGAAGCGCGGTGACCTGCGGTTCGAACTCCTGCTCAAGGATCTTGGTCGATGAACGAGACTCCGCCGATCGGCTGGGTGCGCGTGGCTGCCCTTGGAGACCTCCTGCCCGGCGAGTTCAAGGTCGTCTGGGATGGCGATACGCCCATCGCCGTGTACAACATCGACGGCGATCTCTATGCCATCGAGGATCGTTGTACCCATGACGATGGCGAGCTGGCTGGTGGCGAACGGCATGGCTACGAGCTGGAGTGTGCTCGCCATGGGGCACGGTTCGACCTGCGGACGGGAGCAGCCTTGTGCGCACCGGCCTATGTGCCGACGGCCACCTTTCCCGTGCGTGAGGTTGACGGCGTCATCTACACCCGCGACGACCGCGGTTGAAGGTCGACGGGGAGCGCACCCGTGACGCGGTTGCCGTGGCCCGTTGGGATCGGCGTCGCTCAGCGTGCGCCAGGATCGGTCAGGTCGTTGCGCGTGGCCGTCGGTGCTTCCCATCGGTCGAAGCGGACCAGCACGATCTCGCCCTGGCCCTCGAGGCGTGCCTGACCCTCGACCTGGATACTTTCACCTGTGCGAAGTGGAAGTCCTTGCCCGCCTGCCGTGTCGCAGACGGCGATATCGCCTGCGATGCCGTGCAAGAGCCACGCCGGAGCCGCCGGAAGCAGCAGCGAATCGACCATCGTGCGCGCCAGGAGGATTGCGGGCCAGTCTCGCGTCATGAGGTTGAATGCCCGCGTGGGTCCCTCCGGCAATTCGGCGAAGGGCGGCGGATCGCCGGCGAAGCGAGCGACCTCCAGGCGTGCCAGCCGGACCTGACGGGCATCCGCGAAGCGGAGATCAACGCATGCATCCAGTGAAGCCATCTGGCGCGCGACTCCCGGGAGGGCCGAAAACGGTGCGCTCCGGTCGATGTGCGCGATGCTGATGCGCCATCGCCATGCCTGTGACGAGCGTTCCACGGCGAGCACGGTGGTGCGCCCCGCGCCGTTGAGCCATGGTTCGTCGGTCTTCTCCGGGGAGGGCAGGCGTTGCAGCATGGGCGGGTGGCGCTCGCTGGGAATGGCCGGAGCGTGCGGCGTGAGGCGCGCCGGTTCGATTCAAAAGGGAGCGGCGTGCACACGTGCCAGCGGCGGGTGGTAGGCGAATACCTGGGCCGTCCCGCCGCAGAAATCGACGGCATCCACGCGTTCGCCGCCGAGGCGTGCAGCCAGCCGCTCGGAGGCGGCATCAGCGGGGCGTATCAGGCTGACCACGCGTGGCACGTGCAGGGTGCGCCAGGCCCAGTCCAGTGCTGCCAGTGCCGACTCGGCTGCATAACCCTGGCCCCGCGACTCCGGAGCGATCATCCAGCCCAGTTCAAGATCCGGCCATCCCTCGGGCTTGAGCAGTCCCACGCGCCCGATGAAGCGGTCGTCATCCAGCGATTCGACCGCCCACATTCCGTAGCCGCGCAGCACCCAGTGGCCCAGAAGCATGGCCATCGATCGCCACGCGTTGAGCCGATCCAGAGGGTTGCCGTCGCCCACGTGGCGGGTACTGGAAGGATCGCCCAGCATTCGGGCATACGCAGCGAAATGGTCTTCGCGCAGCGCCGTCAATCGCAGGCGTCGGGTACGCAATTGCGGAATATTCATCATCGGGACTGGGGTGCGATTCAAGGTGCAATCAACAGGGCTGACAATCGTGAGGTGCTGTTGCGGATGCTCTCCTCCCAGCTGAAGCCGACGATGGGCTCGCCCGTACGCGCATCCCGGAACTCTTCGACTTGGCCCGGGGCCAGCAGGTGCCGGTAGTCCACGGTCAGCTCCGTGCCGACGGACAACTCGTCGTTCGCAAAAATGAATCCGAGGTGCCACAGCCCGGTCGGTTCGAAGCTGTGGTTGACGAAGCACTCATCGGGCCAGTCCGGTGACAACGTGTAATGATCCCCGAACCAGCGCACGCTCGTGTGCAGCAAACTGGACAGCTTCGGATCGGCCGAGATTTCCTCGAAGGCATAAGTCCGGTTGATGGCGTCAGGGGCGACAAGGATGCTGCCGGCTTGCGCGGGGCGGTCGATGTACAACCCCTTTCCAGCGCCGGGAATGCGCGACGGGGCGATGTGGTAGGGGCACAGGATCATCGGGATTCGGGCGATGCGGGCAAGCCCGCGGCGGCGCATTGTAGTGCCGTTTACCCGGCAGGGCGCCGCCGCCGTCGCCGGCTGGCCGGAGCCGTGCCAGGGACGCATGGCCGCGGCGGATTCAGCGTGTGCTGCCGGCGCGCAGCTTGGCGAGCAGGGCGTGCAACGTCGCCTGGGTTTCCGCCCGCCGCCATACCGCGGCGAATTCAGCCAGTGGCCATTGCTCGCGGCGAGTGGCCGCGATGAGGTCGGCGCGTGCTCGTCCACGGGTTTCCAGCATCGCCTGGCGAGGCAGCGCGAGCAGCTCTTCAAGCCAGGCAACGGCACGACCGGGCACCGCATCGACCGGCGCAGTTTCGTCGACGAGGCCGATGCGCAACGCGGCCTCGGATTCGAGCATTTGACCGGATACCAGGAGGCGCTCTGCGCGGTGCGCGCCAAGGACCCTCCGCAATGCCATCTGGATGAGCTCGGGAACCGTCAGGCCGACCTGCACCTCGTTGAGGCCGATCCGGTAGGGTCCTTCGGCCATCACGCGCCAGTCGCAGAACAACGCGATGACCGCGCCGCCCGCCGGGCTGTGCCCGGTGATGGCCGCCGCGATCGGGATCGGACTCGCAGCCAGCGCAGCCATCAGCGCGAAGAACCCCTCGAAGCAGCGGGCGAGCTCCGCGGTGTCCAGCGACAACAGGGCGGGGATGTCCAGCCCGGCGGAAAACAGCCCGCTCCGGCCCGATACCACCAGCGCGTGGGCACCGGTGGCGGGAGCTTCCTGGACGGCCAGCCGAAGGGCGTCGATCAATGCGCCATCCAGGGCATTGACAGGGGGTCTTGCCAACCGCAATTCGCGGATTCCGGCGGGATGGTCGATGGTTTCAATCATGGGTTCTGACCGGCCGGGCCCGTGACGGGTGTGGCGTCATAGCGCAGTGTGTAATCGAGGGTGGATTCCCCGTGCGCGGCAACGGGTATGTTCCAGACCAGCGTGTCCGGGTCCATCTGGCGCGGTCGCAAGCTGGCCTCGACGAGATGCCAGTTGCGCCAGCGGTCCGGGTGGACATAGAGGATGACGTGCTCCGCCCGCGGGCCGCGGTTGCTGAGGCGGACCCGGAGGCCTTCGGTCAGTACCGGTCCCGCCAGGTGCCAGGCGGTGCGCGTCCGCAGGGCGCGCAGCTCATACGTGTTGCCAAGGACGATGCGTGCCCGATCATCCCGACGCAGGTCGGGCAGCGTGTCGCCGCCAATGAAATGGACCGCGCCATCGGCGTCGGCCTGGAACACGCGGATGCTCCCGGCTGGAAGATTGTGCGGTGCCCGCAGACTGAGCTCGATGCGCGGCGCCCCGAGAGCTCCCTGCTCGGGGCCAGGCAGGAAGTACGGTTTTGACTCGGGGTAGGCGGGCGACCGTCGCTGCCCGAGAACCAGTTCGCGCGTGCAATCCAGCGAGGCGCCTGGGTACAGCGGTTCCTGGATGGTGACGCCGTCGGCCAGCGTGAGCCGCTGCGGCAGCGCGTAGCGGCGGTATCCGGCCAAGTCGCCCTGGGCGGGTATCCCCGGCGCCGGCGGTGCAGGCAGGGCGGCCGCCATCATGAACGGTGGCGCCAGCCGCCCGGGCTGGTGGATGGTGCCTGCCAGCAGCGTCACGCTCGCGTCGCGGAAGTCCGTGCCGCTTTGGTTGACGATGACGGCGCGCGCTTGCAGCGTCGCGCGGCATTGGTGGCCTGACGCGAGGACCAGGCTATAGCCTGCGTGCCAGCCGAGTCCGGCACTCGGGTAAGCCAACTGGGCCGTATAGGCGCCCGCGCGTGCCGCATCCAGCGAAACCCGCGCGCGCGCGCCCGGTGCGGGCCAGCCGACGCCTGCCGGCAGTTCGACGGCGCCGGAGACGAGGCGGATGGTGCCATTGCCTTGCCGCACCAGGAGTTGCCCGTCCTGGATCTGAACCAGCGTCCCACTGGCCAGAACCTCGCCACCGCTGCCCAGTACTTTGATGGGCTTGCCCAGCGCCTCCGCCATGAGCGCCTGAACGCCGCGCTTGGCGGGCGGCACCGCGATGCTGGCCAGATGCACGCCGCTGTCACCCGCGAATCGCAGCATCAGCGCGCCGGCATCGAGGCGCTGCGCCAGTTCGCCAAGCCACACCGTCTGCTTGCCTGCATGCAAGGTCAGGCGGCGATCCTGCTGTATCCAAGCTGGCGCACCCTCGCCGTCGCCTGGGTAGAGCGTGAGCTGCGTGCCGACCATCACCTGCGGCCGCGCGGCCGCCACGCAGGTCCCGGAAGCCATCACCACAGCCAGCAGCCTCCGCGTCCCCATCATGTGCATGCCGGACTCTCCTCGTGGCCAGGGCCTCGATCTTAGCTTGGCCTGCTCGCCTCAGGCGCCGCAGGCGCTTCGGATGGATTGCGGCAGGGGCACGCTGCGGCCGCTGGCGGGGTCCATCCAGACCAGCGTGACATCGCCATCGCAATAGAGCCGGCCCGGCGCATTCGCGTCGCGGATGCGATGCGCCAGCGTCACGGAACTGCCGCCCACGCGCGTGCACCGGAGTTCAACGACCAGGCTGGCCGGCCATTCGATGGGCAAACGGTAGTTCAGCGAACTGGCGGCGAGCACGGGCATGGCATGCGCGTCGAACCAGGGGCCCGGTACATCCTTGAGCCATTGCAGGCGCGCTTCCTCGAGATAGGTCAGGAAGACGGAATTGTTGACGTGGTTGAACGCATCGAGGTCGCGCCAGCGCACGCTGATGGCGGCGGTGGAGAGGAGCGACGCGTCGGGGGCGTCGGTCGTCTGGGGGGTGGGCTGGCCTGGTGGATTGGAAGCAGGCGTTTTGCGACGGGGGCTCATGCGCGGCGTTTCCTTGTCGTGGTGCCCGTGTTGGTCGCCGGGCGCAGCAATGGGGCCAGGTAACGCCCGGTATGGGATTCCGGCGTCGCAGCCACCTGTTCCGGGGTCCCGGCGGCCATGATGCGGCCGCCGCCGGCGCCGCCTTCCGGGCCAAGATCGACCACCCAGTCCGCGGTCTTGATGACATCGAGATTGTGCTCGATCACCACCACCGTGTTTCCGCGATCCACGAGTTGATGCAGGACATCCAGCAACTGCTCGATGTCGTGGAAGTGCAGCCCGGTGGTCGGCTCGTCGAGGATGTAAAGCGTGCTGCCCGAGTCGCGTCGGGAGAGTTCCTTGGCCAGTTTCACGCGCTGCGCCTCGCCACCGGAGAGGGTGGTGGCGGACTGGCCAAGCTTGAGGTAGCCGAGGCCCACGGCGATCAGCGTCTCCAGCTTTCGGGCCAGCGCAGGGACCGGCTGGAAAACCGTCAGGGCCTCCTCGACAGTCAGGTTCAACACGTCGCTGATGCTGTGGCCCTTGTAATGAATCTCCAGCGTCTCGCGGTTGTAGCGCTTCCCGTGGCAGACATCGCAGGGAACATACATGTCCGGCAGGAAGTGCATTTCGACCTTGATCATGCCGTCGCCTTCGCAAGCCTCGCAGCGTCCTCCGCGCACGTTGAAGCTGAATCGGCCCGGCTCGTAACCGCGCGCGCGCGCTTCGGGGACTTGCGCGTACAGTTCGCGCAGCGGCGCGAACAGGCCCGTGTACGTCGCGGGGTTGCTCCGTGGCGTGCGGCCGATGGGCGACTGGTCGATGTCCACGACCTTGTCGAAGTGCTCGAGGCCGTCGATTCGAGCAAACGGTGCCGGCTGCGTACTGGCGCCGTTGAGGGTTGCCGCAGCCTGCGCCATCAGGGTGTCGTTGATCAAGGTGGATTTCCCGGACCCCGAAACGCCGGTGACGCAGGTGAACAGGCCGATCGGGACCTCCAGATCCACCTCGCGCAGGTTGTTGCCGCGGGCGCCGTACAGGCGAAGCCAACCTGCCGGCGATCGCCGTTTGTCCGGCACGTCGATACGACGCTTGCCAGACAGGTACTTGCCAGTCAGCGAACGCGGAGCGGCGAGTATGTCCGGCAATTGGCCCGCTGCAACCACCTCGCCTCCGTGCGTCCCGGCGCCAGGGCCCATGTCGACGATGTGGTCGGCAGCGCGGATGGCGTCCTCGTCGTGCTCGACGACGATCACGGTATTGCCGAGGTCGCGAAGGCGCTTGAGCGTCGCCAGCAGGCGGGCGTTGTCGCGCTGGTGGAGTCCGATCGAGGGCTCATCCAGGACGTACATCACCCCCACGAGTCCGGCGCCGATCTGGCTGGCCAGGCGGATGCGCTGCGCCTCGCCGCCAGAGAGCGTGTCCGCGGTGCGTTCAAGGCTGAGGTAATCAAGGCCCACGTCCATCAGGAACCGCAGCCGCTCGTGGATCTCCTTGAGGATCTTGGCAGCGATCTCGCCTCGCCAGCCCGGCAGGGCCAGCGATTCGGTGAACGCCAGTGCGTCGCGCACGGACAGCGCGGAGACTTCCGGCACGCTGCGGCCGCCCACCGAAACGCTGCGGGCGGACCGGTTGAGGCGAGTGCCGCCGCAGTCAGGACAAGCGCGCACGCTGATGTACTTCCGGAGTTCCTCGCGCGTCGCGAGGGAATCCGTTTCGCGGTAGCGGCGCTCCAAATTGGGCACGATGCCTTCGAAGCGACGCTTGCGAACCACGCTGCGGCCTCCCTGGGCAAGTTCGCGAAATGCGATTTCCTCTTCGCCCGAACCGTTCAGGACGGCATCGCGGACCGCATCTGGCAGATCCTGCCATGGCGCCTCGACCTCGAAGCCGTAATGCTTCGCCAGCGACTGGATCATCTGGAAGTAATGCGGGTTGCGGCGATCCCATCCACGGATGGCGCCGCCGGCCATCGACAGTTCCGGATGCAGGACCACGCGCGCCGGGTCGAAGAATTCGTTGGTGCCCAGACCATCGCAACGCGGGCAGGCTCCGGCAGGCGAATTGAAGGAGAACAGCCGCGGCTCGAGTTCAGGCAATGAGTAGTCGCAAATGGGACAGGAGTAGCGCGACGAAAACATCTGCTGGATGGCCTCGGCATCGTCCATCTCCGCCAGCAAGGCGAGTCCCTCGCCCAACCGGAGCGCCGTTTCAAAGGACTCCGCCAGGCGCTGCTTCAGCTCGGGCCGCGGTCGGAAGCGGTCGACGACGGCTTCGATGGTGTGCTTTTGCCGCAAGGCCAAGGGAGGGACGGCATCGAGGTCGTGGACGGCGCCATCCACGCGCACGCGGACAAAGCCGTTGGCGCGCAGGGACTCCAGGACCTGGACATGCTCGCCCTTGCGGTCGCGCACCACCGGCGCGAGCAGCATCCAACGCTTCTGCGGGTCGAGCGCGAGCGCTGCGTCGACCATCTGGCTGACGGTTTGCGCGGCCAGGGGAATGCCATGCTCGGGGCAGTGTGGCGTGCCGGCGCGTGCGTACAACAGCCGGAGGTAGTCGTGGATTTCGGTGATGGTCCCGACCGTGGATCGCGGGTTATGCGACGTCGCCTTCTGCTCGATCGAGATGGAGGGCGACAGGCCCTCGATGGCGTCCACGTCGGGCTTTTCCATCATCGACAGGAACTGCCGCGCATAGGACGAGAGAGATTCCACGTAGCGTCGCTGGCCTTCCGCATACAACGTATCGAAAGCCAGCGAACTCTTGCCCGAACCGGACAGCCCGGTGATCACGATCAACCGGTCGCGCGGCAGGACCAGATCGACATTCTTGAGGTTGTGGGTGCGCGCGCCGCGGATGCGGATCGAGTCCATGGCGGGGTTCCGGAGGCCAAGTGCGGAACTATAAACCGCCCGGTCGATGCAGGCGCAGGCCCCGGCACCGGGAGATCGCCCGCGGCGGATGCATTCGAGCGTCGCGCGAGAGGTGCTCTCGCGCATGAGGCGCCGTCCTGCCGCCGTCGTGCACCTGCCCACGCCCGGCAGCGCACCAACGTCCCTCGGGCGCCATTCGTCGGGGTGGTCGCGTACGCGGCCTGGCCTTTTTCGGCGCGCGTTGCCGTGTCGCCGGTCGACTTGCCGGTAAGATGCGAGACGCTGCCGGCCGGCAGTCATCCACGCAACCTCATTTTCAGGAGACATCCATGCGTCTTGGAATCGCCGCGTGCATCGTCATTCTCACCACGGGATCCGGCACGGCCATCGCATCGAGCGCACCCGAAACGCAGACGGAGGCCAGTGCGGCGAGCGTGCGCGAGTTGCTTGCTGCGACCCATGCCACGGCCATGTTGCAGCAGGTGATGCAGCAGTTGGGCCAGCAGGTCGACGCCATGGTGAAACAGAAGGCGCCGTGTCTGGCGCCCGGCGAGGTCTCCTCTGCGCTGACCAGCCCCGAGGCCGCGCAGCAGATGCTCGACCTGGTCGTGCCGATTTACCAGCGCAACTTCACGCCCCAGGATGTTCGCGGCCTGCTGGCCTTCTACCGCTCGCCGCTGGGGCAGAAAATGCTGAGAGTCCAGCCGGTCGTGATGCGGGAGGCCATGCTGGCGGGCCAGCAGTTTGGCCGCCAGCAGTTCGAGCAGCGCATCGCCCAGTTGGAGTCCCAAGGCAAGCTCACGGCAGACGGCCAATGTCCGGCGATGCCAGCCGCCAAACCGGCCGGCGGTCACTGAACCGGTCCGGACCGGCAAGCCATCGTTCGGCGTGCGTGGCCGGGGATCCCCGGCCTGCGACGGGAGGGATTGCCATTTGACTGTAAACCCGCGCCCCGGTTAGACTTCCGGTTCTTTTCCTCCCAGAAGAACGACAGAAGAGGCCAACATGTACGCAGTCATCGTGACCGGCGGCAAGCAGTACCGCGTGATGCAGGGAGAAGTCCTGCGCGTGGAGCTGCTGGATGCTGCCGTGGATAGCGCGGTTCAGTTCGACCAGGTGCTGATGGTGGGCGAGGGCGAGACCGTCAAGGTCGGCGCTCCGACGGTCGCCGGCGCCAGCGTCAGCGCCAAGGTGCGCGCGCACGGCCGGGCCGACAAGGTGCGCATCGTCAAGTTCCGTCGCCGCAAGCACCATCGCAAGCAGATGGGCCATCGGCAACACTACACCGAAGTTGAAATCACCGGCATCCAGGCCGGCTGAGCGTAAGGAGCATCTGTCATGGCACACAAGAAAGGCGTCGGCTCCAGCCGCAATGGTCGCGATTCCAACCCGAAGTACCTGGGCGTGAAGATCTACGGCGGCCAGCACGTCGAGCCGGGCAACATCATCGTCCGCCAGCGTGGCACCCAGTTTCATCCGGGCCATGGCGTCGGCTGCGGTCGCGACTACACGTTGTTCGCGTTGACCGAGGGCAAGGTCGAGTTCGCGACCAAAGGCCCAGCCCGGCGTCGCACGGTCAGCGTCGTCCAGGCCTGAACCTGCGCACCAGCGCCGCCGTCGAGGCCCCGCCGCGCGCGGGGCTTCGTGTTTGTGCGGCCGATGCATCGCAGCCAGCCGCTATGCTCCGCACATGAAGTTCATCGACGAAGCCACAATCCGGGTCCATGCGGGAAACGGCGGCAATGGCTGCGCCAGCTTCCGGCGCGAGAAATTCATCCCGTTCGGAGGGCCGGATGGCGGTGACGGCGGTGACGGCGGCTCGGTGTGGCTGCAGGCGGACGAGAATCTCAACACGCTGGTCGATTTCCGCCATCAGCGCGTGTTCCGCGCGCAGCGCGGACAGAACGGGATGAGCCGCCAAATGAGCGGGCGGGGTGGCGAGGACTGCGTGATCCGCGTCCCGGTCGGAACCGAGGTGGTCGCTACCGAGACCGGTGAGTCGCTCGGCGACCTGACGGGTCACGGCCAACGCCTGCGGGTTGCCGCGGGTGGCCATGGCGGTCGTGGCAACGTGCACTTCAAGAGTTCCGTCAATCGCGCCCCGCGTCGCACGACGCCGGGCAGCGAAGGCGAGGCGCGCGAATTGCGCCTGGAGTTGAAGCTGTTGGCGGATGTTGGCCTTCTTGGCTTTCCCAATGCGGGCAAGAGCACTTTCATTCGCGCCGTCTCCGCGGCAACGCCGCGTGTGGCGGACTACCCGTTCACGACGCTGCACCCCCATCTGGGCGTGGTGCGGGTCGAGGCCGACAAGAGCTTCGTGATTGCGGACATCCCGGGCCTGATCGAAGGCGCTGCCGAAGGCGCGGGGCTGGGTACCCAATTCCTCAAGCACCTGAGTCGCACGCGTCTGCTCTTGCACGTCGTGGACATGGCGCCGCTGGACGGCGAGGACCCGGTGCAGCAGGTGCGCACCATCGAGGCGGAGCTTGCTCGATTTGACCCGACGCTGCTGGGGCGCCCACGCTGGCTACTGCTCAACAAAGCCGATCTCGTGCCCGAGTCAGAGCGATCCGCGGTTGCCTCACGCGTCGTCGCGGCGCTGGACTGGCAATCGCCCTGGTTCATCATTTCCGCCGCAACGCGCGAAGGGACCTGGGACGTTTGCCTGGCGGTGCAACGCTTCTTCGACGCCAACCGTCCGGCGGAAGCCGTCGATGACCCGCGCTTCGGAACCGATCACGATGACGACGGTGCTGGCAGGTGAAAGCTGCCGGGACAAGGCCGGACGGTGCCGGCCCGGTCAGCGCGACCGCTGGGGGATTAACCCAGGGCCTTGATATGCGCGGTCAGGCGACTCTTGTGGCGCGACGCCTTGTTCTTGTGGATCAGGCCGCGCGAGGCGTGGCGGTCCATCAGCGGCTCGGCGGCCTGGTAGGCGGCCAGCGCTGCAGGCTTGTCCTTCGCCTCAATGGCCTTGACGACCTTCTTGATGGCCGAACGCACCATGGATCGGGTGCTGGCGTTGCGCATGCGCCGCTGTTCGGACTGGCGCGCGCGCTTTTTGGCGGACTTGATGTTGGCCAAGGGGTGACTCCGGAGGCGGATGCGTTGGAAAAGGGCGGAATTATGCTGGAAGGGTCGCGCCGGGTCAATTGCGTCGACCGATGCTTCTCCCTGGCCGGCCTTGCCCGTGTCGCACAGGGGGGGCGCGCTTGACGGCCTCGCGACCCAACCTGCTGCGGGGTCTGGCCTCGTTCAGCGGCATGACCTTCCTGTCGCGCGTGCTGGGCCTGCTGCGCGAGACGGTGATTGCCAGCGTGTTCGGCGCCAATGCGGCAACCGACGCTTTCTGGGTTGCTTTCCGAATTCCCAACTTCATGCGTCGTCTGTTTGCCGAGGGTGCTTTTTCGCTGGCGTTTGTTCCCGTTTTCGCCGAAGTGCGGGCGCGTGGCGACACGGATGCGCTCAGGCGGTTCGTCGCGCGGGTGGCAGGCACGTTGGGTGGCGTGCTGCTGGTGGTAACGGCGCTTGGCATCTGGGGCGCCCCGTTGCTTGTGCGGGTGTTCGCCCCCGGACTGCACGATGATCCGGCGCGCCTCGAGTTGACGACGGCGCTATTGCGCATCACGTTCCCGTTCCTGCTGCTCGTGTCGATGACCGCATTGGCGGCCGGCGTCCTGAATGCCTATCACCGGTTCGCCCTGGCTGCGTTCACGCCGGTGATCCTCAATCTGTGCATGATCGCCGGCGCACTCTGGTTGGCGCCGCATCTGGCCATACCCATCAGCGCACTGGCCTGGGCCATCCTGGTTGCCGGCATGCTCCAGTTGGCCATCCAGTTGCCGGCACTGGCGCGTTTGGGCGTCCTGTCGTGGCCGCGCTGGGGCGCCGCCCATGGCGACGTCCGCAAGATCATGCGGCTGATGGGCCCCACGCTGTTCGGATCGTCGGTCGCCCAGATCAACCTGTTGCTGGATACGGTGATCGCCTCGTTCCTCTTCGTGGGCTCGCAGACCTGGCTGGCGCTGTCCGATCGACTGATGGAGTTTCCACTCGGCGTTTTCGGCGTCGCCCTCGGCACGGTCATCCTGCCGGCGCTGGCACGCCACCACCAGGGTACGGACGCCGCCGGCTTCCAGCGCGCCCTGGACTGGGGATTGCGCACGGCATTGCTGATCGCGCTGCCTGCGGCGTTGGCGCTGGTTTTGCTGGCCAAGCCGATGATCGCCACGCTGTTCCAGCATGGCCACTACAACGCGTTTGACACGGACATGGCGACGCTGTCGCTGACGACCCTTAGCTGCGGATTGCCGGCGTTCGCGCTGGTCAAGGTGCTGGCGCCGGCTTTCTATGCACGCCAGGACACGCGCACCCCGGTGCGTGCAGCCGTGGTGGCAATGGTGGTGAACATGGGGCTCAACGTGGTGTTCGTGCTGGCTCTGTTCGCCTGGTGGCACACGAGGGCCGATCTCGGCAACGGCCTCATCGATGGCCTTGCCCGCGTGCCGGGGTTGCACATGGCGCTGGGTGCGGCCAGTGCCCTGGCCGGTTATCTGAATCTCGCGCAACTTTGGCTCGCGCTTCGTCGGCAGGGCGTCTACCGTGCGCAGCCAGGCTGGCCGTGGCACCTGGGTCGGACCATGGCTGCCTGCGCCCTGATGGGGATCGTGCTGGTCCTCGGGCGCGAATGGTGGCCCCACTGGACGACGGCGTCGTCCTGGTTGCGCATGTGGCGGCTGCTGATCCTGCTGACAGCAGGCGGCGCCACCTACCTCGCCACGCTGTTCGCGCTGGGTTTCCGCCTGCGCGAGTTGCGGGAGGCTTGAGCCGCGCTGTGGCACTGCACCATACTCGCGCGATGCTGGTATTGGCACGAGATCTTGCGGGGCCCTGCCTGGCGCCTCGCGGCAGCGTGGTGGCCGTGGGTGCGCTCGACGGGCTGCACTTGGGTCATCAATCGCTTTTGACACGGGTTGCAGCGCGCGCGGCGATCACGGGGCTGACCCCCATGGTGGTCAGCTTCGAGCCGTTGCCGCGCAGCTTCTTTGCCACCGAGCCCCTGCCACGACTTGGATCGGTGCGCGAGAAGATCGAGGGGGTCGCGGCGATGGGCATGGCCGTCCTCTTGCTGCTGCGCTTCAACCGCAGCTTGGCCGGCATGCCCGCAGGCGAGTTCGTACGCCGGGTGATCGCGGCGCGCTGTGGAGCGCGCGAAGTGTGGGTCGGCGGCGATTTCCGATTCGGCCATGCGCGTGGCGGCGACCTTGGTCTCTTGCAGGCGCTTGGGTGCGAGCTGGACTTCGAAGCCCACGCGCTGGAAACCCAGGCCCACGGCGGGGAGCGGATCTCGAGCAGCTCGATTCGCACCGCCTTGGCAGCGGGTGATTTCGCCACTGCCGCACAACGGCTGGGCCGGCCCTTTTCGATGGAAGGACGCGTCGTCCGCGGCCAGCAGTTGGGTCGACGTCTGGGATTCCCGACGGCCAATATCCGGCTCGGCCGGCGCGTCAGCCCGCTTCGAGGGATTTTCGCCGTGCGCATCCATGGTGCGGTTGCGCATCCCCTGCCGGGGGTCGCCAGCCTTGGCCTTCGCCCCACCGTCGGCGGCCGCGAGATGTTGCTGGAACCGCACGTGTTCGATTTCGAGGGCGACCTTTACGGTCGGCACCTGCGCGTCGAGTTCGTGGCGAAGCTGCGTGACGAGGAGACTTTTGCAAGCCTCGACGACCTTACCCGGCAAATGCACGCCGACGCTGACGCCGCCCGCGCCATACTGGCTTCCCTCCACACCCTACCTGCCTGAGCCCTGATCGTGAGCACGGACTACAAGCAAACCTTGCAATTGCCACAGACGACTTTTCCGATGCGGGGCGACCTTCCGAAGCGCGAGCCCGGCTGGCTGGCGGACTGGGAGCGCTCCTCGCGCTACGAACAGATCCAGGCGTGCACCGCCTCGCGGACCCGGACATTCATTCTTCATGATGGCCCGCCCTACGCCAACGGCGCCATCCATCTTGGTCATGCGGTCAACAAGATCCTGAAGGACGTCGTGGTGCGCTCCCGGTTGATGGCGGGGTACCGGGCACCTTACGTACCGGGATGGGATTGCCATGGGCTGCCCATCGAGATCGCCGTGGAGAAGAAGTTCGGGAAGGCGGGTGAAAAGCTTGATGCGGCCGCGTTCCGTGCCCGTTGCCGCGAGTATGCGGCGCAGCAAATCGACCTGCAGCGGACGGATTTCAAGCGACTCGGCGTGCTGGGCGACTGGGAGCACCCCTACCGGACGATGGATTTCACGTACGAGGCGGACATGCTGCGCGCCCTCGCGCGCATCTACGCGCGGGGCCACATCACCCGCGGCTTCAAGCCCGTGCATTGGTGCTTCGATTGCGGCTCGGCATTGGCTGAAGCGGAGATCGAGTACCAGGACAAGGATTCACCGGCCATCGATGTGGCCTTCGACGCGTCCGATGCGCGGGCGCTGGCGGCGCGATTCGGCGTGCAGTCCGATGGTGCGATCGTTGCCATGCCGATCTGGACGACCACGCCATGGACATTGCCAGCCAACCAGGCGGTGGCAATCCATCCGGACATTGATTACATGCTGTTCGAGGGCCCGCCGCGAGAGGGGCGCCGCGTATTGCTGGTCGTTGCGGAACCGTTGTTCCGGATGGTGGGTAGTCGCTACGGTTTGCCAGAGCTTTTCGACGTTCATGGCTCGCCCGCCTATGCGAAGCGAGGGATGACCGTGAAGGGTGCGGCCTTGACGGGGCAGCCCGGCGAGGCGCTGACCCTGCTCCGGCATCCGTTGATCGACCGCGAAGTGCCATTGATCCTGGGCGGACACGTATCGGCCGAAGATGGCACCGGAGCGGTCCATACGGCTCCCGGCCATGGGCAGGAAGATTTTGCGGTGGGCCAGTTCTACGGCCTTGCCGTGGAGAACCCGGTTGATGGAAGAGGCCTTTTCCTTCCGGACACACCGCTGTTTGCGCGCGAGCACGTGTGGAAGGCCAATGCCCATATCGTCGAGGCGCTGCGCGCGCGGGGCGTGCTGTTGGCGCATGCGCAGCTCCGCCACAGCTATCCGCACTGCTGGCGCCACAAGACTCCCGTGATCTTCCGCGCGACGCCGCAGTGGTTCATCGGGATGGACATCGCGGGCTTGCGCCGCGATGCATTGGCCGCCATTGCCGACGAGGTCGAATGGTTTCCCGGCTGGGGCGAAGCCCGGATTGCGGCCATGGTGGAGGGACGTCCTGACTGGTGCATTTCGCGCCAGCGCACGTGGGGTGTACCGATCGCGCTTTTCGTGGACAAGGCCACGGGGATGCCGCATCCCCGAAGCGTGGAATTGCTGGAGCAGGTCGCGCAACGGGTCGAGAAGGGCGGGGTCGATGCCTGGTACGCACTGGATCCCCATGAACTGCTTGGCGAGGAATCAGCGCGCTACGAGAAAGTGGGCGACGTCCTGGATGTCTGGTTCGATTCGGGCGTGACGCATGCCTGCGTGGTCGATGCCCGCCCCGAATTAAGGCAGGATGGCCATGCCGATTGGCGCGTCATGTACCTGGAGGGCTCGGACCAGCATCGTGGCTGGTTCCAGTCTTCGCTGCTGACGCGCGTCGCCATGACGGGCCATGCTCCCTATCGCCAGGTGCTCACCCATGGTTTTACGGTGGATGAGCAGGGCCGCAAGATGTCCAAGTCGTTGGGCAACGGCATCGAGCCCCAGGACGTGATGAAGCGACTCGGTGCCGACATCCTGCGTCTCTGGATCGCATCGGCCGACTACAGCAATGAAATGGCGCTCTCCGAGCAGATCCTGCAGCGCGTGAGCGATACCTACAGGCGGCTGCGGAACACGGCGCGGTTCTTCCTGGCGAACCTTGACGGCTTTGATCCGCAGGCACACCTGCTCCCTGCGTCGGATGGCTTGCTGCTGGACCAGTGGGCGATCGCGCAGGCTGCGTGGGTCCAGGCACAGGTTGCCGCGGCCTACGACCGCTACGACTTCGCCGAGGTGGTCCAACGCGTGCAGAACTTCTGCACGAACGAGATGGGCGCGCTGTATCTGGACATCACCAAGGATCGACTCTACACGATGCCACGCGATAGCCGCGGCAGGCGCAGCGCGCAGAGTGCGATGTACCGGATCCTCGAGGCACTGGTGCGCTGGCTGGCTCCGGTGCTGGCGTTCACCGCCGAGGAAATATGGCAGCACCTGCCGGGACCGCGTGGCGACAGCGTCCTGTTCGAAACCTGGTACGAGGGCCTCGAGGGCGCCGGCATCGTTGCGCTCGACGCGGCCTACTGGCAGGACCTGCTGGCGATTCGCGCGCGCGTGGCCATGGAAATAGAGGCGCTCAGGAAGCAGGGAGAGGTGGGAGCCGCGCTGGATGTCGAGGTCGAGCTGTATGCGTCGGCGGCGCTGCGCCGGCGTTACGCAGACGTGGCGGAGGAACTGCGCTTCTTCATGATTACTTCGGAGTGCAGACTGGGCGACGAAGTGGATCGTCCGGCCGACGCGGGGGAGCCGCTGGTCCTTGCGGAAGGCCCGGTGTGGGTGCGCGTCCACGCGAGCCAATCGGGCAAGTGCGTTCGCTGCTGGCATCACCGGGCCGAGGTCGGTTCGAATGCCGAGCATCCGGAACTGTGTGGTCGCTGCGTGTCGAACATCGAGGGGCCGGGCGAGAACCGGCAGTGGTTCTGAACGTGCGAGCGATGCGATCGACCCCGCCGAACGCCCTCCCGTGGCTGCTGCTCTCCGCGGCCGTGATTGTGCTGGATCAGGTCACCAAGGCGCTGGTCGTGGCACACGTCCTGCCAGGCCAGCGATTGACGTTGGTTCCGCACTTGCTGGACCTGACGCTGGCCTACAACACAGGGGCCGCATTCAGCTTTCTGGCCGGAGCAGGCGGATGGCAGCGATGGCTATTCGGGCTGCTTGCCGTCGGGATCAGCCTGGCACTGGCAGCGGCGCTGGCGCGGGTACCGCGGGGTGCCTGGCGCACGGCGTTGCCCTTTGCACTGATCATCGGCGGTGCACTCGGCAATCTAGTCGACAGGCTTCGCCTGGGCCATGTGGTCGACTTCATCCTCGTGCATTGGCGCAATGATTGGTATTACCCCGCATTCAATGCGGCCGATTCGGCCATCACGGTTGGTGCGGTGCTGCTGGTTGGGTTCGCCATCTGGGGCGACCGGCACGACAAGTCATGATGATGCGGGCAAACCACCGGAGTCTCTCGTCGTGGAAGTGATCCTTGCCAATCCCCGCGGCTTCTGTGCTGGCGTTGATCGCGCCATTGCCATCGTCGAGCGGGCGCTGGAGTCCTACGGCGCGCCGATCTACGTGCGCCACGAGGTGGTGCACAACCGGTTCGTTGTCGACGGCCTGCGAGCGAGGGGCGCGGTATTCGTGGAGAACCTTGATGAAGTACCTGACGGGGCGGTGCTGATTTTCAGCGCGCATGGCGTTCCCCAGGGGGTTCGGCATCAGGCAGAAATGCGCGGCCTGCGGGTATTCGATGCGACGTGTCCGTTGGTCACCAAAGTGCATATGGAAGTGGCCCGGCTCGGCCGCCTTGGCAAAGACGTCGTGCTCGTTGGGCATGCGGGCCATCCGGAGGTTGAAGGCACCATGGGGCAGTGGGAGGCAGGCTATGCAGGGCGCATCCACCTGGTGGAGTCCTGCGCCGACGTCGAACGGCTTCTGCTTTCGCAGCCGGAGAACGTGGCGTACGTCACGCAGACCACCCTTTCGGTTGACGATACCCGCGCTATCGTCGCCGCGCTGCGGGCTCGCTACCCTGCCATCGACGGGCCCCGCAAGGACGATATCTGTTATGCGACGCAGAACCGCCAGGATGCCGTGCGCGAACTCGCCAGTCGGGTCGACCTGATGCTGGTCGTGGGCTCGCGCAGCAGTTCCAACTCCAATCGCCTCCGGGAGCTTGCTGAAAAGCATGGCGTTCCCGCCTTTCTCATCGATGGCCCGGAATCAATTGATCCGGTCTGGCTTGAGGGGAAGCTGCGGGTCGGCCTGACTGCGGGGGCATCCGCACCCGAGCAACTGGTGCGAGACGTGATTGAACATTTGCGCGCGGCGGGCGCCGAGGCGGTCCATGAATTGGCAGGCACCACGGAAAGCATCACGTTTGCCCTGCCGAGGGAATTGCGCACCTGATGGCGGCGCACCAGGGCCGTGGCTTGCGCCGCGCTCATGCGGTCGGGGATGGCTTTGCCTGCAGGATCGCCGTGCCGGCTGCCGGGAGAGGCGTCGGCCCGCCGTGCGAGTGTTGTCGGCGCTGTCATGTGCTGCGTACAATGGCGCCCCTTCGATGCCGGAATAGCTCAGTTGGTAGAGCGGCGCATTCGTAATGCGTAGGTCGTAGGTTCGAATCCTATTTCCGGCACCAAACTGTGAGTGAGCTGGCGCAGGGCTTGGCTGACGAAGCCAAGCCTTCCCTCTGTCCGGCGGCGATCGGCGGGGCGAGTAATTGACTCACGCCGCTGCTTGTTCTCGACGCGACCCCCGCTGATCCGTCTGTCGCAAGTGGATTGGGGCGTCGATTACGACCGCGTGATGGCGATCGGCCTCATCGCACGCCCAGACGCTGGTGATCCTCCGCCAGCGCAACTGGGCGATCAGTGTGACCGAAACCATCACCGCGACGGTGAGCCCACCGAGTACCAGCGCAAGGTGCTTGTCCACGAAACGGGTCAACAGTGCGGGCACGCCCAGTCCAAGGAATGTGGCGAGCATCGCGGCAAGGTAGTGGTCTATAAGCGCTGAACACCTGCGTCGGAGCAAGTCCATGGCCGGCCTCCGGTCAACTGGTTGTTGCCGATGAGGTCCACATTCGACTCTTCCCAGTTCTAGCGCGCCCTGACGGCAATCACGTTCTGCGGCTGAAGCTCTGCGAAGCTGCTGGAACTGTGACTGGGTTTGCACGCCCGCTGCTCGTTGCGAGGTGTGGGGTGCCAAGAGCGCGGAGTAGCCAGTAGCGGTCACGCGCGACAAATGGCCGGCCGCCGTGCCATGGCTGGCTGATTAGCCGCGCACTTCATACGTGCGCCACTGGCTCGCGGCGTCCCTGCTCCGGACGGAGGTGGACCGGCCGACTTGCCAATGCAGTCGGCCGTCGTTTCTACCGGAATTCGCGGCGTTGCCGCGAAGGGGTGCGCGCTAGTTGCCGATGCGCTTGCTGTTCGCGTTGAGGCGGCGGTTGAGGTGCGCCTCCTGCTTTTTCGTGATGTAGCCGCCATTGTGGCGGGCCAGCATCTGCTCCCGGCGCGCGATCCGGGCGTCGTTGCGCCGCAGCCTGTGTGCCTGCGCGTGGGTCAACTCGCCCTGATGGACTTGTCGGGTGATCCGCCGATTCTGCATCTGGGTGCGATCCAGGACGTGATCGCGGCGTGGATGCCGATGGTCGAATCGGGGGTCGTGAACCGCGCCCCGGGCGAGGACCGGGAGCGTGGCGGTCGCGGCGACCAGGCCCACCAGTAAGAGCAGGGTATTGCGGCGCAAAGCAAGCATGTTCGTAACCTCCAGTCCAACCGGGCCAATTGCCGGTGTCGACGAGATAACGGGCCAGGCCCTGAACCGTTGACGCGCCAGGCGACGGATGAGCGTGTCGTTGGGTCGGCGCAGTTGTCCCGCATTCAGCAATGCAAATCCCGAGATGCCCTCAGCTAACCCACGCGCGCGCGTTGCGGAAGATCCTCATCCAGGGTGAATCCTCGCCCCAGGTCTCGGGGTGCCAGCTCATCTGCACCGTCCTGAAAACGCGCTCCGGGTGGGGCATGAGCGCGAGCACACGTCCATCCGCGGCCTGAAAGCCGGTCAGTCCACCCGGTGAGCCATTGGGATTGAGTGGATAGGCGTCCGTCGCCTTGCCGCGATTGTCGACGTAGCGAAGGCAGGCGCCGCGGGGTTTTCCCCCTTCGGGCCATTCGGCCCGGCCTTCGCCATGCGCCACCACGACCGGAATGCGCGAACCGGCCATTCCGCGCAGAAACACCGATGGCGAATCGAGGACCTCCACCGTGACGAGCCGGGCTTCATACTGCTCGGACGTATTGCGCCTGAAGCGTGGCCAGCCTTCGGCGCCCGGAATCAGGTCACGAAGCTCCGCAAGCATCTGGCAGCCATTGCACACGCCCAGCGCGAAGTGTGCGGGCGCTGCGAGGAATGCCTGGAACTGGTCCCGTAACCGGTCGTTGTACCGGATTGCGGCAGCCCAACCGCGGCCTGCGCCAAGCACGTCGCCGTACGAAAAGCCGCCGCAGGCGACAAATCCGGTGAACTGATCCAGTGAGCGGCGTCGAGTCTGGAGATCACTCATGTGGACGTCCACCGCCTCGAATCCTGCGCGGCTGAACGCGGCCGCCATTTCGACTTGGCCATTGACCCCCTGCTCGCGCAGGATGGCCACGCGCGGCCGTACGCCGCTCGCGATATAAGGTACGGCGATGTCTTCGGATGGCTCATAGGTGGTTCGTGGGCGGATGCCGGGGTCTGCATCGTCGGTTCGCCACGCGCGTTCCGCATCTGCGTTCGCCGGGTTGTCCCGGAGCCGCTGCATCGCGTGGCTTGTTTCCTGCCACGCGGTAAGCCATTGGGTCCAGTTGCCGCGTGCCAGGGTCTCTCCGGCCAGGAACAGCTTGATGCCCAGCTTCTCCCGTGGCTGTCCAATCCGGTGCAGAAGCCCGTCAAGGCCGTGGCTCGCGGCCAGAGCACGGAACCGCTCGGCGTCGACTTGGCGGACCTGAAGCACCGCGCCAAGTTCTTCGTTGAACAGAGCCCGCAGCGTTGCCTCGCCCCATCCGTCCAGTTGCAGGACAAAGCCACAGTGCCCTGCGAAGGCCATTTCCAGCAACGTGACGATCAGGCCTCCGTCGCTTCGATCATGATAGGCAAGCAGGAGGCCTTGCGCATTTGACTGCTGGATGAAGGCAAAGAACGCGCGCAACAGG
>JAKAEJ010000076.1 GCA_021818335.1 Pseudomonadota bacterium | reverse complement strand
GGCCGCGAGTCCCTCAACGTGCGCCTTGCTCGCCGCGATGTCGTGCAAAAAGAAGGCACGATCCAGCCAGACGTCATCGCCCGCGGTGAAGCGCATGATCCGGGCGTCCAGTTGCACGCCGTTTTTATGCCAAAGTGGCTCAGCCATGCGGAATGCCCTCGAGTTCGGGATGGCCCAGGGCCAGGTTGAGGTTCTGGATGGCCTGGGTGGCAGCGCCCTTCAGCAAGTTGTCCAGCGTCGCCACGACCACCGCGCGCCGACCGTCGCCACCGAGTGTGCAACCGCCGATCTCGACGTGGTGGCGACCGGCAATGTGGCTGACCCACGGCGCATCATCAAGCACCTTGACGAGTGGCTCGCCGGCGTAGGCACTCCGGTACTCGGCGGCTATCGAGGCGCTGTCCGGGAACCGATCCCGCAGTGGCAGATGGGCCGTGAGCGTGATGCCGCGGAAATGGGACGCGACATGGGGAAGAAAGGCCACGGCGTGGCGGAGCCGGTGGCTGACCTCGCGCTCATGCATGTGCCCCGCGAGCTGATAAGGCATCAGGTTGTCACGCAGCAACTCGGGATTGTTGCGATCCGACGGCGTAGTGCCGGCTCCGGAATACCCGGAGACGCCAAAACACACCGGAAGGCCATCGAGGCGATCGCGCCATGGCGCCAAAATGAGCTGCATCGCCGTCGCATAACAACCCGGATTCGCGATGCGCGTCTGACCTGCGCCGTGGATGCGCGTCAGCTCAGGGAGACCGTAATGCCAGGCATCATTGAAGCGATGGTCCGCGCTCAGGTCGACGATGATGCTCCTCGGTGCGCACGCGTCGATTGCAGCGACCCACCGCGCAGCATGACCATTCGGCAATGCCAGGAACACAGCATCGGCGCCGCGCGCTGCTGCGGTTGCTGGATCGAGGTCTTCGTAACGCAACCCCTCGGCGAAACCCGGGACCTGGTCAGCGACAAACTGGCCAGCCAGTTCGCGCGAGGACACGTACAGCAGGTCAAGTCGCGGATGATCCGCCACGAGGCGGATCAGCTCCGCGCCAGTATGGCCTCTTGCGCCGATGAGGCCAACGCGGCGGCTAGTCGTCTTTTTCATGCTTGAGCCCATGGTCACGTCCCCGCGACAGTTTTTCGCGCAAATGGCTTTGGACGGCAGGCCATTCATGATCGCGAATCGAGAACACGACGGTGTCGCGAACGCTGCCGTCCCGGTGGCGCATGTGCGCACGCAGCACACCATCCTGCCGAGCCCCCAGTCGGGCAATCGCGGCGCGCGACGCAGCATTGAACCAGCTGGTGCGCAGTTCGACCGCAATGCAGCCGAGCGTCTCGAATGCGTGGCGAAGGAGCAGCAGCTTGGCCTCGGTATTGAGCGCGGTACGCTGGACGCGCGCTGCATACCACGTGTAGCCGATCGCGAGCCGCGGCACGTGGCGCGCCAACTCGTAGAAGCGGGTGCTGCCCACGATGATGCCGCTCGAATCGCGCACGACGAAAGGAAGCGCCCTTCCCGAACGCTGGTCGGCGAGCGCCGCGTCAACGTAGGCGTCCACGGATTCCGGCTCCGGTACGCTACTGTAAAAGGGAAGCCACAGCGCGCCATCCGATACCGCTGCGGCAAGGCCTGGCCCATGCGCACGCTCCAACGCCTGGAGCCGAACATGGTTGCCCGCCAACTCGGGCACCCTCATCCATGGATCGATGGCCTGCGGTCCCATGGCGTCAGTCCACCAGCGTCGCCGGTCGACGCGCGCAGTGATCGACACAGCGCTCCACCGTGGCCATCTCGTCGATGCCGTACCAATAGACCTTCCAGCGCGCCTGCTTCCAGCTGCCGTCGGCCTCCGCATCGTAAAACGGATTGATGGCATTGCCATGCCGCGACCGCCAGAACAATCGGGGATTTTCAGCGCGCATGACCTGCCAGACGGCTCGACCGAGCCCTTCGCCCTGGGCCTCGTCCAATACCGCAAACTTGTCGAGATAGGTCAGGCCACCCTCTTCCCGGGTCAGGATCATGGCCGCCCGGTAATTCTCGCTGACGTACAGGCGGCAGGGATGCGTCCGCTCAAAATAGTCCGGGACCAGCGACCGGCCAAAGCTCGACTCGATCAGGGCACGCAAGCGATGCGTGTCGACGTCGCTCCATCGCTCATAAACATGGACCTTCTCGCCACGACGCACGAGCGTGCCGGATCCCTTGTGAGTAAACAGCTCCTTGGCCAGTTCCGCAGGGCGGGTGATGGACACGGAAGACGTCAGCGGGAGCACTTCCAGGAGGTCTGCGATCTGCTGGATCTTCAACCGCATCCCGCCACTGACCCAAGGCTGGTCCATCAATCGACGATAGTCCGTGGACAGATTGATCGAATCGATGATCTGTCCTTCGCCATCCAGGAGTCCGCCGGTGCCCGTGAGGAAAATGATCTTGTAGGGCTGCAACGCGCGAACGAGCTCGCTCGCGGCAATATCCGCGTTGACGTTGAGGATCTGCCCTTCCTCCGTTTCGCCCAGGCTGGCAACCACGGGAATGGACTGGGCGCGCAGGCTGGCCTCGATTGGCGAAAGGTCCACGCGTTCAACCCGGCCCACCATGCCCCATGTGGCGCGATCCAGGTATGTCGCACCGAACACGCCGGAGAGAACGGATGTTGCGCGCGTATCCATGGCCTGCAGCGCTTCGACAAGCCGGAGGTTCTGCTGCTGGAACACCCGTCGCACGATACCGAGGGCACGCGGGCTGGTGACGCGAAGCCCATCCACCGTCTGCTTTTCGATGCCGGCCTCGGCGAGCTGTTCGTCCAGTTGCGGACCTGCACCGTGGATCACGATGGGGGTCAGCCCAACTTGCTGCAAGAACCCGAGCGAGGAAGCCAGCTCGGGAAGCTCGTCGCGAAGGATGGCCCCCCCCACCTTCACGACGGCGAACCGCTTGGCGTCAAGCTCGGAGAACCGCTTGAGATACTGCTGGATCTCACGCGCACTGGCCATGCTGGACAGCAGCCTGACGATCGTCTGGCGAAGATTCTTGTGGGCGTCGATCACGCGTGCCCCCCATCGATCACGCGAAACACGAGATCCGCATACCGACGAAGCTGATCGAGCGCAACCCACTCGTCGGCAGCATGGGCCTGCGCAATATCGCCAGGGCCAAAAACGAAGCTGGTGTATCCCGCTGCGGAAAAGAGTGCCGCTTCGGTCCAGAAGTCCACGGCATTGCCGACGGGCAAGCCCAAGCCGTCCGCCAGATCCCGGGCAGCCAATCGGCGTGCCTCCGCTTCCGCGACGCCGCCCGAGGGCAATGGCGGACCCCGAAAGGTCTCCTCGAAATGCTCCGGCACGGGTTGCGCCAATGTCCGCAACACGGCAAGCACCGCGTCGCTGTCCATCGAAGGAAGCGCCCGGAAACCGCACCGGACCTCGCAGGCTGGCGCGATGACATTGCCCTTGATACCACCCTCGATACGGCCAACGTTGAAGCGCAGGCCGGTCAGACCGGCGAAACGCTCATGCGCCCGTGCGTCGACCCAGTCCAGCGCGCGCGCACCCCAGCGCAGGGCCTGGTGAACCGCGCTGCTGGATGCAACCTGAGGTGCCGACGCATGTCCCGCCGAGCCGCCGAAACGCAACAGAAGTGAACTGATGCCGCGATGGGCCAACACGGCTTCGCAGCGCGTTGGTTCTGCAACGATCACGGCCTGGAACATCGATCGACCGGCCGGGTTGGCCCGGAGAAACGCAGGGACACCGCGTGCGTCATTCGACTCCTCGTCACTGGTAAAGAGGAGTGCGCAGTCGCCATTGGTCCGCTGGGCGGCTACCAACAGCGCCGCAGCAGCACCCTTGATGTCGCAGGCCCCGAGTCCGACCGCACGCTCCTCTCCGACTACCAGTTTCAGGGGATCCGAAGTCCATTGCGGGGAATCGGGGACCGTATCCAGATGGACATTGAACAGCAGCCGCGGCCTTCCCCGCACCGCCAGCAGGCTGACACTGCCAGCGCCATGGTCTGCGAGTGTGCAGTCAAAGCCGACCAGCGTGTTTAGCAAATACGTGAAAATACCATCGGGATCGATGGCCCGTGGCGGATTGCGGGTATCGAAGGCAACCAAGGCCACGAGGTGGCGAAGAAGATCCTCCAGCATCACGTCGACTCGGCAGACTCCACCCCGGCAATCAGCGGGGTGGCAGGATGATTGACTTGCCGCAGTGAGCCACGCAGCGCCAACGATGGATGCGCGCGCGCCACCGCTCCGGTGCTAGCCACGGTTCACCTCCGCCCATAGCGTGCTGCTCATGCCGTAGAGCCGAATGAATCCCTCCGCCTCGGCAACGCCCCAATCCGCCGACTGCGCGTAGGTGGCGCCCTTGGCGTTGAGCAGATGCGGCGAGTGCACCGCCACCGCCTGCACGCTTCCACCGTGGGTTTCAAGAACGACCTCGCCATTGACGCAACGCTGGCTGTGGGCCAGGAACGCCTCGATGTCGGCTTTCAGCGGATCATGGAAAAAGCCTTCATAAACGAGTTCAACCCATTGCTTGGCAACCAGCGGCTTGAAGCGATTCTGCGCCTTGGTCAATACCGCTTCTTCAAGCGCACGGTGTGCGACCAGCAGGGCCGCAAGGCCGGGTGCTTCAAAGACGATGCGTCCCTTGAGCCCAATGGTGGTATCGCCCGTATAAAGACCCCGCCCGACGCCGTACGCCGCAAACAGTCGATTCAGTCGCGCCAGCAGCGCATGACCTGGCAATGTCTCGCCATCCAGTGCCACCGCTTCGCCATCGGCGAACCGCAGCGCCACACGCATCGCCTGCGACGGCCACTGCGCGCGCGGTGCACACCAGCCCCGCGCCTCGCTGCCCGGGGCTTCCCATCGATCGATTTCAGCGCCGGACATGGTGACGCCCAGCAGGTTCTCGTTGATCGTGTATTGCTTCTGCTTGGCGCGCACCGCGAACCCGCGCTCTTCCAAATAGGCCTGTTCCCAGGCGCGGGTTTGGGCGTGCTCCTTCTGGATTTCGCGAATCGGCGCCACGATCGCAAGGTCCGACAGGGCCTTGATGGTCAAATCGAAGCGAACCTGGTCATTGCCCATTCCCGTGCAGCCATGGGCGATGGCGCGCGCGCCGAGTTGCGCTGCGCGATCGATGCAGGCCGCAACGATCAGGTAGCGGTCCGAGACCAGCAGGGGATACTGCTCCTGATAGCCGGTACCAGACCACACGAAGGGTTTGACGAAGCCATTCCAGATGGCCGGCCCACCATCGATCGTCACGTGGCTGCTCACGCCCAACTCATGCGCTCGCGCTTCAATGGCTGAGCGCTCATCCGCATCGACACCCCCCGTATCCGCGAACACGGTGTGGACCTCGTATCCGCGCTCCCGGAGCCAGGGCACGCAGAAGCTCGTATCAAGGCCGCCGGAAAATGCAAGGACGATAGCGTTGTTCATGGGTTGGAGATCCTTTGCGGAAGAGCGGAGAAAGGGTCAGTCGATGGCGACTCGATGGCGCGCGTCAGCCGGCAGGCTGTGCCACCAATGAACTCATGATGGCCTTTTGCACATGCAGCCGGTTCTCGGCCTCGTCGATGGCGAAGCAGTAGGGCGCATCCATGACCCCGTCGGTCGCCTTGACGTTCCGCCGCAATGGCAGGCAATGACTGAACAGTCCCCCGTCAGTGAGCGCCATCTTGGCTTCATCGACAATGAAGTGCTTGTGGGCGTCCCGAATCGACTTTTCCTGCTCCCATCGCCCGAAATAGGGCAGTGCACCCCAGCTCTTCGCATAAACCACGTGGGCGCCACGATACGCTGCTTCGATGTCGTGACTGATCCTGAGCGCACCCCCATTCTCCCTGGCATTGTTTTGCGCAGCGAGCATGAAACGCTCGTCAAGGACGTAGTCGGGCGTCGGACAGAGAAGCGTTACGTCCATGCCCATGCGCGTGGCAATGAGCAGCGCGGAATTCGCCACGGCCGTGTTTAGCGGCCTCGGGTGGTAGGTCCACGTCAGAACATACTTCTTTCCCTGCAGATCGCCAATGCGTTCCCGCATGGCCATTGCGTGCGCCAACTCCTGGCATGGATGGAGGATGGTCTCCAGGTTGATGACTGGAACGGTCGCGTACCGCGCAAAGCCTTGCAATACCCGATCCTCGCGATCGACCGTCCAATCATGGAACCGCGGAAATGCGCGGACGCCGATCAGATCCACGTATCGACTGAGGACACGCGCAACTTCGGCAATATGTTCCTCGGCCTCCCCGTCCATGACGCCGCCCACTTCAAATTCGATCGGCCAGGCATCCCGGCCAGGGCTGAGGACCACTGCATGCCCACCCAACTGCTGGGCACCAAGCTCGAAGCTGGTCCGGGTGCGCATCGAGTTGTTGAAGAACAGCAGCGCGATCGATTTGCCGCGCAATTCATGTCCGAGGCGTTGGCGCTTGAAAGCCTCGGCCTGAACCAGCAGTTCGTCCAGCTCGGCGCGGGAATAGTCCTGGGTGCTGAGGAAATGTCGGCGCTGCATTCGGAGCCTCTTGGTGCGGGTGAAGCGGTAAATGGTGGACGACCCGTTGCCCGGGAGACGCCGGAAATGAAAAAGCCCGGCTTGATGGCCGGGCTCGGAAGGGGGAACTCACCTGCGCTGATGCGCTAACCGGCCCGACAAAGCACGCGATCCGGTCGGCGCGCACGCGACGTCATACCGGCAGCCATGCGGGCGCTGGTGAAGACGTCAGGGTGGTGGGTCCGGGGAGCCATGGACGGCATCTTGGCACGCGGGCGTGCTGTCTCGCAACATATGCCCCGCGGGATCGTCGGCTATCGTCCCGCCGCCGCCTCGCGGCGCGCCGACGCTCAGTCGGCCGGACTGATCGAAATGCGGATGCGCAGGCGATCACCCGGGTCGTAATTCAGCCGGGATACGTAGACGTCGCCGTGATAACGGTATTCGACGTTATAGCCTTCGATTCGGCGATGTTCATAGACGCGGTCGCCGACCTGCTCGCAGCGCGTCTGGTCGACCACGCGCTGACGATCGCCAGCGCTGTTGCCGACCATGCCGCCAATGACGGCTCCACCAATCGTCGCGGCGGTGTTGCCGCGCCCATCACCCACCTGGTGACCGAGCGCGCCACCGACGATCGCGCCGAGCAGTGTGCCTGCGGTACTGCCCCCACCCTGCTCCACCACCTGCTGCTGGTAGCAGCGCTGCTGAGGGAATTGCTCCTGAACGACCGCGTAGACGGGGTCGACCCGCAGAACGTCGGCCCAGGCGTAATGAACGGTTCCCTGCTGCGGAGGCGGCGCGTCCCGCCAATAGCCCCCGTCTTGGGCCAATGCGGTCGTGGAAATCAGGGCAACAACAATCAGGGGGGCAACGCGCTTGCGCATGGGGCAACCTCGATTCGAACCGGAGCCACTCGGATGGCTTCTATGGGCGCGATTGGACCAAAACGCGCCTGAATCCAAGCCTAAACGCAGCCCTGGACTCCGCGGCGACTGATAGACTCGCGGGCCCCGACCCGCGCAGAGTGCCATGCCCCTGCAGTTGCACAACAGTCTCGGTGGCCGCCTGGAAGCCTTCACGCCGCTGGATCCGGGGCGGGTCACGGTCTACCTGTGCGGTCCGACGGTATACAACTACGCGCACATCGGCAATGCGCGGCCCGCCGTGGTGTTCGACCTCCTGGTTCGCAGGCTGCGGCGACAGTATCCGCTCGTCGTCTATGCAAGGAACATCACCGACGTGGACGACAAGATCAACGCGGTCGCCCAGCAGGCCGGCGTGTCGATCGAAGTCATCGCCAGTCGGTACGCCCGGGCGTACCACGAGGACGTGGGCGCGCTCGGGGTAGCGCCGCCCGACATCGAACCGCACGCCACCGGCCATATCGCCACCATCATCGCGTTGTGCCAGCGGCTGCTGGACTCGGGATGCGCCTATACGGCCGAAGGACACGTCCTCTTCGATGTCACACGGTTTAGTGCCTATGGGCAGCTTTCGGGTCGGAGCGTTGAGGAATTGCTCGCGGGGGCTCGTGTCGACATCGCCCCCTACAAGCGCCACCCGGCCGACTTCGTCCTCTGGAAGCCCTCGTCATCCGGCCTGCCGGGCTGGGACAGTCCGTGGGGCCGCGGGCGGCCGGGTTGGCATATCGAATGCTCCGCGATGATCGAAGCGCACTTGGGTGAGACCATCGACATCCATGCGGGTGGTATCGACCTGCAGTTCCCGCACCATGAGAACGAAAACGCGCAAAGTGCTTGCGCCCATGGGGGGAGACCGCTTGCACGTTTCTGGTTGCACAACGGTCTGTTGACCGTCGAGGGCCGCAAGATGTCGAAGTCCCTCGGGAACGTGCTGTTGCTGCGCGATCTCCTGCGGAAGTATCCGGCGGAAGTCCTGAGGTTTGTTCTCCTGAAGGCGCATTATCGGCAACCCCTCGACTGGTCCGAGGCAGCCGTCCAGCAGGCGCGCGCGACGCTTGATGGATGGTATGGCGTGCTGCGCGACCTGAGTGCAACCCCAGTCCACCTGATCCCCGATGGCGATGCGGCGTGGCAACCCGGGGGGCCTCTGAATCCACTGCTTGCCGCGATCGATGAGGACCTCAACACGCCCGCGGCTTTGGTCGAACTTGGCAAGCTG
>JAKAEJ010000075.1 GCA_021818335.1 Pseudomonadota bacterium | reverse complement strand
GTGGACTTGCGGTGCGCCTCGAAGCCACCATCGGCTTGCGTGGCAAGGCTCGGCTGCTCGGGCATCGTCTACACTCTGTCGGCGGGGACAGCACTTCGACCACACGGCAAAATCAGAGTTTCCCTAGTGCTCCCGATTTCATGGTGAACAATCCACGCAAAAAGCCTCCAAGCGCACTGACGAAGGCATCGTTGGCGTCACCGACGAGTGTATGCGTGGCACCTGTGACACGAATGTGCACCGCACCTGGCAGCAATGCGAGAAACTCCTCGACAGTGTGCTCGGAAACGACATCGCTTGCCGTGCCGGAAAGGAGAATCGTCGGTACTCGGATGTGGCGCGTCGCCTCAAGCAGCGCGCGCTGCCGCATGGGCCCCTCGCGCTCGACCACATCCAGCAGCGATGGATCCCAATGCCATCGCAAGCGACGATCCGGACCTTCATGAAGGAGCGCGCGCAGTCCCGATTCGTTCTTGCGGCCACTTCGGTGCGGCAGATAGTTCGCGACCGCTTTCGCGGCGTCTGCAAAATTCTGGAATCCTTCTGGATACATTCGCATGAAGGTCAAAATGCGCGCGACGCCAGCTGGCTCCCATCGCGGCGTGATGTCCACCAGGGCCAATGCCGAAAAAGGGGCTGGCCGATGTGGTTCACCGGCAACGGCGATCCCCAGCAAGCCGCCCATCGAGGCACCGATTAATACCGGCCGCGACCGCTGCGCTTCGGCCAGTGCGCGCAGATCGTCCGTGAACTGCTCGAACTCGTACGCGCCACCGACGGCGCGACCGCTATCCCCATGACCCCGCGCATCAAAGCTCACACACTGCCAACCCTCGCGCGACAGCAGCGTTGCAGCGCCGCGCCAAGCCTGGCGCGTCTGTCCGAAACCGTGGGCAAACAGCAGTACGGGCGCATCCGGCGCACCCCGCCTCTCGACCGCGAGTTCGAGACCATCGGGCGCAACAAACCGCTCCAGAACGACTGGTGGAATTGCGTCGAGCGTAGCCATGCTTTCCCAGACACGATGATCGCGCGATCGGGCGCACAGTGTGCGAGTCCAAGGCGTACGGATCAATACGGGCGCGTATGGACATGGACGCGCTTTCGCCGTACGATGTAGCAATGAACAGTATGGTGATGACCGCTGCTGCATCGCAGCGACGCAGACTCAGCGCGGAAGACTGGCAAAGGGCGGCGCTCGAAGCGATCGCCGACGGAGGTGTCAGTGCCTTGAACGTCGAGGGCCTAGCGCGCAAGCTGGGGGTGACCAAGGGCAGTTTCTACTGGCATTTCGACAGCCGGGAAGCCTTGCTCGACGCTGCGCTCCGCCGCTGGGAATCGGACGTGGAAACCGAATTGACCAGCGATGCCGAGATGCCCCACGAGCCTCGCCAACGGCTGCGCATCCTGTTCCGTCGCATCGCCCATGAAGTGCAACCCCACCGGGTCTATGCGGCTCTCCTGCGCGCGCTCGATCATGCCAAGATCCAGGCGTTGATGGCGCGAGTCTCACAGCGTCGCATGGACTTTCTTGCTCTAGCCTATCGGCAAGCGGGCATGGACCGCGCCTCAGCCAGCCACCGGGCTCGCCTCACCTATGCCGCTTATGTTGGCTTCCTGCAGATGAACGTCCATCTCGGGGTGCCGCGCCTCAACCAGGCTGACTATGACGCCTATGTGGAACACGTAATCGAGACGCTCATTTCAGACTGAATCAAGATCGGACGAGGGCAGATTGAAAGCGTTTTCAGTGGGCCTGCCCGTTGCAGTGCGGCGTGAATGCCTCTGAGCAGGGCGGTTAAGGTGAAGCGCATGTTCACCGCCATAGTGCTTCCATGACCACCACGCATGCTGCGCTCTCGCGATGGGTTGACCAAGTGGCCGGCTTGACCTGTCCGGATCGCATCCATTGGTGTGACGGTTCACAAGACGAGTATGACGCGCTGCTGGCGAAGATGCTGGCAACCGGGGAATTGCATCCTTTAAAAGGGCATTCGCACCCGAATTGTTATCTTCACCGGTCGCACCCCGAGGATGTGGCACGCGTCGAGCACCTGACCTACATCTGCACCAGCCAACGCGAGGACGCCGGGCCCAACAATCTTTGGATGGACCCGACTGAGGCCCACCGCCGGATGGATGCTCTGTACGCCAACTGCATGCAGGGGAGAACGCTTTACGTGATCCCCTATTGCATGGGCCCCATCGAATCTCCGCTCGCACGCTGTGGCGTCGAGATCACCGATAGCGCCTATGTCGCCGCCAATATGCGGATCATGACGCGCATGGGATCGCAAGCTCTTCGGCGCATCGAGCGGGAAGGGACGTTCATCCGAGGCCTGCACTCCACAGGTGAACTCGACCCGGAACGCCGTTTCATCATGCATTTCCCCGAGGAGCTCAGCATCCAGAGTTATGGCTCCGGCTATGGTGGAAACGCATTGCTTGGCAAGAAGTGCCACGCACTGCGCATCGCATCATGGCAGGCTCGCAACGAGGGTTGGCTGGCAGAACACATGCTCATCGTTGGTGTGCAGGAGCCAAGCGGACGGACGCACTACGTCGCTGCGGCGTTCCCCAGCGCTTGCGGAAAGACCAATCTGGCCATGCTGGTGCCACCCGAACCCATGCTGAAGGCAGGCTGGAAAGTGTGGACCGTGGGCGATGACATTTGCTGGATGCGACCCGGCCCGGATGGACGGCTTTGGGCCATCAATCCGGAGGCAGGATTCTTCGGCGTAGCACCAGGCACCGGTTCCCGAACCAATCCAAATGCGCTGGCCATGCTCCGCCGGGACGTCATCTTCACCAACGTGGCACTTACAGCGGATGGGCAACCCTGGTGGGAGGGCTTGGACGCGGGAGAACCTGCCTTCGATTGGCGGGGACAGGCATTCGATCCCGCACGGGGACCGGCCGCGCATCCCAATGCCCGGTTCACCGTCAGCGCACGCAACTGTCCCAGCCTTTCGCCACATGCCGAGGATGCGGCCGGCGTGCCAATCAGCGCGATCATTTTCGGTGGGCGTCGCGCGAACCTAGCGCCACTCGTCTTGGAAGCACGCGACTGGGCTCACGGGGTCCTCATGGGGGCATCCATGGGCTCCGAAACCACCGCTGCCGCAACAGGCACGGTCGGTGTTCTCCGCCGCGATCCCATGGCGATGAAACCCTTTTGTGGCTATCACTTTGGCGACTACTTCGCCCACTGGCTGAGTTTCGACAGGCCTGGCATGCACTTGCCGCGAATATTTCACGTCAACTGGTTCCGCAAAAGCAACGATGGCGGATTTCTGTGGCCGGGCTATGCGGAGAACCTCCGTGTACTGGACTGGATCGTCCGCCGTTGCGACCACCGAGCGGAAGCAAATGAGACACCCATTGGGCTGCTGCCGACCAGCCGGGACCTCGATTTGCGTGGACTGGATGTGTCGCCGACCGACCTCAACGAATTGCTCCGCGTCGACGCGGAAGGATGGCTGCGCGAACTGGAACAACTTGCCGATGATTTTCGGGTGTTTGGCGATCGCATGCCGGAACGGCTCGACGAGGATCGGCGCCTCATGATCGCCATGCTGCGTGGTGACGTTGCGCCTGCACGCCGCACCGCCAGCTGACAGCGCCCCTCTGCAACTAGCCAGCGTGCCAGGTCGCCAATTGAGGGAGCCATTCAACGTAGCGCTGGGAATGACCCACTGAACTGGCGTGGATGGGTTGACGCACCTGCCAGAGACTGGCACTGCTGATGGCCACCCTACGCTGTGTATCGCCGTCGGCCTGCCCAGGCGGTTGAAGTCCGAGGAAGCGCCACGCACGTTCCAGCGTGCTATCGGGCGAGAGCACAAACTCTTCATACTCAATCGTAAGAATTTGCGATGGCCAGCGCCTCACCATCGTTCCATGGAGTTCGTCGACATCCGCTTGGACTCTCGCGATGTCCTCGAGCCGATGAGCATAGGCGTAGTCCGAATGGGCAAAGGACTGGCTCCACTGGGAGAGCGCATTGTCTGCAGAATCACGTCGGCACCAGAGCACTCGCGTCTTGGGATTCAGCGAAAAGGCTGTTTCCAAAGCCAACAGATTGAATGGGTTGTTGTCGATGTAACCGGCTGCCCCGGGTTGGTCATCCTGACGCAAGTGTGCGTGCCACAGCTCACTGGCGGCGGTGAGCAACTCGTGGGTTCGGGGCTGCGCGGCAAGCAGGTCGTGGACGTGGAGCAGGAAGGGCATTTCTCCCCGATTGCGCAGCGCCGGATGGAACGCCAGTCGATCCGCCAACAAGGTTGTCCCGCTCCGTGGAAGGCCCACGACGAGCACAGGAGCCCATGGCCTGACCTGCTCACCGAGTCCACTATCAATCGGCTGTCGCGCCCGATCCACTCGCTGTATCCACCGGCGATGGTCCCAGCCAGTCGTCAGCAGCGACCAACGATGCGCGTGCTCCCAGGCAGTAACGGCATCGCCATAGGCCCCGGTGTCATCGAACAATTTCCCGCGTGCAAATTCCAGGGCGGAGCGGGTGCGCGCGGTCCATCGCTGGTCAGCCAAGGCCGCCTCCAGGAGCGCCCGATCCGGATGATTCCGGTTCGAGTAACGCTGCAAGTGCGCGAGCGCCGGAAGTACCTGCCATTCATCCAGATTCACGCCGGCATGCCAAGCAGCAAGCAGTCTTTCGCGCGCACCCGCAAAGTCGCCAAGGACATGGCAGAGGCTACCCATCAATGCCAGGAGCCGGGGAGTTGAGATCCCCTTGTCGAATACCGTGGCTAAATAGTTACGCGCATCCGCTGCCCTATGCGACTGTTTGGCGAAGAGCGCGACTTCATAGGCCACCGACGCATCGTCAGGAGATGCGTATGCACTGAATAGGTGCCGACAGGCCGCGTCGTACCGACCCTGATTACGCAGGAGTTTCGCATGGTCCCAGCATGCGTTCCGCGATGACTCTATGGTCGGCATTGTCGTCTTTCGCGATGCTCGCCTCGCCCAGGCGTTTCACTTGCATTTCGAGGCCTGCCTGCGGGTACGGCTGGAGCCTCCCGGACTTTTGCTTCCACGTCATCCGTTTTCCCGTGTTGTACTCCGGTGCAGTTGCAGGGAGACCAGGCTCCAATCACGGTTCTTCCGCTCCCAGCAAGGACACGAGCAGCAATTGACATCGCCGATTCACGCATCAATTGTCCAGCGTCTGTGCCGCCCGCGCTCAGGATCCACGATGGCACACATCCATTCGTCCGCACCGACGGTCCGATGAGCCTTGATCAACGACATCACCGGCTCTGGCCTACCGTGTAATCCGCCAAGAGCGAATTGATCTTCGACCAAAGCTCGTCATCTGCGTGCGCATATGGGCGCCAGCGGCCTATGGAATCCCTGCGCAACGGCTCGGAAACTTGCGCGTAACTGGGGGTGCTGATCAGCCCCCGCTGCCGCGCGTGGCTCGCGAAAGCCAGCATGGGCGATACAGATTCGACGTTTAACCACGCGGCAAGCCGAGCCAGCGTGGATTCGGTCTGCTCAATTAGGGATTCGTAATCAACGACCTGTACTGCGATTGACAATTCGCGAACTTGCGTCCAGAACTGATGATGAAAGTCCCGCCACGACTGAGCCAATGCCGTCAGGTCCGCCGCCAAGGCAGCCAGTTCGGGGTCGCTAAATGCCTGGAAGTGACAACTGAGCACCACATCGCGTGGATCTCTTCGGCACAGAATGACGTGCGCGTCCGGAAAAAGGAACGCCAACATGGGTAGCGCGAGCATATTGAGTGGGTTTTTGTCCACAAGGCGCCGAGCCGTTCCATGTCGCCGGATCGCATTCGCGCTTGCCCAGTAGGCACGCCGCAACCGCGTACGGACCTCCTCCGGAGCGCCAGCAAGTTCCTGTGGATAGCGAAAACCCTCTCTCTCGAATTCAAGGATCGCATTCAGGAGCAGAGGACGCTCGTCGATACTCTCGAACGACGAATGCGCACCCAGCATCTGCTCCAGTAACGTGGTTCCCGAGCGCGGGAATCCAACGATGAAAACAGGGGATGGGTCATCCAAATGTTCACCATCCATGCGTCGACGATCCCATCGCGACAGCGGCCGCATGAGCATCGGTAGTCGCTCGGGTTGCCTTTGCATCCGCTCACGCTGAATCGCCCTTTCCGCATGGGCGGCGGACGCCCAGTGCATGGCCTCGCTGCATGCACTCAACCGATCAAGCACGCGCGCTAGCGAGAATGCGACAGACGCTCGAAGCGCCGACGTCCGACCCAATTGCCACGCGCGTTCCAAGTGGACGCGGGCGTCGGCATAGGAGTGACGCCGCAAGGCCAATGTTCCCTTTGCATGGTGGTATTCACATTGCACGTCACCCGCGTGCCTCACCTGCGCCATGGCGGTCTCGAGCTCGCGCAGTGCGATGTCTGCGTCATCCAATTGATTGAGGCGCTCATGGAGCATCACACGACGCGCAAGCGCCTTGGCACGTACTTCAGGATCGTGAAATTGTTGGGCTAAGATCTCGCTAGCCTGATCGGTCTCTCCAATCTGAATGAGTGCGGATGCCAACTCGAGGCGAACTTCATCAGAAAGGCCTGTCCACTGCCTCCAGTCCTTTAGCATTGAAAATCCGCGCAATTCTTCACCGGACGCGATGGTTGCTATGGCCGCCCATGCCTTCATCGATTCAACAGCATCTCTCGCTTCAGCGGCGTGCCGTAACTCGACTGCAGCCTTGACATAGTCACCCATGCTCAAAAGGAGGAGCCCATAGTTGGCGCGCACCCGCGTTGCATGGGGCTGCAGCGCAAGCGCCCGGCTGTATGCAGCCATTGCAGCATCCGGCTCACCTTGCGCCCGTCGCAGGTTGCCCAGGTTGTTCCAGTGCTGCCAGGTGCTTGGAAACTGGATCACGAGCTCCTCGAGCAGCCCTCGCGCTCGGTCAGGCTGTCCCGCTCTTTCGAGGCAGGTCGCCAGCAGCGCCCTCGCCGCTTCATCTTGCGGCATGCTCGCTGCCAACAATTCAGCCTCACGAAGCGCGCGGCCCACATTGCCGGCTTGGAGGTCCTGAAGGATCGCAAGTAGCTGTGTCTGGCTCATGCCAACAGAGCGAGGGAACTAGCATGCATCGTCGTATCCGAATTGCTCGCACCAGGCCTTGACGTGGGGAATCGCAGGTTCCAGCCATTGCCGGTACCGCTTCCATCGACCGACGCCGCTTCGATGGATCGGTTTGATGACCTGTGCATAACTGGGCGTGCCAATGAAGCCCTTTTCGCGAGCGCGGTCCGTGAACGCCAGAAGTCTTTCAGGCTCGTCAATCGAAAGGAACGCCACAAGTTCCTGAACCTTCGCCTGCGTCGACTCAATGAGGTCTTCGTACCGCAAAGTCATTCTATCCGCCGAAACCACATCCATCATGCTGTGCCAGCATTGCATCGCTAGATTGAAGCCCTGACCAAGGCGCTCGAACGAGGAGCAGAGCATTTGATAGGCGGGCGACCGGAAGCTCTGCATGTAGTTGCTGAGGACGACGTCCAACGGATGACGCACGCTGAGGATGACGCTCGCATTCGGGAAGATCCTCAGGAGCATTGGCAGTCGAAGGATGTTGAGGGGGTTCTTGTCCACGAGACGCTGCCCAGGGCCCAGCGAAACCACCCCATGGACCTTGCGCCAGTAAACTTCGCGCAGATCGGCGCAGCCACGCGCATCGAGCTTTCCGAGGTCGGTGGGGAACTGAAGGCCCTTCGCACTCATGCCCTCAATCACATCCTGCACGAATGCACGCTCATCCATGGATACGAGCCCGGGATGTGAATCAAGCATCACCTCAAGTAGCGTCGTGCCTGAGCGCGGATACCCGACAATGAAAATGGGTGACTGCTCCCGGGATGGACCGTCGATGTCATCCCAGCCCGAGCAGGAACGGGCCATTTCGACTGGATCAACGCCCAGAAAGACACCGCGATCGGGCGCCACGAGGGATGGATCAAGCTGCTCGACCATCCGAACCTGCAACGCATGCCCTTTGCTGAAGGCACTCATGGCGGCATCAACGTCGCCACTCTGATCACAGGTCTTACCCAACGCAAAATGGAAGGCGGCATTGCTTGATCCAGGGTCCTTGCTGACGAGTCGCTCGTAAATGGATTTAGCCTCTGCAACCCGATCCGTACGTTGCGACAGGGCGGCGCGGAGTGCGTCGAGTTCGGTGTCGCCTTCCGCGGTCACCTCATCGACAACCGCTACAGCTTCAGCTACGCGGTTTAGGCGCTCGTAGAGCGATGCCAGTCGAATTAGCGCACGCGTCAGATGCGGCGAACGTTGAATGACCCGCTGCAGCCGCGCGATGGCCTGTTCCGCTTGTTCCAGTTGTGCCTCGGCAAGCGCCAAATCAATTTCCAGCTCGTCAGGAAGTTGTGGCCAGCGCTGCCGCTCGGCGAGCAAAGCTCTGGCTTCGTCATCCGCACCGCAAGAGTGACTCGCCAATGCGCCGTAGATGCGGGGTTCTGCCCAGTCGGGTGCGCGCGCCGTCGCGGCCATCATGTAGCGCCTTGTATCAACCACGTTGCCCTGCTCCCAGCTCAGCAGGCCAAGGTTGGTCAACAAGGCTGGATCCTGGGGACGAAGCTCCAGCGCGCGCTCGTAACTGACAGCAGCCTCTTCCAACTGCCCGCTATCGCGCAACGCAGTA
>JAKAEJ010000011.1 GCA_021818335.1 Pseudomonadota bacterium | reverse complement strand
GCTGCCTGCCCCTGCCGACCGCGGCGCCGATGCGGCGACCCTTGCCGCGTTACCCCTGGGCCGTGGTGCAACGCTCGCCTCGGCGCTGCGACGGTTCGAGGCCCTGCAGGATGGGCGGCCGCTGTGGTCCGAAGCATCGCGGCTGCAAGCGCTCTGCGTGGCGCTCGCGGGACTGGCCGACGATGGTTTGCCCGCATCCAGCTATGGACTCGGCGCGCTTGAGGGCGCCGTCAGGCGCCTGCACACCCCGGACACGCTGACGTCCGCGCAGCAGGCGCGAATCGAGGTCCAGGCCAGCGCTGCGTACCTGCTTGCGCTGTACCAATTGCGTCACGGCGTGCTGGATGCCGACCGGTTCTATCCGGACTGGCAATCCGTTCGTGGCGCACCCGACGAGGCGTGGCTGCGCGCCGCGCTGGAAGCGGCGCGCGAGGGTCGCATCGCCCGGGCCTTTGCTGCTGCCAGGCCCCCGGTCGCTGCCTATGCCGCGATGCGATCCGCGATGGCCCGGCTGCGAGGCATCGCCGCCCGTGGCGGCTGGCCGCAGGTTCCAGCGGGGCCCACGCTGCGGTTGGGCATGGACGATCCCGCGGTGGTCCTGCTTCGGCAGCGGCTGATGCCGGAGGATGCCCGCGGTACGCCGAGTGCCGCCCTGTTCGGCCCCGCACTCGAGTCGGAGGTGCGCGCCTTCCAGCGCCGCCACGGGTTGGCCAGCGATGGTCGCGTCGGCCCGGCTACCCGGGCCGCCCTGAACGTGCCCGTGACCGCGCGCATGGACCAGCTGGTGTTGAACCTGGAACGCGCGCGCTGGTATCTGGGGAAACTCCCGGACCGGTACGTGCAGGTCGATATCGCCAACTTCGAACTGACGGACGTCGTTCCTGGCCACCCCGTGTGGTCGACGCGCGTGCAGGTGGGCCAACCTCGCCGGCCGACACCCATATTGCGATCCGCCATCAACCAGGTGACTCTCGACCCGGCATGGACCGTACCACCAACGATCTTGCGACGGGACATCCTGCCGAAGCTTCGCCATCATCCGCGATACCTCGAGCGCAATGATATGACGGCCCTGGACGCCCATGGACGGCCCCTGGATGCCATGCACATCGACTGGGCGCATCCGCCAGCGGGACTGGTGTTGCGGCAGGCGCCGGGGCCGGAGGCCGCCCTGGGCAAAGTGGCCCTGCGGTTTCCCAACCGGCACGACGTCTACCTCCACGATACGCCGCACCAGGCGCTGTTTGCGTCGACCGTGCGCGCCTTCAGCTCCGGGTGCGTCCGGGTCGAGGACGCCATGCTGCTCGCCGCGCAAGTGCTGGACGATCCGGGCCACTGGAGCCTCGATGCCCTGACTGCCGCCGCGGACCAGGGGCGTACGCGCGAATTGACGGTTCGTCCCCCCGTGCCGTTGCGCATCATCTACTGGACCGTGCATGTCGGTGCGGATGGTGCCGTCGGGGCAGTGCCGGACATCTATGCCCAGGATGGACCGCAGGATGCGGCGCTTGAGGCGGCTCTCGCACGCCAGAAGGCGGCTTTCGACTCCGCGCCACACTGAGCGAGCCGGGTTGCTTGCACGCGGCCGACGCGGCATGGATTTGATCCCGATCAAGGCCCCCCCTGCGGCCGGGTGACAAGCTCGGTTCCAGTGTCGTCGATGGGGAAGGCACTGCCCGTCGTGGTGGAGGCTTGCAGATGGCAAGGCCGGGGCTAACAAGGGATGCCAGCGAGCGCGCGGCCGCCGATGCGGCGACGTTGCCGCGCACCCTGATCATGGGCATCGGGAATACCTTGCAAGGGGACGACGGCGTCGGGGTGCACGCGGTGCGCCATTTGCAGAAGACGCTGGGCGAGGCGCCGGACCTGTCCCTTTGCGACGCCGGGACCCTTGGAACCACGCTCCTGGTTGAAATCGAATCGTCGCAGCGATTGATCATGATCGATGCCATGCGCATGGGCGCCGAGCCCGGCGTCGTCCGTTGTTTCGAGAACAGCGAGATGGATGCGTGGTTGCGCCGCGGCAAAGCAGGCAGCGTGCACGAGGTCGGCCTCGGCGAGTTGATCGACCTCGCGCGACTTCGCGAATGCCTCCCGGATCGCCGTGCCCTGATTGGCATCGAGCCGGGTTACATCGGCTGGGGGGATCGGCTCAGCAAGGAGCTGGACGGCGCATTGCCGCGAATCGATCGCCACGTGCGCAATCTTCTTCGGAGCTGGGGACATGGTGACGCTTGATCAAATCGCGATCGTGGTCGAGGAAGACGATGCGTCGAACCGGATGGTCCCGGCGCTGTTGCGCGAACTCCTGGACGCCCTGGATGGCTTCCTCCGCGATGGGACGCGCCATTGCCTTGACCTAGCCACCTTGCCATTGGGTCATGCCGGTCGCCACGCGCTTGAAGAGGCCCTCGGGCAGGGCGAGATCGACGCGCGCGTCAGCGTCCTCGGCAGTTCGCGCGTTCGCGAGACGGCGTTCACCGGCATCTGGTGGCTTCGCCACGAGGATGACAACGGGGCACTGCTGTGCGAGCAGATCGAGGTGACCGATTTGCCCGAGATCCTGCGCGCCGATCGTGGCGATATCGAAGCAGCCAGCGCCCGGCTGGCCGCACTTGCTGCATCCCTGAACTGAGGAGCCGCCCATGTCCGAGCCATCGCCCGCGGTTGACGAACCCACCGTCCTCGAATCGTTCCAGCAGAACGGGTTCAGCAGGCGAACCTTCCTCAAGTTCTGCGCGGCGACCGCCTCGCTGCTGGCGCTTCCGGCCGCCGAAGCGGCGGTGCTGGCGGAAAACCTCGCGACCAAGCCGCGACCAACGGTGATTTACCTGTCCTTCCAAGAGTGCACCGGCTGCCTCGAATCGCTGACGCGATCCTTCTCGCCGACGCTTGAGCACCTGATATTCAACGTGGTCTCGCTTGCCTACAACGACACCTTGCAGGCGGCGGCAGGCGAATCCGCCGAGGCGGCACGCGAAGACGCGATGCGAAAGGCATGGGGCAAGTACGTCCTCGTCGTCGACGGTGCGATTCCGCGGCCACTCGATGGTGCGTACTGCGTGGTCGGCGGGAAGAGCGCGCTGGCCTCGTTGCAGCATGTCGCCGAGGGTGCGGCAGCGGTCATTGCCGTCGGGACATGCGCGGCCTTCGGCGGACTTCCCCTGGCCAATCCCAACCCAACCGGCGCGGTGGCGGTGCAGGATCTGGTGCGCGACAAGCCCGTCATCAACCTGTCCGGTTGTCCGCCGATTCCGGAAATCATCACCGGCAGCGTGGTCTACCTATTGAGCTTTGGCGTCCCGGAGCTGGATGAACACAGGCGGCCCAAGGTGTTTTTCGGGAACACCATCCATGATCGATGCTACCGGCGCCCGTTCTATGACAAGGGCCTGTTCGCGACGAGCTTCGATGACGAGGGCGCGCGCAATGGCTGGTGCCTCTACGAGTTGGGTTGCAAGGGCCCGACCACGTACAACTCCTGCGCAACGATGAAGTGGAACGGGGGCACCAGCTTCCCGATCGAGTCCGGCCACGGCTGCCTCGGTTGCTCCGAGCCGGGCTTCTGGGACCGCGGAGATTTCTACCATCCACTGTCGACGGGGCGTTGGGGAAGCGGCATGGGCGAGAAGCTGGCGGTCGCCGCCGTCGCCGGCGCGGTGCTGGGTGGCGCGGCAGCCGTGGCGGGCCGCCAACGACAGAAGGCACGCAATGACGCATCGACCCAACATCCTGATCATCCGGAGGCCAAGTGATGGACCTGCTCACCTTTGCGCGCGGGCCGGCGTTGCAGTGGGCGCTGGTGATTTTCGTCGTCGGCACGATCTGGCGCTTGATCGGCATCCTGCTTCTCCCTCGCAAGCCTGATTTCAACGAGCCGCGCAGCACACACCCCTGGCGGGGCGCGCTTGGCCTGATCGTCCGGCGCACCGTGCCCAAGCGCGAGTTTGCCGGCCCGACGGCATTCGGCAACACGATCGGCTACGTGTTCCATTTCGGGCTGGCCATCGTGGTCTTCGGCTTCGTGCCGCACATCCTCTTCATCCGAAGTCTTACCGGCCTGCATTGGCCCGGTCTGCCATCCGGCGTCATTTACGTCGTGGGCGCGCTTACCTTGGCAGCGCTGGTGGCCGCGCTGGTCCGGCGACTCAGCCACCCGGTGCTGCGCCTGCTCTCCAACGCGGATGACTATCTGAGTTGGCTCGTCACCGCTGCGCCGGTCCTGACCGGGTTGATGGCGGCCGCGCACTGGGGCGGACCCTATCCGCGGCTCCTTGCCATCCACGTCCTCAGCGTCTGCGTGCTGCTGGCGTGGCTTCCCTTCGGCAAATTGATGCACGTGTTCCTGGTCTTCGTGGCCCGCGGTACCACTGGTGCGTTGTTCGCGCGCAAAGGAGCGAGCACATGAATACGACGACCGTCAAAGCCGGCGAGGGGTCGGTCGCGCGAGGCGTGCCGATGCCCGATGTGCGTCAGGACAAGCAGGGTGACCTGGCGCCACAGGAGCGGCTGGACATCGCGATGCGCAATTTCGTCCGTGATTTCGGCGCGGTCGCCGCGACTTACCTCGAGTCATGCATCCACTGCGGCAACTGTGCGGAGGCCTGCCAGTACTACGTGCAGACGGGTGACCCGCGCTACACGCCCATCTGGAAGATCGAGCCGTTCAAGCAGGCCTACAAGCGCGAGATGAGTCCCTTCGCGCCGATCATCCGCGCACTGGGCCTGAAGCGCAGGGTGACCGTCGAGGAACTGGAGGAGTGGCAGGAGCTGATTTTCGATTCCTGCACGATGTGCGGTCGCTGCACGATGATCTGTCCCATGGCGATCGATATCGCGAGTCTCGTGGGCCTGGCGCGCCATGGGATGCACAAGGCGGGACTCGTGCCGCACGAGCTTTTCGCGGCGGCCGAGCGAGGCGAACGCGAGGGGAGTCCGCTGGGTGCAACGCCCAAGGTTTTCAAGGAACGCGTGGATTGGATCAGCGACGAAGAGGAGGTGGAGGTCCACATGGACCTGCCGCAGGCCGACGTGCTGGTGACCATCTCGTCGATCGAGATCCAGAAGTATCCGCAGTCGATCGCCGCGCTGGCCAAGGTGCTGAACCACATGGGACTGAGCTGGACATTCCGGAGCCAGGGATACGAGGCCACGAATTTCGGGCTCCTTTCGGGCAATGCCGACTGGCAGCGTCACATGAGCATGAAGCTCATCGATGCCGCGATCGCATGCAAGGCCAGCCTGGTCCTGTTGCCCGAATGCGGCCATGCCTACACCGCCATGCGCTGGCAGGGAGCCACCATGTACGGCAAGCCCCTGCCGTTCAAGGTCCGCCACATCTCCGAATTCCTCGCCGAACACATTGCCGATGGCAGCATTCGCGTCCGGAAGGGTCTGAACAAGAGCGTGACCTTCCACGACCCATGCCAGGTCGTGCGGCGCGGCGGTGCCATCGAAGGGCCGCGCATCGTGCTGGAGGCGCTGGGCGCGGAGATCCGGGAAATGCGGGAAAACCGCGGGATGAACTGGTGCTGCGGCGGCGGTGGCGGCGTGATCAGCATCCATCGCGCCGATGCCCTGCGTTACAAGGCGTTCCAAATCAAGATGCGGCAGGTCGAGGACACGGGCGCCGAGATGCTGGTTACCAGCTGCTCCAATTGCCGGCTCAGCTTCGACGACAGCCAGGCGCATTTCCACTGGGACAAGACTGCGCACAGCCTCCTCGAGGCTGTTGCCGAGAACCTCGATACACCGCCGGCGCGTGCTGCAGCCGGCCCTGACGGAGCCCGCGCCCCATGAGCACGCAGAATGTCGTCGTTGACCCGGTCACCCGTATCGAGGGGCACCTGAGGATCGAGGCCACCCTGGACGCGGGAGTGATCCGCCAGGCATCCAGTTCGGGCACCATGGTGCGCGGCATCGAGATCATCCTGCGTGGAAGGGACCCTCGCGATGCCTGGGCATTCGCTCAGCGCATTTGCGGTGTATGCACGCTCGTCCATGGCATCGCGTCGGTGCGCGCGGTTGAAGACGCACTGAAATACCCCATCCCGGCGAATGCCGAATTGATCCGCAACCTCATGATCGCCGCGCAGTACGTGCACGATCACGTGATGCATTTCTATCACCTGCATGCGCTAGATTGGGTCGATGTCGTTTCGGCGCTGAAGGCCGACCCGCAGAAGACGTCGGCACTTGCGCAGTCGATCAGCAGCTACGCGCTCTCCTCGCCCGGCTACTTCAAGGACGTCCAGGCCAAGATCCAGCGCTTTGTCGCCTCCGGCCAGCTCGGCATCTTCGCCAACGGCTACTGGGGAAATCCGCTCTACAAGCTGCCTCCCGAAGCCAACCTCATGGCCGTGGCCCACTACCTCGAGGCGCTTGCCTGGCAGCGCGAGGTCGTCAAGCTGCATGCGGTCTTCGGCGGCAAGAATCCCCATCCGAATTTCGTGGTTGGCGGCGCGCCCGTGGCGATCAGCGTGGGCCCCGGCAGCAGTGGCGGCACGGGGGGCGCCACGGCCGTCAACATGAATGGCCTGGCCATCGTCCAGAACGTCATCCGGCAGATGCGGGACTTCGTGGACCAGGTCTACCTTCCCGACACGCTGGCGATCGCATCGTTCTACAAGGACTGGTTCGCAAAGGGCGAAGGGATCGGCAACTTCCTGACCTATGGCGAATTTCCGTCCCGGGGACGGGGCATGGGCGACCTCGCCGGATTGATGATCCCGCGCGGCATCATCCTCGACCGGGACCTTGGCCACGTGCACGATGTGGACCTTGATGCAGCCGACGAGATCCAGGAGTTCGTTGCCCACTCGTGGTACGACTACAGCACGGGGAAAGAGAGTGGGCTGCACCCCTACGCGGGACAAACCAACCTGAACTACAGTGGGCCCAAGCCGCCATACGAGCACCTGGATACGGCGGCCAGCTACTCCTGGCTCAAGTCGCCGCGATGGAAGGGCAAGGTCATGGAGGTGGGCCCGCTGGCGCGCGTGGCGATGCTTTACGCCAAGGGCGATCCGGCGACGCGGGACCTCGTCGGGATGGCGCTGGCCAAGCTCGGATTGCCCCCGGCGGCCTTGTTCTCGACCATGGGTCGCACCGCCGCACGAACCCTCGAGTCGAAGCTCATCGCCGACGCGATGCAGGGTTGGTACGACCAGCTCATGGCCAACGTTCGCGCCGGCAAGCTGGAGACCTTCAATCCTGCGCTGTGGGAACCAGCCACATGGCCGGCCATGTCCAGGGGCGTAGGCTTCACGGAAGCGCCTCGTGGCGCACTTGCCCACTGGATCGTCATCAAGGACCAGCGGATCGACAATTATCAGGCCGTCGTGCCAAGCACCTGGAATGCCGGTCCGCGGGATTCGCTGGGCCAGGACGGACCCTACGAGGCCGCGCTGCGCGGCACCACGCTCGTCGACCCGAAGCAACCCCTGGAGATCCTGCGTACCATCCACAGCTTCGACCCCTGCCTCGCTTGCGCCGTCCACGTATCCGACCGGGATGGCGGATCGCTGATCGAGGTCCAGGTGAACTGATGTGCCTCGGCATTCCCATGCGCGTGCTCCACGACGACGAATGGTTCGCCGAATGCGAAGCCGGAGGCGTGCGGCGCATCGTGAGCCTGGCCTTGGTCGGTCCCCAGGTTTCCGGCACATGGCTACTGGTCCAGCAGCGAACCGCGCGCGAGGTCCTGAATTCCTCCCAGGCCGAGCAACTGGCCTTGGCGCTGGCCGGCATTGACGCGGCGCTGCGCGGCGAACAGGACCTCGACGCCTACTTTCCCGGCCTGCCCCCGGCGCGAACCGTCCCATGAACACCCTGGCGGTGCGCGCCGATGCCGTGGGGCTGCGCGCCGCCGATGGAAGCACCGTGCACCTGCGATTCGCCGACTCGCGACGGCGATGCGAGTGTGCGTACCTTGTCGGATCGACGCCTGGCCATGCTGTCGAGCGCGTGACCACTACCCGCGCGCTCTGCCGGCATGCCCAGCGGCGGGCGGCCACGCTGGCGCTATCCGCCGCCGGAGCCGGCGGGGATGTGGCCGCAGTCGAGGATCGCGCGGCGCGGACGCGCGAATGGCTCCGCGAACACGCGGTCAGCCTGCTTCTTTCCTGGCCAGCGTTGTCGGGAGACTGCCCCGAGGTGGCCTTGCCAAGGGCATTGCTGGCATCCGATGCGGATGTGACGCTGGAGCATGGTCCGATCCGCGCAATCCTCGAGGAAACAGTCCTCGGGATGCCGGCATCGGCATTCCTCGCGCTGGATCGGGAAGGACTCGGGGATTGGATGGGCGCAGGTGGTACGGCCACCGCACGACGCTTCCGCCGCGCCTCGGCCCTGCGGGATGCGCGCGTACCCGTTCGTGGATTGCCCCAGATGGACAGGTGGACGGCCAGCGACGCACGGCAACTGGCGCGCATGATGGCAACGGCTCCGATGTTCAGCCTGTCGCCCCGCTGGCGCGGGCGTTGCGCCGAAGTCGGGGCCATTTCGCGGCAGAAGGAACGCCCACTGGTCGGTGCATGGCTCGCTGACCACGGTGCGGGCTGTGGAGTGCGTCTCCTGGCCCGCTTGGTCGAGCTTGCACTGGCGGCCAGTTCGCGAGCGCTGCCCTTGTCCGAGCGGGTCTGGCGGCTACCCGGGGACAGTGCGCTCGCGGTCGTCGAAACGGCGCGCGGACCGCTACTCCACTGGACCCGGCTGCAGGATGGCCGGGTGCACGATTATCGGGTCGTGGCCCCGACCGAGTGGAATTTCCAGCCCGGGGGCGTCTTGGCGCGCGCACTGGCCACTCTTCCGCGCCAGGGCGCGTTCTTGCCCGCCGCGCGAAGGTGGATGCATGCGTTGGACCCGTGCGAGGACTGCACGCTGGAGGTGGGCGATGCATGAATTGGCACTGGCCGAGAGCGTCCTGGCCCTGATTGAGGAGGCGCGGCGGCGCGAGCGATTCGCCCATGTGCGCGCGCTCCGGATGGAGATCGGTGCATTGGCGGGAGTCGAGCCGGATGCCTTGCGCACTTGCCTGGAAATCGTCCTGGCGCGCAGTGTCGCGGGAGGCGCCGAACTGCAGTTCGACATCGTGCCGGGGCAGGGTTTCTGCCTGGACTGCGGTCGCGGCGTTTCGGTGATGAGCCTCTACGACGATTGTCCGCGGTGCGGGGGACCCCGGGTGCAGACCCAAGCCGGCACGCAGATGCGGCTATGTGAACTCCGAGTTGAGTGAGGTGGACCATGTGCAATGCCTGTGGCTGTGGCGGGGACGAGGTGCGCATGGAGGAGCGGCGCGCTTCCGCCGGCGCCTTGCCAGTGATCGATCACCGAACGCCTGCGCATCCGGCCGCGGGCCCCGCTGATGCGCCATCCGGCATGCATCTTCACGGGCATCCGCATGGATCCCGGGAAGAGCCGGTCGTTCATGACCATGCGCACCACGAGGCCGGCCACGCGGCCGGGGACTTGCACTTTGGCCAGGGGCCGGCGCATGCGCATGCCCCGGGGATGAGCCAGCAGCGCATGATCGAGATCGAACAGGACGTTCTTGCCGTCAACGATCGTCACGCCCAAGGGAATCGCCGCTGGCTTGCCGACCATGGCGTCTTTGCGCTCAACCTGGTGTCCAGCCCCGGATCGGGCAAGACGACGCTGCTCGTCCACACCCTCGAGGCCTTGAAGGGCCAATTGCGGGTTGCCGTCATCGAGGGCGACCAGCAGACCACCCGGGACGCCGAGCGGATCCGCGCGACCGGGATTCCGGCATTGCAGATCAATACCGGCAAAGGCTGCCACCTCGACGCGCACATGCTGGCGCATGCAATCGAGCGGCTCCGTGTCGAGGACGACAGCCTGCTCATGATCGAGAACGTGGGCAATCTCGTCTGTCCTGCCGGATTCGACCTGGGCGAGGCCCACAAGGTGGTGGTCCTGTCCGTGACGGAGGGGGAAGACAAGCCACTGAAGTACCCCAACATGTTCGACGCCGCCTCGTTGATGATCCTCAACAAGATCGACCTGCTTCCCTACGTGGATTTCGACGTGGAGCGCTGCCTGGAGCATGCGCGACGGGTCAATCCGCGGCTCGCGGTCATCCAGCTCTCCGCGCGTACCGGGGAAGGCATGGCCCAGTGGCTGGATTGGCTCCGGGACGGCATGTCCTCCGCTGCACGGCAGCGCTCCGACAGCGTCGCCGCGTTGCGGCAGCGCGTCGCCCAGTTGGAGGCCGCGTTGGCCGCGGTGCAGTCGCGGCAGGCGGACTGATGGCCCTCCGCGCGTCCAGCGACCCCATTCCTGCGCAGGCACGGTTGCGCGTGCACGGCGTGGTGCAGGGCGTCGGCTTTCGCCCGCACGTCTGGCGGTTGGCTACCGGACTGGGTCTTCGCGGATGGGTGCGCAACGATGCCGCGGGCGTGGAAATCCTGCTCCAGGGTGGCCCTGCCGAGCTCGACGCCTTTGCACAGGCACTGCGGGAGCAGGCGCCCCCGCTGGCACGGATCGATGGCGTGGACGGTCACCGGGAGCCCGTGAACGCCCTCCTGAGCGGATTCATCATCCGCGAGAGCGCGACGGGGTGCGCGCAGACCACGATCGGGACGGACAGCGCGGTGTGCCCGGCGTGCCTCGCCGAGATGTTCGATCCCGGCGCCCGGCGCTGGCGCTATGCATTCACCAACTGCACGCACTGCGGGCCGCGTTACACGATCAGCCGCGGCATGCCCTACGACCGTGGCCGCACGAGCATGGCGGAGTTTCCGTTATGCCGGGACTGCGCCGCGGAGTATCGGGATCCGGCGGACCGTCGCTTCCATGCCGAGCCCGTCGCCTGTCCTGCGTGCGGACCTACGCTCGAGTGGATCGATCCGGGTGCAGCCAACGCGGCCGTGGATGACGAGATCGGTGCTGCGCTGGCGGCATTGCGTGCTGGCCGGATCGTTGCCATCAAGGGCCTGGGTGGCTTCCATCTCGCCTGCGATGCCCGCAATGCCGAGGCCGTGGCGCGATTGCGCGCGCGCAAGCACCGCGAATCCCGGCCCTTGGCATTGATGGCGCTGAATCCGGCCAGCCTCGCGGGGCTGGTCGAAATGGATCCGGATGCGCGTGCTCGCCTCGAGAGTCGGGGGAGGCCGATCGTGCTGCTCCCGCGTGCACCGGCAAGCGCGAACCTGCTGCCCGGCATCGCCGACGGGCTTGCGCACCTGGGCGTCATGCTGCCTTACGCACCGCTGCATTACCTGTTGTTCCATGACGACGCGGGGCGCCCCGCCGGGACGGCGTGGCTGCAGCGGCCCAGCGATCTGCTCCTGGTGATGACCAGTGCCAATCCAGGCGGCGAACCCCTCGTGGCGGGCAACGCCGAAGCGCTCGAGCGGTTGCACGGCATTGCCGAGGCCTGGCTCGTCCATGATCGCGACATCGTCGTCCGATGCGACGACAGCGTCGTCGCCTGCGCGCCGCCCCGCGTCGTGCGGCGCGCCCGAGGGGCGGCTCCGGGTGGCATCCCCATTCCGGGGCCCGGCGCCGACGTCCTGGCGCTGGGCGGCCTGCTGAAAAACACCTTTTGCCTGACCCGGGGTGGCGAAGCCTTCGTCTCGCAGCACATCGGCACGCTGGACAACGTGGCCACGATCGAGGTCCTGGAGGAGTCGCTGGAGCACATGCAGTCGATCCTGGACGTCCGGCCCCGCGCCGTGGCCCATGACCTGCACCCGGATTTCCCAAGCACCCAGCTCGCGCACGCATTGGCCAATCGTTGGGATGTGCCCGCGGTCCCGGTCCAGCACCACCATGCCCACATCGCCGCCGTGGCTGCCGAACATGGTCATGAAGGACCCCTGCTGGGACTGGCGCTGGACGGCTCGGGACTCGGCACCGATGGCAGCGCGTGGGGTGGCGAGCTGTTGCGGGTGGATGGCGCCCGCTTCCGGCGGCATGGACACCTGCGCGCGCTCCCGCTCCCGGGAGGCGACCAGGCGGCGCGCGAGCCATGGCGCATGGCTGCTGCGGTGCTGCATGCGATGGGTCGCGGTGACGCCATCGCCCAGCGGTTTTCCGGACAGCCACAGGCCGTGGCACTCGCACGATGGCTCGGACAGTCGGAGTCCTCGCATGGCGCGCGCGCACGGCTTCCGCTGACCACGAGCCTCGGGCGCTGGTTCGACGCAGCGGCGGCACTTCTCGGACTATGCCCGGTGCAGAGCCATGAGGCGGAAGCAGCGATGAGGCTCGAGGCACTGGCCATCCAGCACGGACCCGTCCCCCCATGGTTGGACGGCTGGCGCCTGGACGAGGGATGTCTGGATCTGCTGCCCTTGATGGGGCATCTGGCCGATGCACGTGATGCTGCAGCGGCTGCGGCGCGATTTCATGCCACGGTTTCATGGGCGCTTTCCGATTGGATGCTGGCGGCGGTCCGCGACCACGGCCTCGCGACGGTTGCGCTCGGTGGCGGGTGCCTGCTGAACGGCATCCTGTCCTCGACCCTGAGCGCACAATTGCGGGCGCAGGGATGTGAAGTGCTCCTGGCGGAAAGGCTGCCGCCCGGGGATGGCGGGATAAGCCTCGGCCAAGCATGCATCGCGCGGCAGCGGCTTCATGGCGACGTGGAGAAACTCTGATGTGCCTAGCGATTCCAGCAAGGGTCATTGCCGTGACACCACTGGGCCGGGCCGTGGTCGAATTGGCCGGCGTGCGCAAGACCATATCGACGGCGTTGCTCGACCATGTCGACGTCGACGACTACGTGATCGTCCATGTCGGATACGCATTGACCCGGCTCGACGCGCAGGAGGCGCGTGAGACGCTGGCGTTGATGGAGCGTGGCGCCGGGGTGGTCGGGCCATGAAATACATCGACGAATTCCGCGATGGTGGCATTGCACACCGGATCGCGGCACGGCTTGCTGACGAGAGTGATCCTGGCCGCAGCTATCGCTTCATGGAGTTCTGCGGCGGTCACACGCACGCCATCGCGCGTTACGGCGTGCCGGACCTGTTGCCGGCCAACGTGCGGATGATCCACGGGCCCGGCTGTCCCGTCTGCGTGCTGCCCATTGGCCGCATCGACATGGCCATCGAGCTCGCCTTGAAACACCACGCGATCGTCTGCACGTATGCCGACACGGTGCGCGTGCCGGCATCACATGACCTCAGCCTGATGCGTGCCAAGGCGCGCGGTGGCGATATCCGCATGGTGTACGCGGTGGATGAGGCGCTTGCCGTGGCGCGCGAGCAGCCGGAGCGCGAAGTGGTTTTCTTTGCCATCGGGTTCGAGACGACGACGCCGCCGACTGCATTCGCCATCCGGACGGCGGCGGCGGAGGACCTCCGGAACTTCTCGGTCCTTTGCAGCCATGTCCTGACGCCGCCGGCGATCACCGCCATCGTCGATGCTTCGCCGGACCCGGCGTCGCACGCGGTGGAGCTGGATGGTTTTGTGGGTCCGGCACACGTCTCGACGGTGATTGGAAGCGACCCTTACGCGCGCTTTGCCCGGGATTACGGCAAGCCGGTCGTCATCGCCGGTTTCGAACCGCTGGACGTCATGCAGGCCATCCTGATGCTGGTGCGCCAGGTCAACGAAGGTCGTGCCGAAGTGGAAAACGAGTTCACGCGGGCCGTCACCCCGCAGGGCAATCGCATTGCCCAGGAACTGATGGACGAAGTCTTCGAATTGCGTGAGTCATTTGAGTGGCGGGGACTGGGGTCGATACCCCATTCGGCGTTGCGCATCCGCGCGCGCTACGCCCGTTTCGATGCCGAGCGCCGTTTCGGGCTCGCCTACCGCACCGTACCCGATCACCGCGCCTGCGACTGCGCTTCGATCCTGCGCGGGCAAAAGCGGCCGACCGACTGCAAGCTGTTCGGCACCGTTTGCACGCCGGAAACACCCATGGGCTCCTGCATGGTGTCGAGCGAGGGTGCCTGTGCAGCGCATTACACTTACGGTCGCCACGGCGACGATGCACAGCGGGGTGCAGCGTGAGCGGTACCGTCAAGCCTGGTTACGCTCGTCCGCTGGACCTCAAGCGGGGCAGGGTGGATCTGGGTCACGGCGGCGGTGGCCGGGCCATGCAGCAACTGGTGCGTGAACTTTTCCATGCCCATCTCGGCAATCCGTGGCTGGCGCAGGGAAACGACGGCAGCGTCCTGCCGCCGGCCGTGGGCCGGCTCGTGATGAGCACCGACAGTCATGTGGTATCGCCCCTGTTCTTCCCCGGCGGCGACATCGGGAGCCTTGCGGTCAATGGCACGGTCAATGATCTTGCGGTGATGGGCGCCAAACCGCTCTGGCTGAGTGCTGGCTTCATTCTCGAAGAAGGCTTGCCACTGCTGGATCTTGAACGCATCGTTACCTCGATGGCAGCGGCCGCCCGAAATGCGGGCGTGGCGATCGTGACCGGTGACACGAAGGTGGTCGAACACGGCAAAGGCGACGGCGTGTTCATCACCACCGCAGGTGTGGGCAGTCTGGACGACGGCATTGCTCTGTCGGGTGATGGCGCCATCCCGGGCGACGCCGTCCTGCTGTCGGGCAGCATTGGTGACCACGGCATGGCGATCCTCGCGCAGCGCGAGGGCCTCGGCCTCGAGACGTCCATTGTGTCCGACTGCGCGAGTCTGCACATGCTCACGGCTTCGCTGATGAAGCGGTTGGGGCCGTCCATCCGGTTGATGCGCGACCCGACGCGCGGAGGGCTGGCCGCCACCCTCAATGAAATCGCGCACCAGTCGGGTGTCGGCATCGAGATCGACGAACCCGCCATACCGGTGCATGCACCGGTCGCCGCGGCTTGCGAGCTGCTCGGCCTGGATCCCCTGAACGTCGCCAACGAGGGCAAGCTGGTCCTGGTTTGCGCTGCAGAGGCCGTCGACGCGCTGCTGGCTGAGATGCGGGCCCATCCGCTTGGCTCGGAGGCGGCATGCATTGGTCGCGTGCGGGAGGACGCCCGTCATTTCGTGCAGATGCGCACGCGGCTCGGCGGCCGGCGCATGGTCGATTGGCTGAGCGGCGAGCAGTTGCCGCGCATCTGCTGAAGCCGATGGAGAAGAATCAATGAGCCGTGATTCCGGCTGCCCGCAAAGGTCACGAGCATGGCTGCGATCGGCGGCGGCCCCTCTCGGCGTCGTGATCGTGCTGAACGTGGCTGCATGGGGCATGCTTGCGGGCCTTGCGGGGCGCGACATCACCTTGCTGGGCATCGGTGCGATGGCCTATTTCCTCGGCCTTCGCCACGCATTCGACGCCGACCATATCGCAGCGATCGACAACGTGACCCGCACGTTGCGCGAGGATGGGCGTCGTTGCATGGCGACTGGCCTTTACTTCTCGCTCGGGCATTCAACGGTCGTCATCCTGCTCTCGCTCGTGCTTGCGGTGACGGCACGCGCAACCGCCTGGAAAGTCGGCGCGTTGCAGGGTGCCGGAGGGCTGTTCGGAACCCTTGTCTCTGCGTTGTTCCTGACCATCATCGGTCTCGTCAACCTCCGTATCCTGATCCAGCTTCTGCACGCACTTCGGCGGGCTCGCGATGGTGTCCCACCAGGTCATGCCGAGGGTGACCGAATCGAAGCAGGTGGCGGCCCCATGTCGCGCCTGTTCGCGGGACTCCAGCGTCGCGTTCGCGCGAGTTGGCAGATGTACCCGGTCGGATTCCTGTTCGGACTGGGCTTCGATACGGCGACCGAGATCGCCATCCTCGGGTTGGCGGCAGGCATGGCCCAGCACGGCCGGCTTGGCCTGGGCGCGGTGATGGTTTTCCCGCTCCTGTTCACGGCAGGCATGAGCCTGATGGACACGCTGGATGGGCTGGTGATGCTGCGCGTGTATGACTGGGCCATGGCCGATCGCCTCCGCAAGCTGTTCTTCAACACCACCATCACTGGCCTGGGCGTGCTGGTGGCGCTGATGGTGGGAGGCATTGAGTGGCTTCAACTGATGGCGAACCGGCTGGGCTGGACGGGCGGCGTCTGGGCCCTGCTCCGGCACCTGGACTTCAGTGTGTTGGGGCTCCTCATCACCGTGTTGATGCTGGCGACCTGGGGCGGGGCTGCCCTGTACTACCGTCGTGCATTGAGGCCTCTCGAATCCAGTATGGGCTGAGCCGGGTGCCACGCCCGGTTCGAACCAGGAGCCGGCGGTGCAGTTCGTCGGGTTGGGCGCGGTCGTGGCCGCATGCGGAGGCCATCGCAAGCGCTTGCTCGGGCAGGAACCAGGCGTAGGCAAGGCGAGACCGCATGGCATGCCCGTTGACGAACGGGGCCCGATACGCGACATGAGGCCAGCGGCTGATCTATCGACATGTCGTGGGCAGCCGGTGCCGATCGAAGCCCCGCGGGCATCGACTTGCCCGTCCCCGGGGGTCAATAGAGTCATCGGGCCCAACCGCGGCCCGCTGGCCCGCTCGCCATGGAGCATGGCGAGGACAAGACGCCCATCGCGATGTCGGGACGGCATGCACACGCTGCGACGGAACGCGAGCTTCCTCGCTACGGAAAGCGTCGCCCAACAATCATGGGACGCGCAGGGCAGATCACGGCCCGCGGCAAGTCGTCGGCAGGAACATCGGGCTCAGGGTCGTGCGATCTTGTCCCACCACCGACATTCCGGAGGGTGCGGGCGCGCTTCCACACGACCAAGCAATCGGGCTGCGGGGACTCCCCTGGACCACCAACGGCCGCAGCGATAGCGTTTGCCCCTGCAATGCCGCGTTGATGTTGCCTTTCCGGAACGTGATGTCGATTGCGCCGTCATCGACGCGCACCGCGCCGACGTAGTGGCCAATGATCGATCCTGCGGAAGGCAGGCCGGCGGCGCGGTTGTCCGCAGGAAAATGGCCGAATTGGCGGTAATAGTCCACGACCTTGGGCTTTGCGTAGGACGCAAGCGAGAACGCCTCCGTGATCTGCGCGCGAATGATGTAGTTCTGGTAGGCGGGGATCGCAATCGCTGCCAGCACGCCGATGATGGCGACAACGATCATCAGCTCGATGAGTGTGAACCCGCTTTTCCGTGAAATCATCAATGCACTCCAAACGTGCTGGCGAGAGAAAAGATCGGGATGTAGAGAATGGTGACCAGGACGCCGATGAGGACGTAGAACAACACCCGCGAGAACAGGATCAAGCGGTCCCGAGAGACCTCCAGATCCGACTGCGCGTGAGACCAGTACAACCTGCGCTGCCAATCGAGTTCGGCGTCGAATGTGCCGAGGCGTTCGGCCTGTTCCAGGCATTGGTCCAAGCGACTTCCCTTGAGCCGGAACGGGCGTCCGGCGGGCCACTGGGCCAGGCGCAAGGCAGGATCAAGAACCGCGGCACTTGCGACGCCGCCGGCCCTCAGCGCGGCTGCATACTCGAGGCAACGCAGGACCTGATATGCGGTGCCACTGCGGCCATGCAGCCTGACGAGTCCGGTCGAGCCATCGAGCGGCGCGAGCCCGGCCATGCGCGACCGCATGCGGAACCACCGCGTCGTCAGCAGTACCAGCAGGATCATCATTGCGATGAGGGGGGCGTACACGCGCATCATGCCATCGGCCATGATCCAGCTTGCGGCACCTCCGTGCATCGCCAGCGTGCGGTCAAGGCGGCTGAAGGCCGGCAGCACCCACCACGTGTAGATGACCGCGATCCATACTGCCAAGCCCAGCAGGAAAAGGATGTAGAGCAGAAAGGTTCGGATGGGCCGCCACCAGTCGAGCGCGAAAAGACGGGCTTCGGCATGCGAGTGGAGCAATGCGGCATGCGTGTCGGCTGCACTCCCGCCCAGCACTTTGGCCATCTCCATCAACCGTGTCGCGGCTTTCCCATCGGAGAGTGCCTCGCCGCTTCCATCGTCGCCTTCATTGAGATGCGCCAAGGCAGCCTTGCCGAGCACGTCCCCCAGCCGAGCCTGCGCCGCTTCCGCGTCCAGGCCGGCAGCGACGAGGTTCGCGTACTGGCGCGTCACGAAGTCCCGTTGATCGTCCATGTTCAATGCAGCCATTCGCGGCTACCGGCAGAAGGGTGGAAGGAACCTTTTGTCGAGTGTAGCGCTGTCAATGGGGTTCGTTTCATCAGGGCCCGCGATGGGCCTTGCGTCCCCGCAGAGGAATACGATGGTCCGGGCACCCCGGACTCCAAGCGATTCGGGACGGAACGACAGGCTGCCCTGGATGGTCCGCGTGCTGGCAGCGGCAGCGGTGTGGGCTGTGCCGATCAATTCATCCAACGGGCCAATCGTCAATTGCGCGGTGATGCTGCCCGCTCCGTCGACCCTCAGATTGCGAGTGTAATCGCCCCGAGTGTTGCCGATGGCCATGTACGGATTATCGGCAGGCGGCCATCGACCGCGCATGGCGCGATAAATGACTTCGTTGGTTTCCACAGGAGATGCGAGGGAGACTGCGTCGAGCGTCTGCGCCATGAGCAACAGACGCGCGCCGAAACCGATGGCCATGATGCTCACAATCGCAACAATCGTGGCCACCATTGCCATTTCCATGCCATCCGGCCCCCGCACTTCGCGGCTGCGGCCGATGGTCATGCGGTGCCATTGCCGCACGTGTCCCATGTCCCGAGTCTAACAGGACCGGGATGGCCGGCAGGGACGATGAGAAGGCCAGCGCCAGTTCCACGTTCGCGGCAGTGAAGATGCGTCTATTCGGCCAGGTCCGACGGTCGCGGATGCCTGCCGATGGGCAGCCTCCGGCATTCGAATCGTAGACCGTGACCGCAGGCTGATCGCTGTCCTGCCAGTGCGTTGCAGGCCGTGACGCTTTTCGATCGCTAGCGGTCCGGTCATTCGACGCCCGCCGACGTTCATTGACGTGGCGTCTGGCATTCCGGTGCAAGCAGGCGATCCGATGCGCAGTCGATTACGCCCTCTGCTTGAGGGCTGTGACTTCGATCTCGATTTGCATACGCGGGTCCGAGAGGCCGGCTGAAATCATCATGGCGGCAGGGCGGACTTCGCCAAAGTACTTGCGCAGCACCGGCCAGCACTCAGGGAAGGCGCTCCCGTCAGGCAGGACATACGTGACCCGAACCACATCCCGAAGGCTTCCTCCGGCCTTCACGAGTGCGGCTTCGATGTTCTTCAGACATTGTTCCGTCTGCTCGAGAAGACTGTCGGAAATCGTCATGTTCGAATAATCGAATCCGGTTGTACCGGAAACGAAAATCCAGTCCCCTTGAACCACGGCGCGGCTGTACCCGACCTCGGCCTCGAAGGTGGATCCCGAGCTGATGAGCGTTCGTTTCATGGCGTTCTCGCGTGCTTGCAGTTGACGTGTCGCCGCGGCCCGGCAGGGCGAGCGTACCGGGTCGCCAAGTCACCGACGACCGAATTCGATGGTGGTTGCGCAGACTCGATCCAGGCCAGCCCACCTCGTCTTGCGCGCCTATAGAATCAGACGGTTCTGTCAGTTGGAAGGCCATCCAACCGGTCAATGGAGGGTAAGTCGCCATGAACAAGGGAGCAGAGGCACGTCGACGATTCCATTCGCGCGTCGATCCCCTTGTGATCGTTTTCATGTCAGTTGTCTTGTTCAACCCGGTTATTGCCATGTTGCTGGCGCGGCAACAGATCAACACGGTCCCGCTTTCTCTGCAGGTCACGATGTCCGGCACGGCGCTGCTGCTTGTCGCACTGGTCGTGGGTACTTATGCCGATTTCGAGACCGACCACCTCGTAGTGCGTGTGGCTTGGGTATTCGGACGGAAGATCCCCTATGTGGAGATCAAGCGGGTTGCACGCGTCCTGAGCTGGCGGAAGGGTGCGGCGCTGAGCAAACGACGCTTGCGAATAAGCTGGCAGCAACCAGCATTGCCGTGGCTTTCCAGCGTTGACGTATCGCCGCGCGCGGAAGCCGAGTTCATCGCCCTGCTTCAACGCCATGTTCCTGAAACCGCTTGGGTAGTCGAAGAGACGCAATAGTGGGCATGACGGCAAAGTCTGTGCAGGTTTGAGCACCAAAGTCTGTGTTGTAGGAGCAGGTCATGTACACACTCTGCTTGGCGCCGCAGAGCAAAGTGTGTGTGTCCTCTGCTGGGTCAGCGGCTTAGCCGGCCTTGCTTTGGACGATCTTTCGCAACCCGGTAGTCTGGCGAGTGCTCGACGAACGCGTGGTCGTCTTGATGATTTCGCTTGCGTTGCTGCTTCTGGCGCATCCGCTTAAATGACCCGCTCGCACGATCTGCTTTGGAGACCGCATGTACCTTCCCTCTCTCTTTGCAGAATCTCAGCCTGAAGAGTTACGCCGCATCATCCGGGAACATCCGCTCGGAACGATGGTCACGAACACAGTCTCAGGACTCGAGGCAAACCACCTGCCATTTGTGCTCGACGATAGCCGCCGCGTACCCGGGATTTTGTTGGCTCACGTCGCCCGCACCAACACGATCTGGCGAGAAGTTCGGGACGGGGATCCCGTGTTGGTAGTTTTTCGCGGCGCCCAAGGCTACATCTCCCCCAACTGGTACTTGAGCAAACAGGAAACTCATCGCCACGTACCAACATGGAACTATGAGGTCGTGCATGTCCACGGGAGGATCGGCATCCATGACAGCGAGCCGTTCGTGCGCGGCGTGGTTGGCCGCCTCACACGTCAGCAGGAGAAGAGCTTGCACGTTCCCTGGAAGATGGGTGACGCGCCGCCGGACTATCTGGCGGAAGAGCTGACCCATATCGTCGGACTCGAGATCGAGATCACCCGCCTGGAGGGCAAGCGCAAGCTGAGTCAGAACCGCGAGCCGCGGGACTTCGCTAGCACCGTAGGGGCGCTGGAAAAGTGCGGCAATCTTGAGCTGGCCGAAGCCATGAGACGCGTTCGGCCCGAAGGCGCTTGAGTCACAAGCAAGACCGAGGGGATTGCCCAGAAACTGGGTTTCGGAAACGCGGAAATGTCTCCCAGAACCCATCAGGCTGCTGAAGCTTGTTGGCTAGGGATCCTCGGCTCGGATCAAGTGCCTGAAGTTGGCGGCAAGAGCTCGCTAGCCAGCGCGTGCCCGCGACCTTAACGCTTGGTGTAGGCAGCGGGATAACGCGGAAGGCGGTGTTCTGCCTCGCGTGGTGGGCGTTCGCGCGCCGAGCCCTGGATGATCCTCGGCACAAAAAATATCAATGTTTGTACAACCCATCGAACACCAATGGATGACAGTCGATCCAAAAAGGTATAAATATGTATACCTATGGATGAACTTACCGACCGCCAGCGCACCATCCTCGAATTCGTGGCCAAGCGCATCAACGCGGGGCAGCCCCCCACGCTGGCCGAGATTGCCGAGGCATTCGGCATTCGCCATGCCTGCGGCGTCACCAAGCATCTGAAGGCGCTGGCGGCGAAGGGCCATCTGGAATTGACGCCCGGGATGGCGCGCGGCATGCGCCTGCTGGCGCCGGTCGGCCTGCCCGTGATTGGCAGGGTTTCGGCCGGCCAACCCATCCTGGCCGAGGCGCATGTCGAGCGCCATGTTCGCGTCGACACCACATGGTTCCGCCCGCATGCCGATTATCTGTTGCGCGTGAAGGGCGCTTCGATGCGCGATGCCGGCATACTCGATGGCGACCTGATTGCCGTACACCGCACGCCCGAAGCGCGCAATGGCCAGATCGTGGTGGCGCGTATCGATGACGAAGTGACGATCAAGCGCCTGCAGCGCAGCGGGCGGCGCGTGGAACTTCTTCCCGAAAATCCCGCGTTCGCGCCGATTGAAGTGGATCCGAAGACATCCTTCGCCATCGAGGGACTCTACGTCGGCCTGCTGCGAGGAGTGGCTTGATGCAAGTCCCGGTCACACTGCAGCAGGTGCTGGAGGATCCGCGCGTCTGGCGTGCACGCCGTTGCAGCGACCGCCCTGCTTCCCCCTATCCAACCGGCTGTGCGGCGCTCGACGCGGTGCTGCCCAGCGGCGGCTGGCCTGTCGATTCGCTGACCGAGATCCTTCTGCAAGGCGATGGCCAGGGTGAACTGCGTCTTTTACTGCCACTTCTGGCCGCACAGTCGAACCGCTCCTTGCCCATCCTGTGGGTAGCGCCGCCTTATCGACCCTGTGTGCCGGCGTTGATCCGGGCTGGTGTTGCCGCCGCGCAGGTGCATCTGCTGGAGGCCGCACCGCACGATGTGCCTTGGGCCCTGGAGCAGGGCTTGCGCGCCGGGTGTTGCGGCGCCGTGCTGGGTTGGCACATGCAGCCGCTGGAGGATCGCGCGTTGCGGCGACTGCAACTGGCTGCCGAGGCCGGCCACACGCCCGGATTCCTGTTCCGTCCCGCACGTGCCGCCGTGCAGGCTTCACCTGCCGCACTGCGCCTGCTGGTTGGCGCTGATGGGGAGGGACCGCGGTTGCGCGTGCTCAAGGCCCGGGGGGGGACTCCGGCGCAGGGCTGGATTCGTCCAGCCAGTCACTGACGCCAGTCCATGGTGCATCGTGCTCTGGGCTTGCGTCCTGCTTCCACATCGCCCGCTGGACACGCTTCGGCGCCTGCGGCGTGCAACGGCGCCACTGGCCGTCGTCGAGGGCGCGCCGCCGCGAGCATGGATCCTCGAGGCGGATGATGCCGCGCAACGGGCTGGCGTCCACCCCGGCCAGGCCCTGACAGCGGCATTGGCGCTACTGCCCACGCTCGAGGCCCGGCCTCGTGATCGCCAGGCCGAGCAGCAGCTGCAACAGTTGCTGGGCGCGTGGGCGTATCGCAGCAGCCCCCAGGTTCGTTTCGAGGATGACGGTGCCGTGCTCATCGAGATCGGCGCCAGTCTGGCGCTGTTGGGGCCATGGCCTGCACTGGCGCGCCGCTGGCGCAGCGAGCTTGCGGAGCTGAGCCTGCAGCACCGCCTGGCCGTGGCGCCGACGCCGCTTGGCGCGCGCGTCCTCGCCGCCGCACGGGACGGTCTCGCTGTCCGCGACCCGCAGCCGTTTCACCGGCTTCTCCAGGACGTCCCGCTCACCGTGTTGCCCTTGGAGGCAGCATTGATCGAACGCCTGCATGGCGTTGGCCTGCAACGACTCGGTGACTTGCTGGCCTTGCCGCGCATGGCCATTGGCAAGCGTTATGGCGTCGAGCTTCTCGGCTGGATTACCCGCTTGCTGGGCGAGGTTCCGGATATCCAGCCGCTGTACCAGCCGCCCTCGCGATTCGAGGCCCACGCTGACCTGGGCAGCGAGGTTGTCAGCACCGAGGCGCTGGTTTTCCCGTTGCGCCGTCTGGTCGATGACCTTGCCGCCTTCCTCATGCAGCGCAGCGGCGGCGTGCAGGAATTCACGCTGGGTCTTCGGCATGCCCGCGATGCCTGGACACGGATCCCCATAAGCCTGCGCAGTCCGACGCGCGAGGCGGCGCAACTGTTCGAGTATGCGCGTGCGCGCATGGGTCGTACGGCGTTGCCTGCACCAGTCCGTCTGCTCAGCCTCGAGGCCGAGAACCTGCCACCCTTCATCCCGTTGGCGGACGACCTGTTCGAGCGACGGCCGGGCGAAGCGCTGGACTGGCCCACGCTCTGCGAGCGATTGCGGGCGCGCCTTGGCGATGCCGCGTTATACCAGTGGCAGCCTGTCGCCGATGCACGTCCGGAGCATGCGCAGCGGCGCGTCGCCCAGGTTCTGGATGAAGGCAATGCCCCGGACCGGCCGCGCCCGCTCTGGCTACTGCCGCAGCCGCTGCCGTTGCGCGAGGGGATCGAAGCCTTCCTCGCCGGTCCCGAGCGTATCGAGGCCGGCTGGTGGGATGGCGGCGAGGTGCGGCGTGACTACTATGTCGTGCGCACCACGCAGGGTCAGCGTGCCTGGGTGTTCACCCCCGCCGGCCAGCGGGGGCCTTGGCTGCTGCATGGCTGGTTCGCGTGAGCTTGCCCGCCTATGCCGAATTGCACTGCCTGTCCGCCTTCAGCTTCGGGCGGGGTGCCTCCAGTGCGCAGGAACTGTTCGCGCGCGCGAAGCATTGCGGGTACACGGCGCTTGCCCTCACCGACGAGTGCTCGCTGGCCGGCATCGTGCGCGCCTGGGAGGCCAGCAAGGCCACGGGCCTGCCGCTGATCGTCGGTAGCGAGCTGCGCTTGGCCGGGGGGGGCACGCTGGTGGTGCTGGTGGAGGACGCGGTGGGCTACAGCGCGCTCTGCCAGCAGATCACGCGGGGCCGTCGCGCAGCCCCCAAGGGGCAGTACCACCTCGCCCGGCGCGATCTGCAGGACGGGCTGCCCGGTTGCTGCGTGCTGTGGGTGCCGGATGCCGTGCCCGATCCAGAGACCGGGCGCTGGGTGCGGGAGACCTTTCCCGGCCGCAGTTGGCTCGCCATCGAGCTGCACCGCGGACCCGACGATGCGGCGCGCTGCGCCGAGCTGGAGGCGCTGGGAAGGACCCTGGACCTGCCTTGCGTCGCGGCCGGGGATGTGCACATGCATGTGCGCAGCCGCCGCATGCTCCAGGATGTCCTGACTGCCACGCGCCACCATCGCCTCGTGGCCGAGGCGGGGGGCGTGCTGTTCCCCAATGGGGAACGCCACCTGCGCACACGGACTGCCCTGGCGGCGATCTATCCATCCGCCCTGCTCGCGGAGACCGGACGCATCGCCGCGCGCTGCCGCTTCGACCTGGGTTGCCTGTCCTACGCCTATCCGCACGAGCTGGTGCCCGAGGGTCTCACGCCCACGCAGTGGTTGGCGCAGCTGACGCGCGATGGCGCTGCCTGGCGCTGGCCCGGGGGCACGCCTGCACAGGTCCAGGCGCAGATCGACCATGAGCTCGCCCTGATCGCCGAGCTGCGCTACGAAGCGTTCTTCCTCACCGTCCATGACATCGTCCGTTACGCACGGTCGCGCCAGATTCTCTGCCAGGGCCGCGGGTCTGCCGCCAATTCAGCCGTGTGCTTCTGCCTGGGCATCACCGAGGTGGATCCCGCGCGCATGTCGATGCTGTTCGAACGTTTTCTTTCGCGCGAACGCAACGAGCCGCCGGATATCGATGTCGACTTCGAGCACGAGCGACGCGAGGAAGTGCTTCAGTACATCTACGCGAAGTATGGGCGCGAACGTGCGGCACTGGCGGCGACGGTGATTCGCTACCAGCCGCGCTCCGCGGTGCGCGATGCCGGCAAGGCGCTCGGCCTTGGCCCGGACCAGGTGCACCGGTTGAGCCGGGCTGTCGGCCACTCGCTCGGCGACGACGCGGAGGTCCGGACACGACTTGCTGCCTATGGCCTTGATGCGGATACGCCGGTGATGCGGCGGGTACTGGCGGTGACGCGGGCACTGGTTGGCCTGCCACGGCACCTGTCGCAGCATGTCGGTGGCTTTGTCATCGCCGAGCAACCCCTGCACACGCTGGTGCCGGTCGAGAACGCAGCCATGGCCGACCGCACCCTGATCCAGTGGGACAAGGATGACCTGGATGCACTCGGCCTGCTCAAGGTCGACTGCCTGGCGCTTGGCATGCTGAGCGCCTTGCGGCGCTGCCTGGCATTGTTGCGCGCGCAGCGTGGCCTCGACCTCACGCCCGCGACGATCCCGGCGGAGGATCCCGCCACGTACGCCATGATCCAGCGCGCCGACACCATCGGCACCTTCCAGGTCGAATCGCGCGCGCAGATGGCCATGCTCCCGCGCCTGAAGCCTGCGACTTTCTATGACCTCGTCATCCAGATCGCCATCGTGCGCCCAGGCCCCATCCAGGGCCGCATGGTCCATCCGTACCTGCGGCGGCGACAGGGGCTCGAGTCGATCGAATACCCGTCGAAAGACCTCGAGGCCGTATTCGCACGCACCCTTGGCGTGCCGCTGTTCCAGGAGCAGGTCATGCAGCTTGCCATCATCGCGGCGGGATTCTCGCCTGGCGAAGCCGACCATCTGCGCCGCGGCATGGCGGCATGGAAGCGCCACGGGGATCTCGGGCCGTTCCGTGCCCGCATCCTCGATGGCATGGCGGCACGTGGTTACGAGGCCGCCTTCGCCGAGCAGGTGTTCGAGCAGATCAAGGGATTCGGCAGCTATGGTTTCCCCGAATCGCATGCCGCCAGCTTCGCACTGATCGCCTACGTTTCCTGCTGGCTGAAGTGCCACCAGCAAGCCGCCTTTACCTGCGCCATGCTCAATGCCCAGCCACTGGGCTTCTATTCGCCGGACCAGCTCATCCAGGACGCACGCCGCCATGGTGTCGAGGTGCGACCGGTCGACGTGTCGCACAGTGATTGGGACTGCACGTTGGAGGACGTGCCGGAAGAGCTGTCCGAACAGCCGGCGCTGCGTCTCGGATTGCGCCAGGTGGCTGGATTGGCCGAATCCGACGCGGTTGCCATCATGGCCGCCCGCCGGGTGGCACCGTTGCGCGATGTCGAGGATTTGTGCCAGCGCGCCGGACTGGATGCCCGCGTGCGCGGTCTCCTCGCCGGCGCCGGTGCGCTGCGCGCGCTGGCCGGGCATCGTCACAAGGCCCGATGGGCCGTGGAAGGCATCGAGGCGCGGCGGCCGTTGCTCGACGGGCTGGCGGGTGGCGAGGCGGAGGTCACGCTACCGAACCCCAGCGTGGCTCAGGACTTGCGTGCCGACTACGCCAGCATGGGCTTCACGCTGGGGCCGCACCCGCTGGCACTGCTGAGGAGGGAACTGACCATGCGGCGCTGTCGGCGTTCCAGCGACCTGGCGACATTGCCGCACGGAAGCCATGTTCGTGTCGCTGGCCTGGTGACCCTGCGCCAGCGCCCGCAGACCGCCAGCGGCGTGACCTTCATGACCCTGGAGGACGAAGCCGGCATGGTCAACGTCGTCGTCTGGCGTGATCTTGCCACGCGTCAGCGCCTGACGTTGGTCGAGTCCCGCATGCTTGCCGTCGATGGCCGGCTTGAATCGGTCGATGGCGTTCAGCACCTGATCGCCCATCGGCTGCACGACTTCAGCAACTTGATTGACGGGCTCGGCACAAAGGCACGTGATTTTCGATGAGCAAGGGCCATGCAAGCGCCCGGGAAGCGGGCGATCGCGCCGGCCCGCGATTGCGGGCTCCGGATTCATCCCGATGCATCTCGCCCACGATCGCCTTCCTCCACGCCGTCAGACGACCATGCGTGGCCGAAAGGCCATCCCATCCCCACGGCAGGTACCGACCGTGCCATGGAACTGACTCTGGGAGGCCGTGCGAGGCCATGGCCATTCGCCAGGCATCCGACGCCATGTTCATCATCGAGTCCCCTAGAATGGGCGCACGCGTCCGTCAAATCCCTCCGATCCCGCTCGCCATGACCCCCGTCGCGCGTGCAAGACATGGCGCTGGTCATCGTTGCGCGGACAGGGACCTGGCATCGGCGGGGTCGGTCGTTGACGGCGCTGACCTGGAGGAAAGAAGGCCATGCAACTGAACGCCGACCGTTCGCGTCCGGCAAGGCTCGATAGTGCCCGGCTTGCGTGGGTCGAGTCCCCGGTGACCGGCATCCAGAGACGCATGCTCGAGCGGGATGGCGACGAAGTTGCGCGGGCAACGTCACTGGTGCGGTATGCGCCTCGATCCGCCTTCCCCGCGCATGTCCATGACGCGGGCGAGGAAATCCTCGTGCTCGAAGGCGTGTTCTCGGATGAGACCGGTGATTACCCAGCGGGTTTCTATCTGAGAAATCCGCCGGGATCGCGCCACGCCCCGGCGAGCGGTCCGGGCGCGGTCATTCTGGTCAAGATCCGCCAGATGCCGTCTGCCGAAACCGTGCCCATTCGGATCGATGCCCGGTCACCGGCGTGGCAGGAACTCGGCGATCGGAGCGCGGAAGCGTTGCTGTTCGATGCGCCGTGGGAACGCGTGGTGCTGCAACGGTTCGCGCCGGGTCATATGGGTCCCGTGGTGGAATGGGATCGCGGTGTCGAGCTATTCGTGCTCGATGGCGAGGTCATCGTTGACGGACAGGCCTGCGGTGCGGGTACTTGGCTGCGGTACCCGCCGGGCGCCGCGTTGGCGTTCGGCAGCCCCCTCGGGGCAAGGATTTACCGCAAGAGTGGCCATCTCGGTCAGCCACCCCATGCATGATCTCGCCGTCGTTGGAGCCGGCCTGTCCGGTCTCGCCGTCGCTCGCGAGGCCGTCTCGCGCGGTCTTGATGTCGTCGTGCTCGAAGCTCGCGCGCGATTGGGCGGGCGCGTATTGGGCCATCGGACGCCAGCCGGAATCTACGACCTGGGTCCCGCATGGGTCTGGCCCGCGCTCCAGCCACGCATCGCGCGACTGGTCGCGGAGGCGGGGCTGACCCTCTTCGAACAGACGGAAGCGGGCGCCTTCGTATTTCAGGATGCAAGTGGCCGCACGCAGGTCCTGCCGCACGGATACGCGCAGGAGCCGCCGAGCATGCGGATCGTGGGCGGCATCACGGCACTCGTCGAAGCCGTGGCGAGGAGCCTGCCACCGACCACCGTTCGCCTGCAGCATCATGTTCAGGACATCCGGCTTGGCGATTCCGGCGTGGAGATCGCCGTGCAGGCTCCCGATGGCCCGGTCGCACTGTCTGCATCACGCGTCGTGCTCGCCATTCCGCCTCGGCAGATTCCGAAGCTGGGCTTTGCGCCGGAACTTCCGCCGCCGCTCACGGCCCGCATTGCCGCAACACCCGGCTGGATGGCCGGGCAGGCCAAGGCGTTGGCGCTCTACGATCGGGCGGCATGGCGCGAACGGCATTTTTCCGGCAGCGCCTTCAGCCAAGCCGGTCCGCTGGGCGAATTACACGAAGCCGGTCTGCCTGGCGCATCGGAAGGTGCCCTGGTCGGATTTTTTGCCTGGTCGCCCCAATGGCGCGACGCACATCGCGCATCGCTCCATTCGCTCGTGGCGCAACAACTCGGCGCGCTGTTCGGCGATGCAGCGGGCCAGCCACGCGAAATCATCGTTCAGGATTGGGCGAGTGAATCGTTCACCGCGACCGAGGCCGACCAGGCGCCGCTTCGGGAGCATCCCGACTTCCGGCCCTGTGCGTTGCCATCTCCGTGGGGCGATCGAATGGTTCTCGCAGGGAGCGAGTTCGCCCCCGAGTCCGGGGGCTATCTCGAGGGTGCGCTGGCCGCTGCAGAGGCTGCGTTCCGTGCGTGAAGCGGAGGCTTCCCGCTGACGTACGGCGGAATGGATTGTTGCGGAGATGCGCGGTTCAGATCATGCCCAGAGCGTACGTCCGAAGAACGTCAAGGTGCGGTCCCACGCCAGTTGCGCCCAGCGCGGATCGTATTGGGTGCCGGCGATGCGTCCCTCGCCGATCGCCGTCTCGTTGGCGAAGGCGTGGTGGGCGAGATAACGGTGGAATTCGAAGTTCGCGCCGACGCTTCGCAGCTTGGCTTCCAGCGCATCCACCGTGTCGATCGGGAAGAATGCATCCTGCGTGGCCCAGTGGCCCAACAAGGGCATCTTGATCTTGGCAGCGTCAACGTAGTCCAGCGGTGGCGTCCCGTAGAACACGACCGCCGCGTCGAGTTCGGGAATCGCGCATGCCGAAAGCATCGTCAGCGCGCCACCCATGCAAAAGCCGACGATGCCGACCTTCGAGGCATGGGCGCGAAGATAGTCGACGGCGCCGCGGATTTCCTGCGCCACCGCACTCCCGAAGTCGAGTCCCTGCATCAGATGGTGGGCCTCCTCCTCGACCACGGCGCTCTTGCCATGGTAGAGGTCGGGAACCAGCGCAAGGTACCCGCAGCCGGCAAGGCGATCCGCCTCCCTGCGAATCTGATCGTTCAGGCCCCACCATTCCTGGATGACGACAATCGCGGGTGCGCCTTCGGAACGCTCCGGTCGCGCCAGATAGCCCTTGAAGGGTTTTCCATCCGTACAACTCAGGCTGACCATCTCGCCGTTGGGTTTTGTCATGGCAATGCTCCGTGGGTCGACATGCAATGGGATTCGTTTCGCCGGGTGCCCGCTGTGGAGGGGCGACGTGCTGGCTCGCCGCACGAGCCGGACTTGGACTGTCGGCGTGCAGTTCGGACCACGCGTTGGCGTTGAAGTTTCCGGCGTCTCGCTCATGGATTGGGCGTCATGCACGAGCACGCCACGGCTCCAGTGTACGGCGACCGTCGCGCATGGCGGCCCCGGATTGCCGTGCAAGCCTGCATTTGGCGTGGTCATGCCACGATCCGCAGCCGGTCGTTGACAGCGTCTTCACGTTCGTCCCGACCCACCGGCGCCTCGTGGCGTGTGTCGATGCATCCATTGAAGGTTCGCGCTGCAATCCATCGGAGGTTTGAAGTGCATCGCCCCGATGATCATCGCGCTCATCGCGCTGTCTCGAAGCGTTGCCTCGCTTGATCTCGTCCGGCTTGTGCCAGTTCGTGCCGCGGTGATCGCCATCCGGCGACCCCGCCGAGGCAACCAATGGCTGACAAATGGCCGACCCGCGTTGGTGGCAATCCGGCCACGGTCCCCGGCTGACCTGCAGAAGGCTTCGTCATGGCGACGCCGTCGCATCCCGTGAGACGGCACTAGATGAATCTTGCTGTCCTGAATTGGAGAGGTCCACATGCCCGCAATGGATCGATTCGCGTCGGCGGAGACGCCGTCTCCGGCATGGGCGATGACGCGCTGGATCAAGCAGATCAAAGCCCGGTACGAAGACCGCATCACGGGGCATCTGGTGTTGGCGGCGCGATCCGGGGAGTACGCCGAGATCCCCGGGTCGTTGCCAGCGGGATTGCGCACGGCGCTTGCGGCGCGAGGGATCCGGCAGCTCTACGTCCACCAACGGCAGGCCTGGGACGCGGCCACTGCAGGCCGCCACGTGATCATCGCGACCCCCACCGCGTCGGGCAAGACACTTTGCTACAACCTGCCGGTCATGGACGCGGCCCTGCGTGACCAGGCGAAGGCGCTTTATCTGTTTCCCACCAAGGCCCTGGCCCAGGACCAGCTCGCGGAGCTGCTGGCCCTGAATCAGGCGGGTGACCTTGGGGTTCGTGCCGCCACCTTCGATGGCGATACGCCATCCGACATGCGCACGGCCGTGCGTCTGGGCGGCGACATCGTTGTCAGCAATCCGGACATGCTGCATCAGGGAATGCTGCCGCATCACACCAAGTGGGCCCGGTTATTCGAATCGCTGCGTTACGTGGTCATCGACGAGGTCCACAGCTACCGCGGCATCTTCGGGTCGCATCTCGCCAACGTTCTCCGTCGACTGAAGCGCATATGCGCGTTCTACGGCAGCGATCCGATTTTCATCCTGTGCTCGGCAACCATCGGCAATCCTCGGCAACATGCCGAGGCGCTCATCGGTGCACCTGTCGAGGCGATCACCGCTTCAGGCGCGCCGCAGGGCGAGCGTCACATGCTCCTGTGGAATCCACCCGTGGTCAATAGCGAGCTGGGCATACGCGCTTCCGCCCGTTCGCAAGTGACGCGGCTGGCCCGCATGGCCATCCGCGCGCGCCTCAAGACACTGGTTTTCGCGCCCTCCCGGCTGATGGTGGAGGTCCTGACCAAGTACCTGAAAGACGTCTTCGATCCGGATCCGCGCAAGCCGGCACGTATCCACGCCTATCGCGGTGGTTACCTTCCACTGACCCGTCGGGCGACCGAGCAGGCAATGCGTGCCGGTTGCCTCGACGGAATCGTCAGCACGTCGGCGTTGGAGCTCGGCGTGGATATCGGCGCACTGGATGTGGCGTTGCTTTGCGGCTATCCCGGATCCATCGCCGGATGCTGGCAGCGCCTGGGTCGGGCTGGTCGACGCCAGCAGCCGTCGCTGGGAATCCTGGTGGCCTCCAGCCAGCCGCTCGACCAATACGTCGTGCAGCATCCGGACTTCTTCACCAGTGCCAGTCCTGAACATGCCCGCATTGCACCGGACCAGCCGCTCATCCTGTTGGACCACATCCGTTGCGCCGCCTTCGAGCTTCCGTTTGTCGCCGGGGAGCGGTTTGGCGAGTTGGATGCTTCGGACTACCTGGCCGTGCTAGCGGAAGCGGGGATTCTCCATGCGGAAGAGGGACGCTACGACTGGATCGCTGACAGCTACCCGGCCCAGGCGGTCAACCTGCGTTCGGTGGCTGATGGCAACTTCGTGGTGATCGACCGCACCGAGGGCAAACGGGTCGTCCTGGCGGAGGTCGATTACGGAAGCGCGGCGCTGACGCTCTACGAAGGAGCCATCTACATGGTGCAGTCGCAGCCCTTCCAGGTTGAGGAACTCGACTGGACGGGCCGCAAGGCGTACGTGACCCGCACCCACGCGGATTACTACACGGATGCCATTGACTACACGAAGCTCAAGGTGCTGGCCCGCTTTGGGGGCAGCAAGGCGGGGCACGGCAGTTGTTATCACGGCGAGGTGCACGTCGTTCGCCATGTCGCTGGCTACAAGAAGATCCGCTACTACAGCCACGAGAACATCGGCTACGGGCCCGTCAACCTTCCGGACCAGGATCTGCACACGACGGCGGTCTGGTGGCAACTGTCGAGGGAGGTCCTCTTGGCGCATTTCGCCGATTCGGCGGCAGCGCTTGACGCATTCCAGGGCGCGTCCCATGCCATGCACACCGTCGCGACCCTGGTGATGATGGCGGAAGCGCGGGATCTTGTGCGTACGATTGCCGATGGTCAGGCGAGCGATGCGCCAGGTGGCGACGTCGCGGGTGGCCCCGGAATTCGGGATGAGTCGGGCTCGACATCGGAGCCGGCGCTCCAGACTTTCATGCCCTCGCTCTATCTCTATGATCCGTACCCAGGAGGCATGGGCCTCAGCGAACCCCTTTTCCAGCGCCAGCGCGAACTCATTACCCGGGCTCGCGCGCTGGTCGAGGACTGCACTTGCGCTGAGGGGTGTCCGAGTTGCGTGGGTCCGGTCATCGGCGATCCAAGGGAGCCCGGCCGATCGCGCAAAGCGCAAGCACTGTGCATCCTCGGCCTATTGGCGGCGCCGTGAACACGCTGCATGCCCATCTCGTTCGGTTGGCGAACCAGGCCGGTCGAAGTGCAAGCCTGCCCACACATTCCGAATCGCACCCGGGCTGCTTCGAGGATCCCACGCGCTCGCGGCTACGCGCCTTGCTGGCACAACGGCATCATGCAGCGTGCGAGGATCTGCCGGGCGTTGCGATTGCGCCCGGGTTGCAGTTTGTCGAGACCACGGACACCGTGCTGCTCAATGGAACCGCGATTGCGTCGGGTCGACTTGCAGTCGATCCCATTCGTTGCAGTCAGTTGGTTTTCCTTGATACCGAGACGACCGGGCTCGCGGGCGGCACGGGGACGAAAGCGTTCATCGTCGGCGTGGCGATGCTGACGCCACCCCAAATCCGCATCCGGCAATGGCTGCTCACGCGCATGGCAGCAGAGGGTGCCTTGCTGCAGTCTGTGGCCGAGGCATTGCCTCCCAACCCGGTTCTCGTGACCTACAACGGCAAATCCTACGACTTGCCCTTGCTGCGGACTCGGTACCGGATGAACAGGCTGCCAGAACCGTTCGGCGACGCGCAGCATCTCGACTTGCTGCACCCCGTCAGACGGCGCTATCGGAATGTTTGGCCCAACTGCCGGTTGACGACCGCGGAGACCCGGCTGCTTGGAACGGTGCGCGTGGGCGACTTGCCGGGCAGCGAGGCGCCAGCAGCGTGGCGCCGCTTTCTTGCTACGGGCGAGTCAGACGGTGTGCGTCGAGTGCTGCTCCATAATGCGCAGGACCTAACCAGCTTGGCGCGGGTGCTGTTTGCACTGAACGCAGTGGGTTGACGATCGAATTGCCTTTCTCGCCAAATTGATTGGGCGATTGCTGGATTCACCCCTTGCATTGAGCAGCAACTTGGCTTCACCAGTGCAGATGCTTTGGGGTCATGACGCGTTTGCAAGCGAACCATTGCATGGGACGCTGTGACAAACGGCCTTCTCGCTGTCGATAGTGTGGTTTTTGGGCGTGGAAGTCGACGTGCATCGTTGGCTCGACAGCCATCGCGTTTGCAATTCGGTTGGCGTTTTCCGTGGCAACGGCAGCGTGGCGAAGGCCATGTCATAGCGCATGCTTCAAGCGAGGCGCCACTATCGTTCTTGGCTCCGGTTTTTGAGAATTCGCGCTGCGTCGTACATTCGGGTCGTGCGGTTTATTCGCTTGATGACGGATGTGACAGGACCTCGCGGAGACAGGAGTTACCCAAAATCTCCGAGAGCCATGTGGAACCCATGGGCTGGACCCTCTGGGGATCATCCGATGCTTTCATAGGCAGACTCGCTGCTGGACGGCTTCCTCATTGTTGATTCGCGCACTGCCACCTTCAGCCCCACAGGATTGCGAGAACGCCACGGATGAACCCTGTGGGGGCAGACCGGCGAGGGCGATGGCTGGTGGTTCACCTTGCCGCAATGCCGCGATCAAGGCCGCAGCGCGCGGCGTCATGCGGATGCTGAACTGGGTGCCGACTGTCTCCGCACGCGCTTGCAGTACAAACGCGAGCATCAGCAGGCCAATGACGAGCAGCGGTCGCCGACTGAATTCCGAGCGCGTGCGGGTGGTGCCATTTATTTTCATGGCTGCATGGTGCGACGCACTGGATTTCGCATCCGTGCACCGCCCGTCAGCGCCATCGGACGATTGCAACCGATTGTTAAAACGAGCGCGGCGACACGTTGCGGACGGCTTTAGGGCTGATTGTGGATGCGATGGACGACCATGCCTCGTTGTTAGTCCGTGCGCCTGCTTGGTGGCTGTTGTGCGTGGTAATCCGGACAGCGTTCGGCAAGATCGTGACCGACGTGGTCTCGAATCATGTCGTCGCTACCACGCTCAGGATCCGCGGGAGGCGATGTGTTCTGTCCGGACGGCAGCACCACGTCCATGCGCTTACGCGCGGATGAACATGGGTTGATCGCTGGCGCCGATTAGCTGCGAATTGCGGCTGACCGATTTTTTCGGTCGCAGATCAGGGTAGGTCGATGGTGGGCCTGCTGCATTGAGTGCCTTGTTGCCTCGTTTGCGCGATCTGCCTGGTGCCTGGATAGAAAGAAACCATCGCTCGTGCGGAGGTCACGAGGCGGCTTTTCGTCCAGCGAGTTCGCGAAAGGAGGAAGCTCGTTCAAGAATTCAAATTGCGCCCAGTTGGACGGAGCGGTCCGACCGGCCGTTTAATAGAGGCCGGGCCACAATGCCCAGCTGCGCTTGCAGTAGTCGCTGTACGCGTCGCCGAACTGGTGCCGCATCCAGCGTTCCTCTCGCCGCAACTTGATTACGGTCGCGACGATGCCGATGGCGACGGCCAGAAAAGCGCGCCATGCACCCCAGGCCACCGCAGTGGCCAGCCAGGCCCCAAGCAGGCCCGTGTAGATCGGGTGGCGGATCCATCGGTAAGGGCCTTGCTGTATCAGGACGTGGTCCTGCTTGACGGTGACCGTGGCGCTCCAGTTGCCGCCAAGCTGCCAACGTGCCCAGATTGCCAACGCGCAACCCATGGATGCGGCTGCGACGCAAGCGGCGTAGAGCATGAGGTTGCTGCGGTAGAACTGGTTGTCCAGAAGCCCAACCCATGTGCCAGGAACCACCATCAGCACAATGGCCAGCCATGTAGGGCCGACGTAGCTCCAGCGCTGAGCGCGCTTTTCTTTGCGGGCCACAGGCTTCTGCTGGAAAGACCAAAGGCACCAGATCAGCGCCATGGTCAGCCAGAGCAATGAAAAAGCGTTACGCCAGATATAGATGATCACGTTGATGGCTCGATGTAGTGGGACCCATGGTCGCCGAGGGTGGCCCGCATTCCTGGCGACCACAAGCAATGCGGCGGACACAGAGATCGTTGCACTGGTCAGGACGCCGCTGATCGGATCGCGGGTTGTCTGGCGGATGTGCTCCGGGTTGGCAAGAGCTGCAGCGTGTAAGTGGTCGTGCTTTGACGGTGTTGGCCGAGGCCTGAGGTACTTTGGGAAACGATGCACTTGGTTGCCATCAGGCGACCTGCGTGATCGACAACGCGCACCGCTTCAGTCCGATCTAAATTGAGATCCAGGAACAACCAGCCCACCTCGGTTACCGTTGTCAGGGTATACGCAACTGGAACCCCGTCCTGGTCCAGCCAAATGGTCATGTGCGAGGTGTATTTCTTGATCTTGCTACGGTCACCCTTGTTGGCGGACAGAGGGAGGAGCAGTTGCACTTCCCGGAGTGCCGTGCCGTCCAGTTGTCCGGGAACCGTGCGAACCAGTTTCGCGTTAGTCAGTGCGAGGCGCAGGGTCGATGCGACATCGAGCATGCGTTCCGCTTGCAGCGGGCCGATGCTGGCGAACAGGTCCGCCGTCGGTGAGGGAAGCTCCGGATTGGCTCGGGCTGCATCCATTTCGTGCATCACCCGGGCCAGGACGGATCCCGGGACGTGCAAGCTGACCCCTCGCCTGGCAGAAACATCTAGTTGAATCTTGGCGCGAAATTGCTTGGCATGTTTTCCCTTGCCCTTGGTGCTGTCTCGCGACACCGTCAACACGCCTGAAACGGCAGTATCGTCAGGATAGGCCGCAAGGCGCGCGCGTAGCGCGGAAAGTGTGTCTGCGTGAACGACATGAGGTACGACAACGAGGGCAAGGCCGATCATCGCCAAGCGAAGTCCAGCCACCATATTCGTCACTCCCGTACGGACCTTGCGAGTACCCGACAAAGCCGCACGGGTCCGGACAGTCGGGATCGTCCGCGGGATGGAACGCACCGAATCGTTCATTGGCATTCCTCGCATCAACCACGACAACGTTGGATGGATGAAGAAATTCCGGGATGAATGCTGCAGGCGATCTCGCCCTGCAATATAGCCCACCAACCGATCGTCGTTTTCGACACGTGCACGATGACTCGCGTGACTGGACTTGCTGGGGATCGACCTGAAGATCGCGTTGCAGCATGGCTAAAGTGGCTGGAGCGATTCGCTCCAATGTGCCGAACATACGAGGCCAGAAGCTCGAGGAGACGCGTGTTGGCGCCTGCGCAAAAAATGGTCCACATGCCGGGCCGAAGTTGAGCCCATCGGAGGTGAGTTGCATGTGGCATCAGGTCGGGCTCCCGGTGTGTTCTGGGTGGGTCACCGCAAACCCGGCGCAAGGGGCTCGACAGCAGGTCGGAGCCAACGCCTTCAGCGACCATCCTGTTGCGCCATGCTTGGGTAGGATGAGTGCCGCCAGTCAATCAGCCATCGCGGTGCAGATCATGGGTGCGGAACGGATGCTCAGCTGGCGGCAATGCAAACCAGTCCGTATGCGCCAGCGTTGAACGTGCGTCAGCGAGACCGGCCGCCCAATGGCGCAGCATCGCGCGGCGACCGAACTGATAGTCCTTCTCCTGCCCATCCTGAGGCTTGTCGCGATAAATCATATGTACCACGTTGTAGCGTTCATCCCTCGCCATCTCGGCCACCCTTTCGCAGAGGGCATCGTGCTTGTCATGCGGAATGCGCTTCAGTAGCTCGCGCAGGATGTGGCGCTGCTCGTGTGCTCGTTGGAGCAGGTCGGTGACAGCGCGCGTGCGGCTGGAGAACTGGATGTCTTTCTGCCGCGACAAGACCTGCGCCAAGTCCTTGGGTAGTGCACCCCTCGCATTCCAGAGGTCCACCTGGAATACCAGCGCGTGGTGCTTGGGGTGGCCACCCAAAACTTGCATCAAAGGTGTATTGGAGACCAATCCACCATCCCAGTAGTAGTCGCTGCCCACCTGCACCGGGGGAAAGCCGGGTGGCAGTGCTCCCGATGCCATGATGTGCTCGGGTCCCAGCGATTGTTCGGCGCTGTCAAAGATCTCGAAGTTGCCCGTCTTGACATTGACCGCTGCCACGCTGACTCGTACGGGACCCTCGTTGAGCAACTTAAAATCCACCAAGTTGTCCAGCGTCGCGCGCAGTGGCGACGTGTCGTAGAAGCTCGTGAAATGCTGTCCTTGCAGCAGTTCCGGCCGAGGATGGAAAAAGCCGCGCTGCCCCTCCATCATCGCGCGCAGTCCCTCGACATGACTCTGCCATTCGCGGATTGCGACCGGCCACTCCAGTGCATCCTCGAACAGTTCCCAGGGCGAGGGCGGGAGCAATGGTTGCCGCGTGACGCGGCGCCAGAATTCGCGCAGGGCCTGGACCCGCTTCTCCGGGGGATTGCCGGCGATCAGAGCGGCATTGATTGCGCCGATGGAAATGCCGGCGACGTGATCGATGCGTACGGCGGCCGTACTCAGTGCCTCGTAGATGCCGCCTTGATAGGCGCCGAGCGCGCCGCCACCCTGCAGAACCAACGAGATTTCACCGTATTGGGCAAGGTGCTCCTGCAGGGGCGTGCAGGATGCCGCCGCCGGCGTGTGCGTCGTCGCGTGGGGCACGGCGGCAAACGGCGGCCGTGCCTTTGTGGTCGCTGCTGTTTTGGATGTTGGTGCTTGCGCCACAGGCTGCCTCCCATCCGACTTTCGAGGTTTCAATTCATGAACCAGCCGTGGCTGGCGATGATCGACTGCCCGTTCAGGGCATTACTTGGGAATGCCGCAAGGAATAGGGCCAAATTGGCGATGTCTGCGGTGGTGGTGAACTCGCCATCGACGGTGTCCTTGAGCATCACGTTCTTGACCACGTCTTCCTCGCTGATGCCAAGCTCTTTGGCCTGTTCCGGGATCTGCTTTTCCACCAGCGGCGTGCGCACGAATCCGGGGCAGATCACATTGGCGCGCACGCCCTTGTCGCCACCTTCCTTGGCCAGCACGCGCGCGAGGCCAAGCAGCCCGTGCTTAGCAGTGACGTAGGCGCTTTTCAGTTTGCTGGCCTCGTGTGAGTGCACCGAGCCCATGTAGATGACCACCCCGGCGTTTTTCGCGTACATGCCCGGAAGCACCGCCTTGGTTGTCAAGAATGCGCCGTCTAGGTGGATGGCGAGCAATTTCTTCCAGTCAGCAAAACTAAATTTCTCGATGGGGTTGACGATCTGGATACCTGCGTTGGATACGAGGATGTCCACGGTCCCGAAGGTCTTGGCTACCTCGGCGCAGCCGGCGTTGACCTGGTCTTCGTCAGCAACATTCATGGCCACGCCCATGGCGGTACCACCCGACGCGTTGATGGCATCCGCCGTGGCCTTGGCAGCGTCCAAATTCAAATCCGCGATCGCGACCCTGGCGCCTGCGCGCGCGTAGGTTTCGGAAATTTCCCGTCCAATGCCGCTGGCGGCGCCGGTTACGATGGCAGTCTTGCCCTTCAGGCTTAGCTGCATATTCATGCAAGAGCTCCTTGGTTACGGAAAGGAATCAACAGTCTTCTGGACCTATTTGCCCCGCGCGGGAGCGGCAAGGTAATCGTGCGCCACGCGGCCCAGACCGAGCGTCAGGTCCGTCAAGATGTGTACTGCCGAGATGACCTCGAGCACCGGCAGGTCCGTCAATGGCGCCAGTGCGTGCGGGTGCAGTTCGAGCGCCGCTGGACCGCTCCATGCGCCCTTGACTACCAGGTCCTGAAGGTCGTACTCGACGAGTTCGCAGACGCGAGGCGTGCAATCCACATGCGGAATGATCTTCAGCAGGTAATTGCGCACGGAGAGTCCCTCGCGAACTGCGTTCAGGTCCAGTGACTTGTGCTTGAAGCCCATGCTGCCTGTGGCAATGCGCACCGGACCGTAGTCGAGTGTTCCCAACAACGTGTCCTTATCGACTCGCAACGTCGGCTTGCCCATGGTCTTCGGGAATCCCCAGATTTCGCGGCCGCCGGCCAACGGCGCCTCATCGTCAAGAAACATCGCGATTTGGTAAGTGCCCTGGTTGCCCTCGTAGGTCACTGGCACGACCTGCCCCGCTTCGTGATAGTGGCCAAAGCCGGTCGAGTCAGGCATCGAGATGAATTCGAATTTGACGGTATCGTCCAGTGGTTGCAGCGGTTCCGGGACCACCGCGCGCAGGCGTGCCGGATCGGTCCGATAAGTAATGACAAAAAATTCGCGGTTAACGAAGCGATACGGTCCGCGTGGATAGGCAGGGTGCGCGAGTGGCATGGCAAACGCGCGCTGCATGACTTCGGTAGCTTTCATGGGGAAGTTCCTCGCGGTCGAATTGGGTCAGTCCTGCACGCGGCGGAAATGCGAGCGAGCACGGCACGATTCACAGGCGTCCGGCGGCTCACCGCACGAGCGCGGGTCCGGCATATGGTCACCAGCGGTGCGTATGACCTGCTGCGTCGCAACAAAGTTCAGGAGTAGCGCGGCTGTGGTTCAGTTTCGCGGGCGTCGACGGCATGCGCCGGCTGAGGTGTTGATGCCATTGCAGCAATGCCCCACATGTCAGTGCACAGTTGACCCATGGCCCAGGAGCCGCGTCTGTCATGGGATATGGATCTCGGTCCACTCCAGGTGGGTCACCGCATAGTCGGCGCGTGGGTCAAATCAGCGTCGGCAGCAGTCATCATGCTCAGCATCTGGACGCCAGTGTGTTCGGTCACTGGCGTCGCATCTGCCATCAGCATTATCAATACTTGACCCTGGCCACCGATCTGTTGCGGAACATGCACGCACAGCTTGTCAATCTGTGGCGTGAATGAATATCATCCATGTCATGAAGATGCTGCCCCGCCTGGTGGATGGTGCGCTCGCCGCGCGGCTCTCCGTGATGCCCGCCGTGGTGCTCACCGGCGCGCGGCAAACCGGCAAGAGCACCCTGGTCGAAAAGCTTGTTCCGGGCGAACGGCGCTACCGCTCGCTGGACGATTTCGACGTGCGCGATGTTGCGCGGCGCGACCCCGAGGCCCTGCTGGGCGGCCACGGCCCACTTACGCTCGACGAGGTGCAGCGTGAGCCGGACCTGCTGCTGGCGATCAAGCGCGCCATCGACCGCGACCGCCGACCTGGCCGCTTCCTGCTCACCGGTTCGGCCAACCTGCTGCTGATGCGGCAGGTGTCGGAGTCGTTGGCCGGTCGCGCCAGCTACCTCACGCTCTGGCCCATGACCCGGCGCGAGCAGCTCGGGCTTGGCCGCGCCGGCCGCTGGGACGAGCTGCTGGCCACGCCCGACGCGCAATGGCGCGACCTGATCGCTGCCGGCGACGACCCCGAGGAAGACTGGCAGGCGCTCGCCCTGCGCGGCGGCTTCCCCACGCCGGCGCTGGAACTCACGACGCCGGCCGACCGCGCCATCTGGGTCGACGGCTACGTGCGCACCTATCTGGAGCGCGACCTGCAGGACCTCGCGTCGATCAGCGCGCTGCCGGACTTCCGCCGCCTGATGCAGGCCGCCTGCCTGCGTGTGGGGCAACTACTCAACCAGACCGAGCTGGGCCGCGATGTTGGCCTGCCGCAACCGACGGTGCACCGCTGGCTCAACCTGCTGGAAACCTCCTACCAACTTGTGCGCCTGCCAGCCTATGCGGTGAACCGCACCAAGCGGCTCATCAAGTCACCCAAGGTCTTCTGGGGCGACACGGGCATCGCGTTACACCTCGCTGCCATGGTGCCAGGGGGCGCGCATCTCGAGAACCTGGTGCTGCACGACCTGCTCGCCTGGCGCGACGCGCGGCTGGAGCGCGTGGAACTTGCCTACTGGCGCACCACGATCGGCGAGGAGGTGGACTTCGTCATCGAGGCCGGTGGTACGTTGTTGCCCATCGAGGTGAAGGCCACCGCGCAGCCACGGCTCGCCGACTGCGCGCATCTGCGTACCTTCCGGCAGGAATACGGGCGCAAGGCACGGTCCGGGCTCCTGCTGCACACCGGGCACACGGTCGAGTGGATCACCCCCGATGTGCTGGCCGTGCCGTGGTGGAGGGTGCTGTGATAAGCAACCGTTGATGCCAGTGCAGCAATGACCCACATGCCAGTCCACGGTTGACCCATGGCCAAGGAGCCGCGTCTGGCATGGGATATGGATCTCGGTCCACTCTAGGTGGGTCACCGCATAGTCGGCGCGGGTCAAATCAGCGTCGGCGGCAACACGCCGTCCTACCTGTTCAACACAACGACGGTTACTTTGCATATGCCGGGCAATATGCATAGAAAACGGATATTGTTATGCATGTCGAGCGAGCAGGACCGCCATGGCCACCCTCTTTCC
>JAKAEJ010000074.1 GCA_021818335.1 Pseudomonadota bacterium | reverse complement strand
CGTGAACTCGCGACCCAGCGCGATCCAGTTGAGCGTGGTGCCGTCGGCACGGTAGGCCGTGCTGCGCCGGCCCAGCGCCCAGTTCCACACGAACCGCGTCGCGCCCATGAGCTGCCCGAGCTGGCGCAGTTGCGACCGGCTCGGATACACGCGCATGCGGTACGCGCGTTCGATCATGGCGGGCGTGGCGTCGATCATGAGTGCATTCAACAACAAACCCGTCGCAGGGCGTGAGACGCCACCTCCGGTCTCCGCCGGATGTCTGCCTCGCTCGGCGCGATCGCCAGAATGGCTGCGCGCCGGCCGCGGGCGACACGCTCCGCTCGACTCAGGCCGGCGGGGGCGTCAGCGTCCTGCTTCTTTCAAGGCGCTGTTCCGTCCACGAGCACAGGCAATTCCAGGAAACGCCGCTACTCCGGCAGATCGTTAAGCTCGTAGCTGGTGCTGCGCCCACCCGCATCGGATTTGCGCAGCACGCCCCGCGTCAGTAGATCGGTGATGTCGCGCAGTGCCGTGTCTGGCGAGCACTTGGCGATGGCCGCCCACTTGCTGCTGGTGAGCTTGCCGTCGAAACCGTCGAGCAGCTTGTTCAGCAACTTCACCTGTCGCTCAGTCAACGGAGTGGTCGCCCAGCGCTGCCAGAACCGCGCTTTCGTCAGAACGGCGTCCAGCGTGTGCTGGGCTTGGTCAACCGCGCGGTGAAGCGTGTCTAGGAACCACGCGAGCCACTCGGTGACGTCCATCGACCGCTTCTGCGTTCGCTCCAGGATGTCGTAGTAAGCCTTACGTTCGCGCTGGATCTGCGCTGACAAACTGTAGAACCGCTGTGGACTGCCATCGGCGCGAGCCAGTAGCAGATCGCCGATGGCCCGTGCGATACGGCCATTGCCGTCGTCGAACGGGTGCAAGGTGACGAACCAAAGATGGCCGAGGCCGGCCTTGAGCAGCTGCAGCTCGTTCGATGCGGCATTGAGCCAGCCGAGGAAGCGGCTCGTCTCGGCCTCCAGACGGTCGGCAGGCGGCGCCTCGAAGTGCACTTTCTGGCGGCCGATGGGGCCGGACACCACCAGCATCGGGCCGCTGGTATCGTCGCGCCAGCCGCCGACATTGATCTTGGAGAGGCCGGAGTAGCCCGTAGGAAACAGCGCGGCATGCCAGCCGAACAGACGCCCTCGCGTTACCGGTGTCTGGCAGTTGGCCGTGGCATCGAGCACCATTTCGACGACGCCCTCGACGTGGCGATCGACCGGAGCGAGCGCACCGATATCCACGCCCAGCCTGCGGGCGATGGACGAGCGCACGGACTCGACATTGAGCTGCTCACCCTCGATCTCGCTGGTCTTGACCACGTCCTCCGTGAGTGCCGCCAAGCTCGCCTGGTCACGCAAGGCCATGCCGACGTCAGCCAGGCGCCCCATCAACAACCCCTGGGCGCGACTGACCTCGGCCATGGACCCAGCCAATGCCGCCAGGTCGAAGCGCCAGTTCGGCCAATCACTGGCCTGCCAGACGTATTTATAATAACCGCTATTCATGCGGAGATTATGACCTGCAATCTCCGCACGCGCAAGTCGAATCGCCGCACTTCATGCCGTGAATGTGGGCGCCATTCGCCGCATGGCGGATCGCCTTGCCCCTCGAATGGGTGTGTAAATGGGTGTGTTATTGGTTTTGTTCGGGCCTTGCGGCGACGGTTGCCACCTCCCCGGACAGCCCCGTGTCGGGCGGGTTTTGCGTTCTCGCCCAATCGCTGTTGCTGCAGAGGTGGACTTCGTACTGACCCCGCAACGGCGCGGGGTTCCGGCTGCGTGTTCGTCACGAAAGCCGCCTCATCGCAAACCTTGCCGTCTTGCTCCATCATGAATCGTCAAGATGAATCATGATGGAGAAAGCCAGGACAACTGCTGTCCCCGAAAAGTTTTCCTCGCAGGCCGCACCTGATGTGCTGGCGGCGCTGCGCAAAATCGCAGAAAGCCAAGGCCGCCAGTTCCAGGCGGTGCTCGATGACGCCCTGCGCGACTACATCGACCGGCAGCAGAAGGAGCGCCCGCGCCGCCACGTGATGGCTTCTTTCGCATCCAGTCTGGAAGAGTTCGACAGCCTCTACCGCGAGTTGGCCAAGTAAACCGTGACTCACGATTCCCTGACCGTGCCCGATGTGCTGGGTATGCACACGGTCCTGATGCAGCGTTACGGCGGCGCGCCGGGCGTGCGTGACCCGGGCGCGCTGGAGGCTGCACTGTTCCGCCCGCAGACCGGCTACTACGATGACATCGTAGCTGAGGCTGCTGCGGTGCTGGAAAGCGTGGCAATCAGCCACCCGTTTGTGGACGTAGACAAGCGCATCGCCTTTGCGGCGGCCGACGTGTTCCTGCGCATCAATGGGTGGCGCTTGCAGCGTGCGCAGATGCAGATCTATGTCGAGATGATGCAGATGTTCGAGTCGGCCACCTTTGATATCGCCCACCTCGATCCCTGGCTGCGGTCTTTCGCCATCGCCGCCGAGTGATGCCGCGCTTCGGCGTCGAGTACTTGCTCGATGCTTCAAGCCATACGGTGACGGAACAGCCATGCCGCGGCACTCATGCTGCCAACGCCGATCAGCGCGAGCGGCGCATATTGCGACCAAAGGACGGGGACGGTGCTTCCCTCCAGGAAGACGCCGCGCACGACAATCAGGAAGTAGCGCATCGGATTGAGGCGGGTCAGCCATTGCACGGCCTCGGGCATGTTGGCAATCGGTGTGGCAAAGCCCGAGAGAATGATCGATGGCACCAGGAACAGGAAGACGCCAAGCAGTCCCTGCTGCTGGGTAACGGCAAGCGAGGAGATCATCAGGCCGATGCCGATTGCCGCGAGCAGGAAGAAGAACATGCCCAGCGCCAAGGCAGCGATGCTGCCGACAAAGGGCACGTGGAACCAGAGCACCGCCACCAGCGCGATGAATCCACCCTCCAGCCCACCGATCACGAACCCCGGCACGGCCTTGCCGACCAGGATTTCCAATGGCCGCAGGGGGGTGACGAGGAGTTGGTCGAAGGTCCCCATCTCGCGCTCGCGCGCCACCGACAGTCCGGTCACCAGCAGTGTCACCACCAGGGTCAGCAATGCGACGATTCCGGGCACGATGAACCAGCGAGAGCGCAGGTTGGGGTTGAACCAGGCGCGCGTCACGAGCTGCGCGGGCGGTCCGCGCTGGCCATGGGCAGCGGCCCACTGCTGGTTGAAGTCCAGCACAATGCCGCCGACATCGTTGAGCGCCAGTGCCGCGGTATTGGAATCCCGCCCGTCGACGAGAACTTGCAATCGGGCCGTCCGGCGCGCCAGCAAGTCGCGGGTGAAGTGCTGGCCAATGTGCAGCACCAGCAGCGCACTCTTGTCATTGAGCCGCGGTGCAATCTGTGCATCACCGCGGAGCACCGCGACTTGCCGGAAAACCGGTGAGCCGCTGAAGCGCGCCAGCAGTTGCCGCGAGGCATAGCCGGAATCCTGGTTGTAGACCGCGTAGGGGATGTGGCGCAGATCGAAGCTGGCGGCATAGCCGAACACCATGAGCTGGATCAGCGGGGGGCCGATCAGGACGGTGCGACTGGCCGCATCACGCAAGACGGCCAGGAACTCCTTGACGATCAGAGCGAAGATGCGTGCCCACATGCTCAGTCCAGCCTCTTGCGTGACTTGCGCCGGGCGATGGCGAAAAAGATCGTTGCCATCAGCACCAATGCCACACTGTTACCCAGCACGACCGGCCACACGTCGCCGGCAAGGAACAAGGTCTGCAGGATGGCCACGTAATAGCGCGCGGCCACGACATGGGTCAGGAATTGAACGACCGCTGGCATCGAATGGATGTCGAAAATGAAGCCGGAGAGGATGAACGCCGGCAGGAACGTGACGATCACGGCCACCTGCGCCGCGACGAACTGGTTTTTCGCCAGCGTGGAGATCAGCAGGCCCATGCCCAGCGCCACCAGCAGAAACAGCGCTGAACAGGCCAGCAGCAGCCAGAAACTTCCAACCAGCGGGACGGCGAACAGCCACACGGCCATCGCGACCGACAGCAGCATGCCGCCCATGCCCAGCAGGAAATAAGGCACCAGTTTGCCGAGCAGAATTTCGCCCATGGTCACCGGGCTGGCCATCAGTGCTTCCATGGTGCCGCGTTCCCATTCGCGTGCGACGACCAGCGCGGTCAGCAGCGCGCCGATCAGGGTCATGATCACGGCGATCAACCCAGGCACGAGGAAATCGCGACTACGCAAGGCGGGATTGAACCAGATGCGGCTCTGCACGCGCACCGGGATCGACAGCGCATACCCGGCCTCATCCGCCTGCAGCTGCAACCAGTTCTGCCAAGCGCCCAGCAGATAACCTTGAACGATATTGGCGTTGTTGGCATCCACGCCGTCCAGCCACGCTGCCACCGGCGCAGTCTTCCCCGCAAGCATCTCGCGTGAAAAATCGCTGCGCAGCCAAATGATGCCGCTGACACGCCTCTCCATCAGGGCATCCCGCGCGACCTTGAAGCTCGGCGAATACCGCGGTTCGAAGTATCCGGACTGTTGAAGGCTGCCGATGAAATCGCTCGTCTGCGCGGTTGGCTGATCGACGACCACCGCCAGTGGCACGTGGTGCGCATCCAGCGATACCCCATAGCCGAACAGCAACAACAGGAAGACCGGAAGCACGAAGGCAATGGCAATGGCCGACGGATCGCGCAGGATCTGCAGGAACTCCTTGCGCACCAGGCCCCGCAGGCGCAGACGATTCACGGCGGATTTCTCATGCGCCGTCCCTCATGCCGCGCGCCGAGTCTGCGCTTCGTGCGCCTGGATCAGCCCGATGAAGGCATCCTCCATCGTGGGCTCGGGCATGGCCGCCGTCCGGACCCTGGCCCGGATTTCCTGGGGCGTGCCGAAGGCCAGGATCTCGCCCAGCGACATCAGGACCAGTCGATCGCAGTATTCCGCTTCATCCATGAAATGCGTGGTGATCATCACGGTAACGCCGGACTCCGCCAATTGATTGATGCGTTGCCAGAATTCGCGTCGTGCCAGCGGATCGACACCCGAGGTCGGCTCGTCGAGGAACAGGATCCACGGCTCGTGCATCAGCGCGCAGGCGAGTGCCAGACGCTGCTTGAATCCCAGCGGCAGCTCGACAGCGCTGGCATCGAGATAGGCATCCAGGTCGAACTCCTGCCGCGCCCAGTCCAGCCGGGTCCTGCGCCTTTCCCCGGCAAGGCCATAAACCGATGCGAAGAACGCCAGATTCTGCGCAACGCTCAGGTTGCCGTAGAGCGAAAACCGCTGCGACACGTACCCGATGCGCGCCCGGGCCGCGGCGCGCGCACGGCGCAGATCGACACCGGCCACCCGCAAGGTGCCGGAGGTTGCCGGGAGCAAGCCGCACAACATGCGGAACGTTGTGCTCTTGCCTGCACCATTGGCACCGAGAAGACCGAATACCTCGCCGCGCTGCACGGCAAACCCGATGCCCTTGACCGCCTCGAAGCTGCCGAAGCGTCGGCGCAGCTCATGGACCTCGATCACGGGCGCAGACCGGTCGCGTGCCGCGTCATCGGATTGGATAGGCTGCAAGACGGTTGCAGGCGACGCGACCGTTGCATCGGGCGCGGGATCTCGAGCCGGGCGCGCGGCAGCCGCGGGCATGCCCGCGGGTTGCGCACCGGCCGCGCGCGCGGCCAGCAGCGACACGAAAGCATCCTCGAATCGAGGTGACACAGGCTGCCACGCTTCGCCCTCTTGCCTCGGCGGCAGATCGCCTTGCAGGACCACGCGGACGCTATCCGATTGCACCAGTGCGTCGACCACGCCGTCACGCGAGCTTAGGCTCTCCTGAAGGCGCCGGCGCCGGATGCCGGGATGCCGGACGCTGAAACAGCGTCCGGACAGTGGCGCATGAAATGCGGCGGGTGGCTGCTGCACCAGAAGCTTGCCTGCATGCAGAAGCACGATGTCATCGCACAATTCCGCTTCATCCAAGTACGCCGTGCTCACCACCACGGTGACGCCTTGCGCCCGCATGGCCTTGATGATGCTCCAGAGTTCGCGGCGCGAGATCGGATCAACGCCGACCGTCGGCTCGTCCAGAAGCAGCAGGCGCGGCGCGCGCAGCAGCGCGCAAGCCAAACCCAACTTCTGCTTCATGCCGCCGGAAAGATCGCCGGCGCGGCGTCCGCCAAACGGACCCAGGGCAGTCAGCTGCAGCAGTTCATCGAAGCGCGTCTTTCGTCGTGCTGGACCCAGTCCCTGCAGGTCGGCATAGAGCACCAGGTTTTCGTGCACGCTGAGCTCCTCGTACAGGCCGAACCGCTGCGGCATGTAGCCGATGTCGGCCTGAATGGCGGCCGCGGCATCGCGACTGTCGTGGCCGAACACCCGCACGATGCCCGTATCGGGCCACAACAGCGCGGCCGCCAAACGCATCAACGTGGTCTTGCCCGCGCCATCGGGACCGAGCAGGCCGGTGATGCGCGCGCCCTGCACCTGCATGCTCAGGCCGCTGATCGCCTCGATCTGCCGTCCCCCCTGGCGAAAGTTCTTGTGCACCCCGACGAGTGCCAGTGCGGGGACGTCCATGGCCTCAGTTCGGGCAACCATGCGCAGGGATCGACCGCGGTGCATTGCCATGCATTGGCACTTCAACCGTGACCGGCATGCCTAGACGCAGCCGCCCCCGCGGATTGCAGGCGTACACGCGCGCGCGATAGACCAGTTCGGTGCGCAGATCGGTGGTCTGCACCGACTTGGGCGTGAACTCGGCCGTGGGCGAAACAAAGCCGATCCAGCCCGGGAATCGATGGCCGGGGAAGCTGTCGCTGAGGATGTCGGCACGCATCCCGGGGGCAACGCGACCGAGCTCGGTTTCCGGAACGTAGACGCGCGCCCAGACTGGATTGTCCAGGGCCAGCGTGAGCACCGGCGTGGATGGGCTGGCCATGTCACCGACTTCGAGAATGCGCGTCTGGACCACGCCATCGGCAGGCGCGCGCAGCGTCGTGTCGTGCAGTTGCCGGCGCGCCAGCGCCAACGCGGCGGCATCGGCGGCGACCTGTGCACGCGCGGCGGCAACGTCTTCCACGCGGGGCCCCTGCACCGCCAAGCTCAGCGCTTGCTGGCCACTCTCAAACCCAGCGCGCGCGTTCTTGAGCGACTGCAGCGCATTATCCGCCGACTGCTGCGGCAGCAGGTGGGCCGCAGCCAGCGCGCGCTGCCGTTCGTAGGTGGCCTCGGCGTTGTGCAATGTGGCCGCCGCGCTCGCTGCGGCGGCGCGTGCTTCAGCAATCTGCTGCGGTCGATTGCCCGCGACCAGCGCCGCCAGCTGTTGCCTGGCCACGGCGAGGATACCGGCCGCCTGATCCGCGGCATCCTGGAAGCGCAGCGGATCGATCCGCGCGAGCACATCGCCTTTGTGCACCCTTGAGCCTTCCTCGAATCCAATCTGCTGGATGCGGCCGGCGTCGTTGAACGCCATGTCCACGGTGCGGATGTCGATGTTGCCGTACAGGTGCAATACGGCGTCCGCCGGACGCCGATCATGTCGCCACCACCAGATCGCCAATCCGGCGAACAGGACCGCGGGCACGAGCGCCAACCTCGCTTTGCGCAGCGCGGGATTCACCATGGGCCCCTTCCCGGATGGGTCTGCGGCGGGATGGTCGGGATTCTCACACCCGTTGTTCGGGCCTGGCTTGATCTGGCTCAAGGGCGCATCCGTGTTCGGCCGCGAACACGAAACCCGCGTGCGGGGCTGGCGGCTTGCCCGGCACGCGTACTGCGCATGGCGACAGCCGTCATCACGCCCGCCGTGGCTGGAGTCGGCCGCTCCAGCATGCGTCGGCCGAGCCTTGCCGCATCCGTGATCGATCATCGCGTTGCTCGTGATCAGCCGTGGCGGGTCATTCGATACCGCGTACCGCCGCCGCGAGCCCGGCGCGCTCCACGGCGTGCGCCACTTCGTCGCATGCACCCCGGCATCCCGCGCCACGGCCATCCGGCCCGAAACGGCCTAGCACACCATCTTGATTCTGGTCAAGCCGCATTCACGGACATTGATCTAACGTCCGAAGCGAGGTCTCAAGAGCATCCGGGATCGGCGTCCGATGGCCATCGCAAGATGACTACCACAGCGGTTCATCCGACAGGAGATACGACGATGCGTTACGCCATGCTTGCTGCAGCGATCCTCCTAGGTCCAGCACTGTCGATCCAGGCCCATGCCCAGACCCAGATGGGCATCAGCATCAGCAACCGGGGCTTCAGCATCGGTTTCGTGATGTCGTCGTACCCGACGCTGGTCCGGATCCCGGGCTATCCCGTCTACTACGATCCGAGCGTCTATTCGAACTACTTCTTCTACGATGGCCTGTACTGGGTATTCCAGGACGACAACTGGTATTCGAGCGCCTGGTACAACGGCCCATGGGACATGGTCCCGCCCGCCTACGTGCCCCTGTTCATCCTGCGCATTCCCGTGCGCTACTACCGTCGACCGCCTGTTTACTTCCGTGGCTGGCGTGCTGACGATCCCCCGCGCTGGGGTGAGCATTGGGGCCCCAATTGGGAACGGGAGCGCAGCGGCTGGAACCACTGGAACCGCCGCGACGCGCCACGACCGGCACCGTTGCCCACGTATCAACGGAATTACACGGGCGATCGCTATCCCCGGCTATTGGACGAACAGCGCGCGATCGAGGCGCGTCGTTACCGCTACCAGCCGCGGGACCCGGTGAGCCGGCAGATTTTCGAGCAACGCCGTCAACGCCAGGAGTTCCGTGACCGCCAGCCGCAACAACAGAACATCCGCCAGCAGGAGATGTACCGGCAACAGCAACAGCAAAACGTGCGCCAGCAGGAGATGTACCGGCAGCAGCAACAGCAGAACGTGCGCCAGCAGGAGATGTACCGTCAGCAGATCGGA
>JAKAEJ010000073.1 GCA_021818335.1 Pseudomonadota bacterium | reverse complement strand
GGCAGCGAATTGGATCCCGTTGCCTACTTGGCGTCGTGGAAACACGCCTTCCGGCATCCCAGCCTGCTGGCCGACCAGGCGCTCACGATCCACGCCGACCGTTCGCTCAAGGGACTGTTCGGCGGCTACGACCGAGACCGCGCGGCCAAGGTTGAGGCGCTACTCGAACAGATGCGGCGTGCCGGGTTTGCCGCGTTCGCCGACGATCTGGCCCATGGACGCAACGTGTGCTTCCGACTGGGCGCCAATCCCTCGCTCGCCGCAACGGTGATCGGAGACCAGTCGGGCGGCTACCGCCTCGCGCCCTGGTGCGTTGATCTGCGTCCGATCGACGATCACCTCGACCATGCCGAACTCGCGCCACCGGAGCCGGCCTTTGCCCTGGCAAGCCAGGTCGTACCAGCGTTGCGCTGGTATGCCCTCGATGGCTTCGAGCGGATCTGCTTCACGGACGACGCGACGGACGGGCCGTTGATCGGATGGGATTACGCCATCGACCAGGCCTTGATCCGACGGTATGCCGAACCCGCCGAGATCTCGGGCGGCCGTGGCGAAGAGGTGCTCGCCCAAGTCCGCGATGCGATGGCGGCATTGCCTCGCCCCGCGCCGGAGGGAACCCATCTGCGCTGTAGTCTTGCCGATGCCGCCGAACTCAAGCAGTCCTGGGAACGGGACGATTGGTTGCGGATTTTCGACAAGCTGCGCCTGCGTGGCTGTTCCATTTCGGACTTTTCCGTGGGTGATGCGGTTGAAGCCGATTGCATCGCCGCGGTTGCCTCGCTCGCGCGACGCGGATTCTGTTCCATCCGTGAACCGCAAGCCTTGTCATCGAAAGCGGCGTAACAACTACCGGGGCGGCCTTCACGGCGCCCCGGTTTTTTTTCCAGTCGGCGCGGCGTGTCGAAATCGCCTCGGCCGCGCGACACAAGCCCCGACAACGGCCTTGCCAACCACCCCCTTTGTGCGACCGTTCTTGCTCCCCCTGGACGCTGGAGCATCCCATGGCAGGCAACCTCGTTTTCTCGCTTTCCGCGGTCCACACCCTGATCGCCCACGCCAAGGCCGCACCGGCGCAGCAGGCGACGTTCAATGACCTGTGCGACGCGCAGCTGCTCAAGCCCGGCGTGAAGCTGGCCCACGGCAGCTTTGCGCGTCCGGAGGACATCGACCCCTCGAAAATCCCGCCCTCGCTTTTGCTGGCCAAGGATCATGGGGTATACCTCATGAGCGCGGGCGTGCCCCGTCAGCTGCTGCCGGGGACGGACCGCTCCGTGGTGGCGTATGCCGAACGGTTGAACCCGGAAAAGGATGACGGCTGGTACGAACGGGCCATGTCCATCTGCGGCGGCGACGACTTTACGGCGCGCCTGCCGGTCACCATGTTCGAGGAGCTTCTGCGGTTGCGCCCGAAGGCAACGCGCATTCGTGTTCGCGTGAGCGCGCGGCGGATCGCCATTGCGACCGACTGATCCGCGTGATGGCCGTTGCCAACGCTGTGCTAGGCTCAAGACACGCATCAACAAGGCGCTCGATATGGATCATCCCGTGACGCAAAGCGCACTCGACACCGAACCTTCCGATTCGGCATTCGACATCAGTCCCTCGCAGGCCATCTACGCGCCTTATTACGCCGCCCACGGACTGGCCTTCGTGCTCATCGTCGCCGCCGGCATCGAATCGATGCGCCTGTTCCCGGCTTACGCGCCCATCCTGTGGTGGTGCGAGGTCATCGCCAGTGCGCTGGTCGCCATCGGAATCTTCACGCACGCAATCTCGGTGACCTTCACGCGATACACGCTCGATTCGAAGCGCCTGACCATGCGCTGTGGCTTCTTGGGCCGCAGCATCAAGAGCCTTGAATTGTTCCGAATCCAGGACGTGAACTTCATTCAAAACTGGTGGCAGGAAATGCTTGGCATCGGCACCCTCGTGATCCTGTCCAGCGACCAGTACCACCCGCGCGAAATCCTCGTCGGCGTGCGCAACGGACCCGAGCTGCGCGACCAACTGACCAGCGTCGCGACCACCATCCGCCGCAATACGGGCATCCGCGAGATCACCGTCGGGAAATGACGCCCACATCGCGAACGATGCGTTCGAATCCTGGCCCTCTCGCGTAATCGTCCCTCACCAGTTCGTACACGATCCAGACGTGCTGCCCACTGGCCAGGTCGGTCGCGGAGGCCTCGGCGGCACCGTTGAACCACACCATCCTCGCCGGTGCCGTACCTTGAATCCTGGCGTGAATGACCCGATGCGCACTGCCCGGCTTCATGGGTACGCATTGATCGAGGCGTGCCGTGTCGCAGAAGACGGGCGCCGGGAATCCCTTGCCGAAGGGTTCGAGGCCTTCGATCTCCGCCAGCGCCGCCAGCGGGTCATGGCCCGCGAGACTCCCGTCGTGGACGGGCGCGGGTCGCGCGACACCGGCCGCCGCCGCAGCGACCGCCTCCTGCCACGCCACGTCAAATGCCGGGACACGCTCCATCGGGAGCCTGACCCCCGCCGCCATCGCGTGGCCGCCGTACCGCATGCCGAGTTCCGGATGGTCCGCAGCCATGCGATCCAGAACGGCCTTGATATGGATCCCTTCCACGGATCTCACCGACCCCGTCATCCACCCCTCCGGTTCCTCCGCCATCGAGAGGCAGATGGTCGGCACGCCATAGCGCTCGACCAGCTTGCTCGCGACGATGCCATGCACGCCGGCGTGCCCGCTGGCATAGAACGTGATGCACAGCGCCGCGACCGCACCGCCTGCCACTGATTCGTCGGCCATTTCAATGGCGCGCTCCAGCAACTCGGCCTGGATGGCCCGGCGTTCCGTATTCGCCACATCAAGCGCGTCCACCCAGGCATTCGCCGCGGACTCGTCCATGCTGCACAGCGCCGCAACAGCCTGATCGGCGTGCCGGACGCGGGACGCCGCGTTGATCCGCGGACAGATCTGGAAGGCGAGCGCCTGCGAGTCAAACCGCCCCCGCGTGAACCGGGCCATTGCCTTCCACACGGGCAAGGCACTGCCGCGCATGCGTTCGATCGCGCATTGGACCGCGAACCGATTGACCCGGCTGCGCCCGAGATCAACGCAATCGGCCAAGGTGCCGAGGCCTGCATATTGAAGAGCGTCCATCGCGGACCCGGCAACGGCCACGCCACGGTCCCGGAGCGCCTTCATGGTCATCGCCATTACGCACCACGCGACCATGCACCCTGCGATGGTCTTGTCCGGGTACGCGCCATCGGCCCTGGCGGGGTTCACGCACGCGACGGCGTCGCGCGGAATCCCCTCTTCGGGGATCAGGTGATGATCGGTGACCACGACGTCGATGCCTGCCTCCTTCATCCGCGTGATCCGTGGGCCATCGGCCGACCCCTGGTCGGCCGTGATGACCAGGTCCGGTCGCGGATCGATGGCCAGGATCTTGCCCACCACGTTGTCGGATACGCCGTATCCGTCCGCGAGGCGATGCGCGATCACGACATGAACGCGCTCCTTGGCGACCCCCATCGCCCCGACCAGCAAGGACCAGAGGACGGCGGCTGCCGACGCGCCGTCGGCATCGAAATCGGCCGCGATGGCAATCACGTCGTCCCCCATGACGGCCTGCGCGATGCGGAGGGCTGCTGGCTCGATGTCGGGCAGGCTCCCGATGGGCGGGAGATCGCTCAACCGGGGCCTCAATAGCCGTTGAATCCGCTCCGGATCGGCCTCGGTCACTCGGCCCGCAAAGAGCTTCGCCTGCAGCGTTGACAGGCCCGCCCGACCCGCCGCCGCAAGGGTGGCCTCGTCGACCTTGCGCTGTTGCCAATGCCCTTTCATGCCTCGCGCGCCATGTTCATGCCCTGATTGCTTGCCCGCCCAGCCTCGCATGATTGCTCCGTCCTGCAAGGCCCGTCGGGGAGGTCTTGCCGTGGATGGCCCGTGGTGTATTGCAGTGGCATCGCCAACCGGGAGACATGCAGATGCCATGCGACAAGGTTCACAAGGACCTCCTGATCCGCGAGCGCGTGCGCGCATTCGCGCGGCGCCATGCCTGCACCGAGACGCAGGCGCTGTTCGCCGAACGCGAAGCGCTGGATGCGTACCGAGGCCACCACCGAAGCGCGGCGTTCGCCGTCAGCGTCGGAATCGGCTGTCTCAAGCGGAGCGCGCGCGAACAAGGCGGTGCTGCATGAGCACGCAGACGTTGGACGTGCTGGCCATGCTGCGGAGCCGCTTCTCAGCGTGCCGCGACGGCGATTTCAGCAACGGCCTCTTCCTCTACCCGGCGGACGCCAAGCGCATCCATGACGCCGTGGCCAACCTGATCGACACGGCATCAGCGTTTGAACGATCCATCCGCAGCCACTTTTCGGACGACGCGGCAACGGGCCAAGCCGCGCTGCGCGCAGCCCTCGCCCAAGTCGGATGCGAGGCATCGGGTACGCCCGCCGCGCCTGCGGCGCGTGATGCAGCCGATGCCAGCGAGGCGAACGCGGAACGCCAGGGCTCGGTCCCCGACGAGGCCGTTGAGCGCGTCGGCGCGCATCTTTATGTCTATTGGGATCGCGTTACCGACCGTGCGCGCGATGCCTACCGCGCCAAGGTCCGCGAGGCGTTGGCTGCCGTATGGCCGCACCCGCAGCGGGCGCAGCGCCCTGGAGGTGCCGCCAGCACCGATCCGCGTTCGAACGGGTAGACGCCACAGGGCGCCCGTTGGCAAGCGTGGGCCATCGGAGCAGGCGGATTCGGGTGGCTCATGACCGGATTCACCGTCGGGCCGCACGGCCCGTGGACACACAACAAGCACGCCCTGTCAGCAGTCCTCCGGCTGAACCCTCGCCCGACGTGCAGACGGCCCTCGCCGCCATCCTCGCGGAGCTTGCCCGCGCCACGCAGGCGTAACCCACATGGCCCACCGACCCGCTGCCGCAGTCCTGCATGCGTTGACCGAACGCGCCGCGCCGATCCCGTCGTGATGGCCTGGCGCGGCTCCGGGCGGCCCCCTCGGGCCGCTCCGTCATGCCGTGAACCGGCCCGTCATGGCGGGACTCCCGCGCGCTCGGATGGCTCCCGGCACGCTTGCCGTCTCACCGAATGAGACTGGCGGAAATGGCGTGGCGGCGCGCTTTCCGTGGCCTTGCACGGCGTTCAATGTGCGGTAAATGGATTGTCTCGCCCCGCCCGAGACGACCCCGATGCACAGCGATGCGATTGCCGTTGCCGATCCGCAACTCGATCTTTTCTCGCAGATGATTCTCGGCGTGCTCGCCGCCCCAAGCGGCAGCGCGCCTGCCCCGACCACGCCCGCAGCGGCCATCGAGAGGCCAGCCCCATCGGCCACGAACTACTGCATCCCCGGCGGCCTCGGGATCGGCCAGGGCGGTGCCAAGACCAAGTTCCGCTGCAACGTCGATGCCATTGCGCTGCTGCGCGAACTGCAGCGCGCCGCGCGTCCGGCCACGGACGACGAGAAGGCGGCGCTGGCGCGCTACGTCGGCTGGGGCGGTCTGCCGCAGGCGTTCCGCCGCCCCGACGGCAGCGTCACCGACGGCTGGGCTGCAGAAGTCAGCGAACTCGAAGCCCTGCTGAGCGACGATGAACTCGCAAGCGTGCGTCGTTCGACCCAGGACGCCCACTACACGTCGCGCACGATCATCGAGGCCATCTACGCCGCCCTGACCCGGCTTGGCGTGGAGCCCGCGAGCGTCCTCGAACCCGGCTGCGGAGTCGGTCACTTCATCGGCATGGCCAGCGATGCAATCCGCGCGTCGCGCTGGACCGGCATCGAACTCGACCCGTTGTCCGCCAACATCGCCAAGGCCCTCTACCCCAAGGCGCGGATCATCCAGTCCGGGTTCCAGGAAACCCCACTCCCGCGCGGCGGATTCGACCTCGCCATTGGCAACCCGCCGTTCGGCTCGCAATCGCTGTTCGACGCGGACAACCGCGACTTGCGGCACTTCCCGATCCATACATTCTTTTTCGCCAAGAGCCTCCGGGCGCTGCGGGCGGGCGGCATCCTGGCGATGGTTGTCAGCCACTACCTCATGGACAAGCGCAACGCGACCGAGCGCGCATGGCTCGCGGAACGCGCCCATTTTCTCGGCGCGATCCGCCTCCCGGCTGGCGCTTTCCGCGAAAACGCCTCGACCGAGGTAACCACCGATCTTGTTTTCCTGCAGAAGGCTGGGGCCGACGAAACGCCGGACGCATCGGCCTGGACCGACGTTGCGCTCGTTGACGACCCGGAAGGCGGCGAGGCGATCCCGGTCAATCGGTATTTCGTCGACCATCCGCAGATGATGCTCGGCCACATGGCCCGCGCGGGCGGCATGTACCGCGCCGATCACGCCGGATGCATCGCGCCAGCCGACTTCGACCTCGCCTCCGCCCTGGCAGCGGCGGTCGCGCAGCTGCCGTCACTCGTCTACAAGAAGGCCGACAACGTGACGCCTTCTGCATCCAGCGCTGCGCTGATCCCTCCGGGAACGCCGGTATTCGGCCATTACGTCAACCTCGACGGGTCGATCTGGCGACGCCTGCCTGATGTTTTGGACGACCACCGCGCCGAACCCGTTGACGCCGTGGGCCGCGACCACAAACGCCTGCTGGGCTTGATCGACCTGCGCGATGGCGTCAAGGCGCTCATGTCCGCCGAGCGGGAGGATGCGAACCCCGCCACGCTGGCATCCCTTCGGTCCCGGCTGAACACGCGCTACGACGCCTTCTGCCGCACGTTTGGCTTGCTGAACAGCATCGCCAACGTCAACGCCTTCCGCGACGATGCCGATGCATATTTGGTGCGCGCGCTCGAAGTCAATTACCAGCGCCTTGACGCCGCCGAGGCCGCGCGTGCTGGCATCGCACTGCCGAAGGGCCGCAAGACCATCGAACGCGCGAACAAGGCCGCGATCTTCTCGCGCCGGGTCCTGTCGCCTTCCCCCGAGCCGAAGGTGGAGTCGCCTGCCGATGCGCTGGCCGTTTGCCTCAACCAGCGCGGGCGCGTCGATCTCGAATTGATGGCCGACATGCTGGACATGACGCCCGAGGCCGTGGCCGAGGCCCTTGGCGACCGCCTCTACCAGCGGCCCAACGGCCCGTGGGTGGTCGCTGACGAATACCTCAGTGGCAACGTGAAGAAAGCCCTGGCCGACGCGAGGGCGGCGGCGGCCATCGATCCACGGTACGAACGCAATGTCCGCGCGCTGGAAGCCGTGCAGCCCGCCGACCTTGAGCCCGGTTCCATCCACATCGCCATCGGCTCGCCGTGGGTCCCGTGCGAGGTCTACGCACAGTTCGGGCACGACATTCTCGGGCTGGCCAACCCCGCCGTAACCCTCGTGCCCGCCGTCCAGCACATGGTGCTCAGCGCCATCAACAAGGGCTTCGAGCGCTTCGGCACCTCGCGCATGACCGCGAATGACATTTACGCGAAGTTGCTGACCCGTGCGCCCATCATCGTCCGCGACCGGCTGGACGATGACCGCTACGTGACCAACCATGCCGAGACCGAAGCCGCCCGCCAGATGGGCGAGTCCATCAACGAAGCGTTCGTCGATTGGGTCTGGAACGACTCGGCGCGGCGCGATGCGCTCACCCGCATCTACAACGATACCTTCAACACCGACCGACCGCGCGCCTACGACGGCTCGCACCTGACCTTCCCCGGCAAATCCGCCGAGATCAGCCTGCGCGTGAACCAGGTCAATGCGGTTTGGCGCATGATTCAGGACGGGATCATGCTGGCCGATCATGTCGTAGGCGCTGGCAAGACCTACCTCGCCATCGCGGCCCTCATGGAAATGCGGCGCATGGGCCTGGTCCAAAAACCGCTCATTACCGTCCCGAACCACCTGGTTCAGCAGTGGGCGTCGGATTTCATGCGCCTGTACCCGTCCGCGAACATCCTGGCCGTCACCGAAGCCGACTTCGGCAAGGACCGCCGCAACATGCTTTTCTCGCGCATCGCAACGGGCGATTGGGATGCCGTGATCGTCGCGCACTCGCAGTTCACCCGCATCGCCGTCCCGCCCGCGTTCGTGGTGTCCCACTTGCAGCGGCAGGTGCAGTCATTCCTCAGCGCCATCACGGCCCTTGAAGATGCGGGCGCTGACGGTCGCATCATCAAGCGCACCGAGAAGCGCATCGAGAGCTACCGCGAACGGATCAAGGCCAAGCTCGAATCCATCGAGCGGGACAACTGCGCCCCCGACATGGCGTCCATGGGAATCGACTGCCTGGTTTGCGATGAAACCCACCAAGCCTTCAAGAATCTCGCTTTCGCCACCGGCAAACACAACATTGCAGGCCTCGGCAACCCGGAAGGCAGCCAGCGCGCCGAGGACTTGTTCATGAAAGTCCGCTACCTGATGGAGAACAAGGGGGCTCGGGGCGTGTTTTTCCTCACCGGGACGCCCGTATCGAACAGCCTCGCGGAAATGTTCACCATGCAGCGCTATCTCGCGCTCGATACGCTCGTTGAAAAGGGCATCGACCAGTTCGACCTTTGGGCCAACACGTTCGCGGAAGAAACCGTCAGCTTCGAGCTTGACTCGTCGGGCCGTGGCCTGAAAGCGAAAACGGTCCTCAAGCGCTTCCTCAACGTGCCGGAAATGATGGCGATTTATCGCCAGTTCGCCGACACGGTGACTGCATCCGATCTGCAGTCCATGCACCGTGCGGCCACCGGCCAGGATTGGCCCGTGCCCGCCATCATGGGCGGCAAGCCGGAAAACGTCATCTGCCCGCCGTCCCCGGCGCTGCTCGGGTACATCGAACACTGCATCATCCCGCGCATGCAGTGCGTCTCAGGTGAGCTTGGCGTCAAGCCCGATCCGCACGAGGACAACATGCTCAAGATCACCAACGACGCCCGCCTCGCGGCGCTCGACGTGCGCCTGCGCCTCCCGGATGCCAGCGACCACCCCGATTCCAAGGTGAACACGGCAGTACGCAACCTCGTTGCGATCCATCAGCAATGGTCGGATCGACGGGGCGCGCAACTGGTGTTCTGCGACCTCTCCACGCCCTCGGCAGCGATGGCGAGCGAACGGGCG